>CALXGC010000184.1 GCA_944387755.1 uncultured Oscillospiraceae bacterium | reverse complement strand
CCGATAATATCTAATGCGTCTTTGATAGTAGGCATATCCAATTACCTCCTTCGGTGGTACTGTTTCTTACTATTATTATACGCTATTTCTCGTCAAAAATCAACCATTTGTTGTGACAGAGCCTTTCATATAAACCTGTGATATATCATAAATACAAGCCGGTCGCTGTCCACGACCCCTTCTTTGAAGGGCGAGATGGTGTGCCGGCTTTTTTATGTCCTTCTCACTACTCGCACGATTGTCCCGTTGTAAATGATAACGATTTCTTTAACCCAACCTGTTTCAACACGACTGAACAATTTTTCAATTTGCTTGTTGAGCGTATCATCATCAAGTCCGGAGCGGGTTACATCAATGATAGATGGTATAGGTATCTTCTATGCTTAACAGCGTCTCCAGCCCGCCGCGCCCCGCGGATACGTCCGTTGACCGGAACGTTTTCTCTTGTTCTGTTTTGGGAAACCTGATATACTATAAAAAATATGACGTTACCCCGGCGGAGCCGGAGACGGGAGGATTTATGAAAAAATTGATGGTCCTGGACGGCAACTCCATCGTCAACCGGGCCTTTTACGGGGTGAGTCAGACGCTGGCCACCCGGTCCGGCCAGCCCACCAACGCCATTTTCGGGTTTCTGAATATCCTGCTCAAGCTGCTGGACGAGGAGAAGCCCGACGCGCTGTGCGTCGCCTTCGACCGGAAGGCCCCCACCTTCCGCCACCTGGCCTATGAGGGGTACAAGGCCACCCGGAAGGGAATGCCCGAAGAGCTGGCCAGCCAGCTCCCCCTGCTGAAGGACGTGCTGCGGGCCATGAACGTCCCCATGTACGAGCTGGACGGCTGGGAGGCGGACGACCTGCTGGGGACAATCGCCGTGAAGGACGCCGCCGCCGGGTGGGAGACCGCCGTCGTCACCGGAGACAAGGACTCCCTCCAGCTGGTGACGGAGCAGACCACCGTGAAGCTGGTGTCCACCCGCATGGTCCGCACCACCACCAGGGACATGACACCGGAAGCTTTTCGGACAGAGTACGGCTTCGACCCCATCCACATCATTGACCTGAAGGCCCTCATGGGGGACTCCAGCGACAACATTCCCGGCGTGAAGGGGGTGGGGGAGAAGACCGCCATGGCCCTCATCCAGCGGTATGGGTCCATTGACGCCCTGTACGCCGCCCTGCCGGACATTGAGATGGCCCCCGGCGTCCCCGCAAAGCCCGGTGTGATTAAGAAGCTCACAGAGGGGGAGGAGCAGGCCCGGATGTCCTATGACCTGGCCACGATCCGCACCAGCGCCCCCATCGCGTTCCGGCCGGAGGACAACCTGCGCAGGGAGCCCAACGGGCCGGTTTTGTATCAGCTGTTTTTGGATTTGGAGTTTGCCAAGCTCATCGACAAGTTTCACCTCGCCGCGCCCCAGGGGGAGGGGGCCGTCCAGGAGGAACAGGCCGTCTCCGGGACCTGTGAGAGCGAGGTTGTGGAGACCGGGGCGCGGCTGGAGGAGCTGCTGGCCCTCTGGAAGACCCTGGAGGAGGTAAATGTGCTGGCCCTGCCCACCCTGGACGGGGTGTGCGTGGAGTGGGGCGGCCAGGCCGCCCTGCTGTTTGCAGACCGGCTGGAGGGCTATAACAGGGGCTTAAACGCCCTGTTCGGCCCGGAGATTAAAAAGGTGGTCCACGGCTCCAAGGAGCTGTGGAAAAAACTGCTGGACGAGGGCATTGCGCCCGGCGGCATTGTCTTTGATACGGAGGTCGCCGCCTATCTCCTGGCCCCCACCGACGGCAGCTATGACCTGGAGAAGCTGGGCCTCACCTATTATAACCACGCATTCCCCAAGGCCAGGACCTATCTGGAGGAGGGGGCCTTCGGCCCGCTGGCCGGCCCGGCGGAGCCCATGGGGGCCCTTATGTCCCATACCGCCCTCATCGGCGCGCTGCGGAAGACCCTGGCCAGGCGCCTGGAGGAGCTGGGCCTGGACAGGCTGTACCGCGAAGTGGAGCTCCCCCTGTGTCCGGTACTGGCGGAGATGGAGAAGGCCGGGGTGCTGGTGGACCGGGGGGCCCTGGCGGCCTTTGGGGAGATGCTCTCCCAGGGCATCGAGAGGACCCAGGCCGCCATCTACAGCCTGGCCGGGGAGGAATTTAACATCAACTCCACCCAGCAGCTGGGCCGCCTCCTCTTTGAGCAGCTGGGCCTGCCCCCGGTGAAGAAGACCAAGACGGGCTACTCCACCAACGCGGAGGTGCTGGAAAAGCTCCGGGGAAAACACCCCATTGTCGGGCAGATTTTGGACTACCGCCAGCTTGCCAAGCTGAAGTCCACCTATGCGGACGGCCTGGGGAAGGTGATTGGAGCGGACGGGCGCATTCACACCTGCTTCCAGAACACCGTCACCGCCACCGGGCGGCTGAGCTCCGCCGAGCCCAACCTGCAGAACATTCCCATCCGCACCCCTCTGGGGGCGGAGCTGCGGAAGATGTTCGTGGCGGGGGAGGGCCGGGTCCTGGTGGACGCGGACTACTCCCAGATTGAGCTGCGGCTGCTGGCCCACATGGCCGGGGATGAGAAGATGATTGCGGCTTTCCGCTCCGGCCGGGATTTTCACACCGTCACCGCCGCCCAGGTCTTCGGGGTGGAGCCGGAGCACGTCACCCACGAGATGCGCCGCCGGGCCAAGGCGGTGAACTTCGGCATCGTCTACGGCATCTCCGCCTTCTCCCTCAGCCAGGACACCGGCGTCACCGTGGCGGAGGCCAAGGCCTATATGGACAAATATTTTGCCACCTACCCCGGCGTGCGGGCCTATATGGACCGCGTGGTGGAGCAGGCCAAACAGGACGGCTATGTGTCCACCCTGATGGGCCGCCGCCGCTGGCTGCCGGAGCTGAAGTCCTCCAACTTCAACACCCGGTCCTTCGGGGAGCGGGTTGCCCTGAACATGCCCATCCAGGGCACGGCCGCCGACATCATCAAGCTGGCCATGCTCCGGGTGCGCAGCCGGCTGAAACGTGAGGGACTCCGGGGAGAGCTGGTCCTCCAGGTCCATGACGAGCTCATCGTGGAGTGCCCGGAGGAGGAGCGGGAGCAGGTGTGCGCCCTCCTCCAGGAGGAGATGGAGGGGGTGTTCCCCCTGTCCGTCCCCCTGGCGGCGGAGACCAGGGCGGGGAAGAGCTGGGCGGAGTCCCACGGCTAGAACCGGGTCTGACCGCCCTGGACGGACAAATTTCTGTATAGAACGGACATGAAATGAAAAACCCCTCTCCGGGATTCTGTGGGAAACGACCATTGACGAATGGAGAGGGGTGTTTTAAAATAAGACAAAATACCAGTAAAAATTTTGTGCAGAAAGGAGCCGTCCCCATGAGAGAGCGTTTTCCGTCCGCTGTGCGGAGCAACTCTGAAAATGCTTCTGTCCGCTGCGGGGCAGAGGCGGCTTCTGCCTGCGCTGACGCCCGGATTCTGGACACCGCCATGGTGTCCATTTTTGCTTTTCTGGCGGCGGAGCTGGTATGGGCGGCGCTGATTATTCTGGCCCGGATTGGCCGGGCCGGGGCTCCGAAGGGAATGCAGCCAGTCCTGTAAAGGATAAAAAGGCGGCTTCGTTCCTGGGAGCGAAGCCGCTTTTTTATATTCCGCGTCCGGTTTTGGCCGCGGTCAAAGAAATCTGAAAAAAGGAGTAAAATGACATGAACAGCAAAAAGTTTCTTGCCTTTGCCATGGCTGCGGCCATGACGCTGTCTCTGGCCGCCTGCGGCGGCGGGGACAGCTCCGGCGGCTCCAGCGCGGGCGGCTCCAGCGCTGCCGGGGACGCCTCCAGCGCCGGAAGCGCCTCCACGGTGGCGCCCACCGGGGCGGCCTTCAAGGTGGGCGGCACGGGCCCCCTCACCGGCGGCGCCGCCATCTACGGCATGGCCGCCTACCACGGCGCCCAGATTGCCGTGGATGAGATCAACGAGGCCGGCGGCGACATCCAGTTCGATCTGCGCTATGAGGACGACCAGAACGTGGCGGAGACCGCCGTCAACGCCTATAACACCCTGAAGGAGTGGGGAATGCAGATCTCCCTGGGCTCCGTCACCACCCAGCCCGGCATCGCCACCTCCGCCTATAACTTTGAGGACCGCATCTTCGCCCTGACCCCCTCCGCCTCCTCCCCCAGCGTCATTCAGGACAAGGACAACGTGTACCAGATGTGCTTCTCCGACCCCAACCAGGGCCTGGCCTCCGCCCAGTATATCTCTGAGCAGAGCCTGGGCGAGAGCATCTACATCATCTGGAAGAACGACGATCCCTACTCCACCGGCATCCAGGAGCAGTTCGTGGCCGAGGCGGAGCGGCTGGGCCTGAACGTGGTGGGCAACTCCACCTTCACCGATGACACCAAGTCCGACTTCACCGTTCAGCTCACCGACGCCCAGCAGAAGGGCGCCGACCTGATCTTCCTGCCCATCTACTATGAACCCGCCTCCCTGATTCTGGCCCAGGCCGACTCCATGGGCTTCACCCCCAAGTTCTTCGGCGTGGACGGCATGGACGGCATCCTGACCATGGACGGCTTTGACCCCGCTCTGGCCGAGGGCGTCATGCTGCTGACCCCCTTCAACGCCGACGCCACCGACGCGGCCACCGTGGCCTTCGTCACCGAGTATGAGGACCGCTACGGCGAGACTCCCAACCAGTTTGCCGCCGACGGCTATGACTGCATCTACGCCCTGAAGCAGGCGCTGGAGACCGCCGGCTGCACCCCCGACATGACTGCGGAGGAGATCAACGACGCCCTGATTGTGGCCTTCGGCGGCGAGTACGACGAGGCCGGCAACCTGGTGACGCCGGGCATCACCTTCACCGGCCTCACCGGCGACGGCCAGGGCATCACCTGGGACAACACTGGCGCGGTGTCCAAGGCCCCCAAGGGTATGATCATCGAGAACGGCGCTTACGTGGGCATGGACTAAACGTCCTGCTCCGCCGGCGGGGGCGGCCGAAAGGGCCGCCCCCTGCCGGCGGGCCGAAGAGAGAGGGGACACACCGGAAAGCGGCCGGACCGGCCGGCTTTTTTCCGGTGTGCCCCGGAAGAAGGGGAAAGGAATTAAACTATGGATCCGACCATTATTCTAAGCTATCTGATCCAGGGCCTGAGTCTGGGCAGCGTGTACGCCATCATCGCCCTGGGCTACACCATGGTCTACGGCATTGCGAAAATGCTGAACTTCGCCCACGGCGACGTCATCATGGTGGGCGGCTACATCTGCTTCTTCGCCATGAGCGGCCTGTCCGGCTATTTCCCGGAGGGCTCCGCGGCGGCCACGGCGGTGCCCGCCATAGCCGGTACTCTGCTGGCCATGGCGGTGTGCACGGTGCTGGGCGTGGTCATCGAGCGCCTGGCCTACAAGCCCCTGCGGCAGGCCACCTCCCTGGCGGTGCTGATTACCGCCATCGGCGTGAGCTATTTTTTGCAGAATGCGGCGCTGCTGCTCTGGTCCTCCAACCCCAAGGTGTTCACTCCGGTGACGGGGCGGGGGAGCCTGGCGGTGGGACCGCTGTCCATTAAGTATATTACCCTGCTGACCATTGCGGTCTGTATTATCATCATGCTGGTGCTGACCTTCTTCACCAGCCGCACCAAGCTGGGCAAGGCCATGCGGGCGGTGTCGGAGGACAAGGGGGCGGCTCAGCTTATGGGCATCAACGTCAACGCCACCATCTCTCTGACCTTTGCCATCGGCTCCGCGCTGGCGGCGGTGGCCGGCGTGCTGTACATGTCCGCCTATCCCACCCTGACCCCCACCACCGGCTCCATGCCGGGCATCAAGGCCTTCACCGCCGCGGTGTTTGGGGGCATCGGCTCCATCCCCGGCGCGCTGCTGGGCGGGCTGCTGCTGGGCGTCATTGAGATCTTCGCCGGGGCCTATATCTCCACCCAGCTTCAGAACGCCATCGTCTTCGCCGTGCTCATCGTGGTGCTGCTGGTGAAGCCGGCGGGCCTGCTGGGCAGGATGGTCCAGGAGAAAGTGTAAGGAGGGTGGAACCATGAACCGAATCTTACAGATGAAAAAGTCCACCCGCACCAGCCTGTTTACCTATGGCCTGGTGATTGCGGCCTATATCGTCATTCAGCTTCTGCGCACCTTCCGGGAGGGGGGCGTGGGCTCCGTGCTGGAGGGGCAGCTGATCCCCATCTGCGCCTATGTCACCATGGCCCTGGCGCTGAACCTGGTGGTGGGCATCTCCGGCGAGCTGTCCCTGGGCCATGCGGGCTTTATGAGCATCGGCGCCTTTGCCGGCGCCTCCGCGGCCGCCGCCCTCCAGGGCACGGTGGAGAGCGCCCCCCTGCGCCTGGCCCTGGCCATGCTGCTGGGCGCCCTGTTCGCCGGGGTCTTCGGCTTCCTGATCGGCATCCCGGTGCTCCGCCTCAACGGCGACTACCTGGCCATTGTCACCCTGGCCTTCGGGGAGATTATCAAGAGCTTAGTGACCAACATCTACCTGGGCCTGGATGAAAACGGCTTCCAGTTCAGCTTCCTCACCGACAAGAACCAGCTGGCAGAGGGGGGCGTGGAGCTGATTCAGGGCCCCATCGGCGTGACCAACACGGCGCGCATCTCCACCTTCACCATGGGCGTGGTGCTGGTGCTGGTGACGCTGTTCATCATCTTCAATCTGGTGAACAGCCGCACCGGCCGGGCCATTATGGCCGCCCGCGACAACCGCATCGCCGCCGAGAGCGTGGGCATCAGCGTCACCAAGTATAAAATGATTGCCTTCGTCACCTCCGCCGCCCTGGCGGGGGCCGCCGGTACCCTGTACGGCTGCTGCCAGGTGACGTTCACCGCCACAAAGTTTGACTTCAACACGTCCATTCTGATTCTGGTCTTTGTGGTGCTGGGCGGCCTGGGCAACATGTGGGGCTCTGTCATTGCCGCCTCCGCCCTGACCATCCTGCCGGAGGCGCTGCGGCAGTTTGCGGATTACCGTATGCTGGTGTACGCCATTGTGCTGATTCTGGTTATGCTGGCCACCAATAACCCCGCCCTGTGGAACTTCATCGCCCGCCGCCGGGAGCAGGCCCACGAGGCGAAAGAGAAGAAAGGAGGCGGCCAGAAATGAGCCGGATTCCCAAGGAGCCCGTCAAGCTGGTGCCCATCCCCAGCGTCAATAAAATTCCGGAGCGGGACATCGACAAGAGCCCCATCCTGGAGTGCCAGCACCTGGGCATTGACTTCGGCGGCCTGTCCGCCGTAAAGGATTTCAACATCGCCATCGGCCGCACGGAGATCGCCGGCCTCATCGGCCCCAACGGCGCGGGCAAGACCACCGTCTTCAACCTGCTCACCAAGGTCTATCAGCCCACCCGGGGGACCATTCTGCTGGACGGCGTGGACACCCACAACATGAGCACCGTCCAGGTGAACAAGGCCGGCATCGCCCGTACCTTCCAAAATATCCGCCTGTTCAACAACCTGACGGTGGAGGACAACGTGAAGCTGGGGCTGCACAACCACATCGGCTACGGCATGTGGAGCGGCATCTTCCGCCTGCCCGCCTACTGGCGGGAGGAGAAGGTTGCCCACGACCGGGCTCTGGAGCTGCTGTCCATCTTCGATATGAGCTACCTGGCCAAGTACAAGGCCGGTTCCCTGCCCTACGGCGCCCAGCGGAAGCTGGAGATTGTCCGTGCCCTGGCCACCAACCCCAGCCTGCTGCTGCTGGACGAGCCGGCGGCGGGCATGAACCCCTCGGAGACCGCCGAGCTCATGGAGAACATTGTGAAAATCCGGGACACCTTCGGCATCGCCATCCTGCTCATCGAGCACGACATGAGCCTGGTCATGGGCATCTGCGAGGGCATCGCGGTGCTCAACTTCGGCCAAATCATCGCCAAGGGCACCCCGGACGAGATCAAGAACAACCCGGTGGTCATCGAGGCCTACCTGGGCAAGAAGAAGGAGGGGTAAGGCCATGGGAACGCTTCTGAATGTAGAGGGCATCAACGTCTACTACGGGGCCATCCACGCCATCAAGGACATCTCCTTCCACGTGGACGAGGGGGAGATTGTCACCCTCATCGGAGCCAACGGCGCGGGTAAGACCACCACGCTGCAGACCATCTCCGGCCTGCTGCGCTCCAAGAGCGGCAGCATTACCTTTGAGGGACACAACATCAGCAATGTCCGGGCGGACAAGCTGGTTGCCCACGGCCTGGCCCAGGTTCCGGAGGGCCGCCGGGTCTTTTTGCAGATGTCCGTGGAGGAGAACCTGGAGATGGGGGCCTATACCCAGCCCCCCGCCGGGGTGCCCAAGGACCTGGAGATGGTCTATGCGCTCTTTCCCCGGCTGAAGGAGCGCCGCCGCCAGGTGGCCGGTACACTCTCCGGCGGCGAGCAGCAGATGCTGGCCATGGGCCGGGCCCTCATGTCTCACCCCCGGCTGCTGATGCTGGACGAGCCCTCCATGGGCCTGGCCCCCATCCTGGTGGAGCAGATCTTTGAGATCATTCAAAATCTGAACAAAAACGGCTCCACCATCCTCCTGGTGGAGCAGAACGCCCAGATGGCCCTCTCCGTGGCCCACCGGGGCTATGTGCTGGAGACCGGGCGCATTGTCACCACCGGCACCGGCGCGGAGCTCATTGAGAGCCCGGAGATTAAAAAAGCCTACCTGGGCGGCTGACCAATGTCATTCAGTTGAGGGCTCCGCGCCGTCGCGTCCCATGGATACGTCCGCCGTTTGACCCGTCCAGTGAGCGCACAATGTGCCCCTACAGCCCCCTTGTGAAAGGGCGGCGGGCGGCGCGCGGGCGCGCCGGGTCGTCGCGCCCCACACACGTCCGTTGTTGCCGTAGGGGCGGCCCTTGCGGCCGCGCCCGTAAATCGTCCGCCGGTTTGGCCTGTCCAGCGGGCGCACAATGTGCGCCCCCCTTGTGAAAGGGGATCAATATGCGTCTTTAAAGGAACATATCGCCCGGATATCCCGGCAGAGCTGGTCCACAGCCTCCGGCTGGGTGGCCCAGCTGGTGCAGAAGCGGACCACAGCCCGGTCTCCGTCCAGGTCGGACCAGTGGGTGAAGACGCAGCGCTCCGCCAGGGCATCCCGCTGGGCCCTGGTGAGAATGGGGAACTGCTGGTTGGTGGAGGAGGGGACGGCCAGCTCCACCCCGGCGGCCAGGAAGGCGTCCCGGATGCGCAGGGCCAGCTCCACCGCATGTTGGCCGAGCTGGAAGTACAGTCCGTCCTCAAAGAGCGTCTCAAACTGAATGCCCAGCAGGCGGCCCTTGGCCAGCATACCGCCCATGCGCTTAATCATGTACCGGAAGTCGCGGCAGAGGCGGGGATTGGGAAAGACCACGGCCTCCCCCAGGAGGGCGCCCACCTTTGTTCCGCCGATGTAGAACACGTCGCTGAGACGGGCCAGTTCAGGGAGCGTGACGTCGTTGTCCGGAGCGGCCAGTCCATAGCCGCACCGGGCCCCGTCGATATACAGCGGGAGGCCGCGGCGCCGGCAGACGGCGCTGATGGCGGACAGCTCCTCCAGGGAGTACAGCGTGCCCAACTCTGTGGGCTGGGAGAGGTAGACCATGCCGGGCTGGACGGTGTGCTCATGCACCGGGTCGTTCCAGTGGGCCGTATAGGCCGCCTCAATCTGTGCGGCGGTGATTTTTCCGTCCCGGCTGGGGAGAGGGAGGACCTTGTGACCGGCGGCCTCCACCGCCCCCGTCTCATGGACGTTGATGTGGCCGCCGTCAGCACAGAGCACACCCTGGTAGGGCCGCAGGAGAGAGGCGATCACAATTTGATTGGTCTGGGTACCGCCGGTGAGAAATTCCACCGCCGCGCCGGGCGTCCGGCAGGTCTGGCAAATCAGCGCCTTGGCCCGCCGGCAGTGCTCATCCATGCCGTAACCGGGGGACTGTTCCAGATTGGTTTCCAGCAGACGGTTCAAAATCCGGGGATGGGCCCCCTCGCTGTAGTCGCACTCAAATCGGAGCATAAAAACCCTTCTTTCCTGATTTTTTCTTAAATTTATCATAGACGGTGTGCAAAAAATTGCAAGAAAAAAATTCAAGAAAAATTTGAAAAAATACTTGCCAAAAGACGGCGCATGTGCTATACTATCAAAGTCGTCAGGAGCAAGGCCCCTGGGACATGCAGTTGCGGCTGTAGCTCAGTTGGATAGAGTGTTTGGCTACGAACCAAAAGGTCGCGGGTTCGAATCCCTCCAGCCGTACCAAAGACCCCTGTACATAGTACGGGGGTCTTTTGTTTTGTAATTTTAAATATACAATGCGTGGAAAACGGACCCTGTCTGTGGTGAGACAGGGTCCGTTTTCCGGTTGGATGGTCTATGAAAGACAAGGCTAAGCGGCGGCGGGCGTCGCTTTGCGCTTGCGCAGCTTCTGCTGGACGATCATGATGACCAGGATGGCGATGCCGAGGATGTCGCTCCAGGTGTAGGGCATAACCATGAAGATACCGCCGGCAATGAGGATGGCCCGTTCCAGGACGCTGCACGGCATGACGCAGTAGCCGGACAGGCCCATGGCCAGGCACACCATGCCCACAATGGTGATAATGGCGGCCTCCAGAATCATGAGGATAAACATGGGTGTGCTCCAATCCTGTGTGTTAATTAAGAGCAGCACCGGGTTTAGGACAAAGACGTAGGGAGCCACATAGGCCGAGATGCCCAATCGCGAGGCGTTGAGTCCCGTTTTGATGGTGCTGGCGCCTGCAATACCGGCGCCGGCAATGGCGGCCAGACCCACCAGGGGAGTGATGTCGGCCACGATGCCGAAGTAGAACACGAACATATGGGCCGCCAGAGCGGGGATACCCAGCTCCACCAGAGCGGGGGCGGTGATGGTGGCCTGGATGATGTAGTTGGCGGTGGTGGGGAGGCCCAGACCCAGGAAGATGCAGCACAGCATGGTGAGCACCAGGGTGGCCATAAGGTGTCCGCCGGACAGGTCCACGATGCCGCCGGCCAGCTTCAGGCCCAGACCGGTCATGGTGATGCTGCCCACAATGATGCCGGCGCAGCCGCAGGCCAGAACCACAGAGATGGCGCCGCGGGCGGTCTCCTCCAGGGTGAGGATGAACATCTTGGCGAACTCCACGGGGTTGAACTTCTCGCCGCTGGTGAAAATGTTGATGACCCAGATGATCATGCAGGCCACGATGCCGAACAGGGCGGAGTACATAACAGAGCGTCCGCTGCCCAGCAGGAAGATGATAATCAGCAGGGGGGCGATCTTATACCAGCCGGTCTTCATCAGGTGGGAGACGCTGGGGCGCTGGTCCTTGGGCACGCCCAGCAGGCCCTTCCGCATGGCCTCGAAGTGCACGTTGGCGTAGATGCCGGTGAAGTACAAAATGGCGGGGATGACGGCGGCAAAGGCGATGGTGTTATAGGGCACGCCCACATACTCCGTCATAATGAAGGCCGCCGCGCCCATGATGGGGGGCATAATCTGTCCGCCGGTGGAGGCGGCCGCCTCTACCGCGCCGGCAAATTCCGGCCGGTAGCCGGTTTTCTTCATCAGGGGGATGGTGATGGAGCCGGAGCCCACGGTGTTGGCTACGGAGCTGCCGCTGACGGTGCCCTCCAGGGCACTGGCAATGACGGCCGCTTTCGCGGGGCCGCCGGCAGCGCCGCCGCAGGCGCCCATGGCCATACCGGTCATCCAGTCGCCTACGCCGCTGGCCTTCAGGAACGTTGCGAAAATCAGGAACAGATAGATGAAGGACGAGGACACATAGATGGGGGTGCCCAGGATGCCCTCGGTGCCCAGGAACTCAAAGCACACCACCCGCTTCAGGCTCAGTCCGCCGTGGGCCAGGAATCCGGGGAAGTACTCTCCGAAGACGGCGTACAGCAGGAAGAAGATGCCCAGTCCGACAATGATGGGTCCCACCACCCGGCGGGCCGCCTCCAGCAGGAGGATGATGGCGATGATACTGACGATCTGGTCCATCTGGGTGTACAGACCGGCCCGGAGAAGCAGGGCCTCATAGTTGAACACATGGTACGCGCCGCAGAAGAAGGACAGACCGCAGAGAATCCAGTCCCAGATGGGGATGGTCTTGCCCGCCTTGCCCCCGATGGGGTAGAGCAGGTAGGCCAGCACCATGGCCGCAGCCAGGTGGGGCGCGCGCTGCAGGGTGGAGGGGAAGACGCCGAACAGGCCGGTGTACAGGTGGAACAGGGACCAGGATACGCCGATGATAAAGACGATGGCGCGGGGAATGCCTTCCAGATGGCGGTACTTGGACTCACGGTCGTATTTTTCCATGAGTTCCGCTTCGTCCAGGACCTCCATACCGTCTACAATTTTTGTACTGACTTTCTTTTCCTCACTCATGCAAGGGCCTCCTTTCTGAACCTGCCGCCTGCTAAAAGGGGGGGCGGCAAATCAAGCTTGCTTTGCCGCCCCCCGCGTTCAGTGGTTCTGGAGGTTCCGTTCGGTGGTTCAGCCGCTGTCTGCTCAGTCGATAATCAGGCTGGGATCGACCTCGATGCCCATCTCCTCATAGTACTTGGCGGCGCCGGGATGCACGGGGGTGGTGACGCCGTTGAGGGCGCCCTCCAGGCTGATATCCTTACCGGCGGTGTGGCCGGCCTTGATGTCGTCGGCGCTCTCGTAGAAGGCCTTCGTCACCTGATAGACGGTCTCCTCGTCCAGGTCGGCCCGGCAGTAGAGCACGGCCTCGCAGGTGATGGTGTTGATGTCCTCCGTCTGGCGATCATAGGTGCCGGCGGGGATGACGTACCGGGAGTAGTAGGGCTGGGTCTCCTGGATGGTGGCCAGAATCTCGTCGCTGATGTTGATGTAGTTCAGGTCCATGGCGGTGAGCATTTCCTGAATGCTGGAGGCGGGGACCGTCAGGGTGTTGCAGGCCGCGTCAATGTGGCCGTCCTGCATTTTGGTGGACGCGTCGCCGAAGCTGTCGTTCTGGGGCTCGATATCGTCCATGCTCAGGCCGGCGGCGGACAGCACCGCCTGGGTGCAGTCGATGGTGCCGGAGCCGGCGGGACCCACGGCGATCTTCAGGCCGGCCAGGTCCTCCACGTTGTGGGCGCCGGTGGAGGCGGCGGCCACAATCTGATAGACCTCGTGGTACACCACGCCGATGGCCCGCACGTTGGTGACGGCGTTGCCCTCAAAGGCGTCCTTGCCCTCGTGGGCCAGCACGGCGGTGGCGTTCATGGCGATGCCCATGTCGAACTCGCCGGCGTTAATCATGTTCATATTCTCCACAGACGCGCCGCTGGCCTGGGGGGAGATGGTGATGCCGTCCAGGCGGTGCTCCATGGCGGTGGCCATCACGCCGCCCAGGGCGTAGTAGGTGCCGCCGCTGGAGCCGGTGCCCATGGTGAGGGTCTGGGAGGTCCCGCCGCCCCCGCCGGAGCCGCCGGAGCCGGAAGCGGCGCTGCCGCCTCCCTCATCGCCGCCGCCGCAGCCGGAGAGCAGAGTCAGGGAGAGGGCGCACGCAAGAGACAGAGCCAGTAACTTTTTCATAGTTCATCCTCCTAATTCAGTTGTCCGATACAGGTGACTTCCTTTCTGTTTACGCTGTGTTGTATGGGGCGTGTGAAGAGGGGCGGGAGGCCGCCGGCCCCCGCCCCGGAGCCGGATTTACTTGTCGCCCAGGCAGACGACCTTGCCGTCCTTGACGACGACGACCTCTTCGGAGGTGCCCTCGTCGAAGATGACGGTGGGGTTGTACTGGACCATGTCGATGTGGACGGTGGAGCGGGCGGGCTGGCCATAGTAGAAGCCGTTGCCCATGGCGATGTGGCAGGTGCCGCGGGCCTTCTTC
>CALXGC010000183.1 GCA_944387755.1 uncultured Oscillospiraceae bacterium | reverse complement strand
GAAAAAGTGGAGCCCTCCCTGATCCGTACTATCCTGGACCGTGCCACCGCCCTGCGGGGCCAGGGGAAGAACGTCATCCCCTTCAGCGCCGGCGAGCCTGATTTTGATACCCCCTCCGACATCAAGGAGGCCGCCATCCGGGCTATCACCAACAATGAGAGCCACTATACCTCCAACCGGGGCTACCCCGCCCTGCGGAAGGTGCTCAAGGGCTATATCCAGCGGGAGACCGGCGTGGAGTACGACCCGGAGACCGAGATCCTGGTGACCAGCAGCGCCGCGGAAGCGTTGAACAACACCATCTTGTCCTTCGTGGACGAGGGGGACGAGGTCATTGTGCTGACCCCCGCGTTTGTCTCCTACAAGAGCCTCATCCACATGTGCGGCGCCAAGTTTATCCCCATCCCCATGGTGCCCGACCTGGAGAAGGGGTTCCAGGTGGACCTGGAGGCGGTGAAGGCCGCTATCAGCGAGAAAACCAAGATGCTGGTGCTCAACAGTCCCAGCAACCCCACTGGAGCGGTGTTCAGCCACTCGGACCTGGCAGAGCTGTGCCGCCTGGCTGTGGAGAACAACTTCCTCATTCTCTCCGATGAGATTTACAGCCGTTTGGTCTACGATGGGGCGAAGTTCTACTCCATTGCCTCCTTCCCCGGCATGAAGGACCACTCCATCATCGTCAGCGGCTTTTCCAAGACCTTCGCCATGACCGGCTGGCGCATCGGATATATTGCCACGGACAAATCTCTGGCGGGCCATATCCTGCGCACCCACCAGTACTCCACCACCTGCTCCCCTACCTTTATTCAGGTGGCTCTGGCTGAAGCCATGGAGACGGACAACACCAAAAAGCAGGTGGAAGAGATGATCGCCGCTTTCGCCAGCCGCCGGAAGCTCATTATGCAGCTGTTGGACGAGATTCCCGGTCTGACCTATGTGAAGCCCTACGGCGCGTTCTATATCCTGGTGGATGTGTCTGCCCTGGGCATGACCAGCATGGAGTTCTCTACCAAGCTGCTGGAGGAGAAATATGTGGCTACCGTCCCCGCAGTGGGCCTGGACGACCAGACTGGCAAGTATGTCCGGATCTCCTACGCCACCTCGGAGGACAATATCAAAGAGGGCCTGAAGCGGATGAAGGAAATGGTGGCGGACCTTCCCAAATAACCAAAATGAAACCGAAAAAGGATCGGAGCTCTTTTAGAGCTCCGATCCTTTTTGGTAAAAATAAGGCCGGAAACGCTCCCGTTCAGAGCCTCCGGCCTGTCTGACGCTACACTGAGCTTACTCGTGATGATGGCCCAGCCGCAGATTCTCCGCCTGAAATGCCCACATCATACCGCACAGGACTGCGAGCATACCGAGCACCGTGACGACTTCTACCATATACGCTCACCCCTTTCTTTCTATAACCAATCCTACGCCTGCGTCTCCAAACCGTCAATGGATGCAACGACGGTTCTTTGCCAGCTTCCGGCCGAGACTTTTGTTCAACCTGTATGTATTTTTATGCAGCGGGAAAAATCTCGCTTTTTTCGAGAAAAAAACATAATATTTCTGCAAATTTTGTGCTGTTACAATATTTTTTGCACAACATTACAAAACAGAATGCAATCTGGGGTGGAAGAACACACCTCAATATACAGACCAATGGCCGGATGAAAAGCGGACCATGGAATCATCCATGGTCCGCCCGTTTGCAGTATATTCAGGACGCTTATAGAACCGGAGCCTGGTTGTCATCCTCCAGCGGCTGCGGGCTCTCCAGAGTGATTGCGCCCTCTTCAAAGAGGGAGTCTTCTTCGGCCGTGTCCTGCTCCTCGTCAGCGGGAGCTTCCAGCGCGTCGGTCACAATGGCGCCGGACTTCTTTCCGGTCAGATTGCCCTCGTCGTCGATGGTGTCGAACTTCCGGTACTGAGTCAGGCCGGAGCCGGCAGGGATCAGCTTACCGATGATGACGTTCTCCTTCAGGCCGCGCAGGTGATCCACCTTGCCGCGGATGGCCGCCTCGGTAAGAACCTTGGTGGTCTCCTGGAAGGAGGCCGCGGACATCCAGGAGTCCGTAGCCAGAGAGGCCTTTGTAATACCCATGAGGATGCGGGTACAGGTAGGCTTACGCAGTTCCTCGCCCTCGGCGTTTTTCTCGCCGGCGGCGATGCGCTTTTCGATCTCAGCCTCAGCATCCAGGAACTCGACAATGTCGATGGTGGAGCCGGACAGAAGGTCGGAATCTCCGGCATCCTCCACCCGCACCTTCCGCATCATCTGGCGGATAATAACCTCAATGTGCTTGTCGTTGGTGTCCACGCCTTGCTGGCGGTACACCTTCTGCACCTCGCGGATCAGATAGTTGTGGCACTCAGACAGTCCGCAAATGCGGAGCACATCGTGGGGAGACAGGGCGCCCTCCGTGAGCTGGAAGCCCTTCTCCACTACGTCGCCGTCCTTCACCCGGAGACCGGCGGAATAGGGCAGGGCATAGGTTACCACCTCGCCGTCATCGGCGGTGATGGTCACGTTGCACATGACGTTGCGCTTGGTCTCCTCGATGGTTACCCGGCCGCCAATCTCAGCCAGCTGGGCCATCTTCTTGGGCTTGCGGGCCTCAAACAGCTCTTCCACTCGGGGCAGACCCTGGGTGATGTCGCCGCCGGCCACGCCGCCGGTGTGGAACGTACGCATGGTCAGCTGGGTGCCCGGTTCCCCGATGGACTGGGCGGCAATGATGCCCACCGCCTCGCCGGCACCCACAGGCTCGCCAATGGCCAGGTTGATGCCGTAGCACTTGGAGCACACGCCGCTGCGGGCCCGGCAGGTGAGCACGGAGCGGATCTTCACCGCGTGGATGCCGTGAGCCTCCAGGGTCTTGGCATCGTCCTTGCGGAGCATGGTGTCCTTGGTAAACAGGACCTCGCCGGTCTGGGGGTCCACAATGTCATCCGTGGGATAGCGGCCGTGGACGCGCTCGGCGAAGGTCTCAATGACCTGGCCGTGCTCTTCGATCTCACTGACCTCGATGCCGTCGTTGGTGCCGCAGTCGTCCTCCCGGATAATGACCTCCTGGGACACATCCACCAGACGGCGGGTCAGATAACCCGAGTCGGCGGTACGCAGGGCGGTGTCGGCCATGCCCTTTCGGGCGCCTCGGGAGGAGATGAAGTACTCCAGCACGGACAGACCCTCACGGAAGTTGGACTTGATAGGGATCTCGATGGTGCGGCCGGAGGTGTCGGCCATCAGGCCGCGCATGCCGGCCAGCTGACGGATCTGGGCCATGGAGCCGCGGGCGCCGGAGTCGGCCATCATGAAGATGGGGTTGTAGCGGTCCATGGACTCCTGAAGGGCGGTGGTCACCTTCTTGGTGGTGTCGTCCCAGGCCTCCACGGACAGGCGGTAGCGCTCGTCGTTGGTGATGAGACCGCGGCGGTACTGGCGGTCGATCTTGACAATCTCCTTTTCGGTCTCGCCGATGAGTTCGTACTTCTTCTGAGGTACCGTCATATCGGCGATGGCCACGGTCAGGGAGCCGATGGTGGAGTAGTGGTAGCCCAAATCCTTAATGGCGTCCAGCACTCCGGCGGCTACCGTAAAGCCGTGCTTGGAGATACACCGGTCGATGATCTGGCCCAGCTGTTTCTTACCCACCACAAAGTTGATTTCAGGCTCGAACATCTTCTCCGGGTCGGAGCGGTCCACAAAGCCCAGATCCTGGGGGATGGACTCGTTATAAATCAGCCGGCCCACAGTGGTGCTCACCAGCTTATACTGGGTGACACCGTCGATCTCCTTGGACAGGCGGACCTTGATGGGGGAGTGGAGGGTGACCACCCCCGCATCATAGGCCAGCATGGCCTCGTCCTTGTCGGCGAAGCAGTGTCCGGTGCCCTCTTCCTCCCGCTCAAAGGTGAGGTAGTAGGCGCCCAGGATCATATCCTGCGTGGGGATGGTGACCGGGCTGCCGTCCTGGGGACGCAGCAGGT
>CALXGC010000182.1 GCA_944387755.1 uncultured Oscillospiraceae bacterium | reverse complement strand
GTGGTGAACTCCGGGTTGTGCTTGGGGTCCATGCCCTCGTTGCGGAAGATGCGGCCGATCTCATACACCCGGTCCATGCCGCCCACAATAAGCCGCTTCAGGGGCAGCTCGGTGGCAATGCGGAGATACATGTCGATGTCCAGGGTGTTGTGGTGGGTGATGAAGGGCCGGGCGGTGGCGCCGCCGGAGATGGTGTTCAATACCGGCGTCTCTACCTCCATGTACCCCCGGTTGTCCAGAAAGTCCCGGACATGCTTGACAAACTTGGAGCGGAGCACGAAGGTGCGCTTCACCTCCGGGTTGACAATCAGGTCCACATACCGCTGGCGGTAGCGCAGCTCGGTGTTGGTCAGGCCGTGGAACTTCTCCGGCAGGGGCAGCAGGGACTTGCTCAGCAGGGTGACGGTCTCCACCCGCACGGACATCTCTCCCCGCTGGGTGCGGAAGACCACGCCCTTGACCCCCACAATGTCGCCGATATCGAACTTTTTGAAGCGGCTGTACTCCGCCTCGTCCATCTCGTCCCTCCGGGCGTAGAGCTGGATGCGGCCGGACTTGTCCTGCAAATCGCAGAAGGACACCTTGCCCATGCCCCGCTTGGACATGAGCCGGCCGGCGATGGACACCTGAGAGCCCTCCAGGGCGTCGAAGTTGGCCTTGATGTTGGCGGAGTCGTTATCCACCGTGTACTTGGTAATCTGGAAGGGATCGTTTCCGCTCTCCTGGAGCTCTCTGAGCTTGTCCCGGCGGATTTTGGTCAGCTGGGACAGGTTCTCCTCCTGGGGAGCGCTGTTTTTCTGTTCTGCCATGGGGTTTCCTCCTGTATCTGTTCTCTCTGCCGCTCTGTCAGCGCTCCACCTTCAAAATTTTATACTCCACGGGACCGGAGGGGGCGTCCACCGTCACCTCGTCGTCCGCCGTCTTGCCCAGCAGGGCGCGGCCGAAGGGGGACTCCTCGGAGATGACGCCGTTCATGGGGTCGGCCTCCTGAGAGCCCACAATTTTATAGGTCAGCTCCTCGTCGAACTCCTTGTCCAGCACCGTCACGGTGGAGCCCAGGCGGATATAGTTTCCGCCGTCGTCGGCGCTCTCCTCGATGACCACGGAGTTCTCCAGGATGTTCTCCACCTCCGCGATGCGGGAGTAGAGCTTGCCCTGTTCTGTTTTGGCTTCGTCGTACTCGCTGTTCTCGCTCAGGTCGCCGAAGGAGCGGGCCTCTTTAATCAGCTCCGCCACCTCTTTTTCCCGCACGGTTTTCAGATAGGTCAGCTCCTCCTGAAGCTCCTTCAGCCGTTCCGGAGTCAGCTTAAACTCTTTCGCCATAAACGTCTCACCTTTCCAAAGGGAAGCCGGAAGCGGCCGCTTCCGGCTTCCAAAATATAAACAGCGACAATAACGCAGTGTGTGTTATTATAGTGAGTTTCCGCCGGGCTGTCAAGCAAATTCTAAGCCGTTCAGCCGTCCGGTCTCCCACAGAGCGGCCAAAAGGGACAGATTTTCTCCCTCCGCCCCCAGGTCCGCCGCCCTGGGGCGGAGGCCCGCCAGGCGGGGGACGCCGTCCAGAATCAGCTCCCAGTCTCCCCCGGCGGAGGCGGCCCCGTCAAAGCACACCGCCGCGCCGGCCTCCGGCCCGTCGGGACACACGGGAACGCCGTATTCCCGGCGCAGCCAGTCCGCCAGCTCCGCCCCGCCCTGGGGGGCGGATATGGCCAGCGCCCGCACCCTGGGGCACAGGAACTCCGCCGCCCGGACCATGTCCCGGTCCGCCCGCCGCCCCCGGAGGGCCACCGCCCCCAGCCGGGGCGGGACGCCCCGCCGGACCAGGGCCGCCAGCGCCAGCTCCCCGGCGTAAAACCGCAGAAAGGGGACCGGGTCCACCGGCCGCAGGCCCTGTTCCCGCAGCAGCGCCCAGTGGGCGAACTCCGGCGGAGCCAGGGCCCGCCGGACCCCATGCCGGGCCAGGCGGCGGGCCGCCGCCCGAAGCCGTCCCTTCTCCCGCCATCCACCCGGCCGCACCTGGACCTGCCAGACCGGCAGGCCCCAGCGCTCCGTCCGATGGGGCCTGCCGTCCCCTCCGGCCTGATACTGAATCTCTCCCAGCACGCCGCACCCCTCCCCCTGGGAGCCTATGCGCCGCTCCGGGGGGATATGCCCTACAGGGGCCGGAAGGGGATGCCGTTCTCCCCGGCGAACCGCTGGGCATAGGACCCCTCCGGGGCGCGGATGGTCAGCTTGGCGCACTTGTTGAAGGCCTTCGGGTCAATGGCCTCCACGCTGGCGGGAAGCACGGCCTCTTCCAGCTTCTTGCAGTACGCAAAGGCGAAATATCCAATGCGCCTAAAACCCTCCGGGAGGACAATCCGTTTCAGCCTGCAGGCCTGGAAGGCCCTCGCCTCAATCTCCGTCAAGGCCTCCGGAAGCACAGCCTCCGTCAGGCGGGCGCAGCTGCAGAACGCGCCGTCCCCCACCTTTGTGACCCCAGCCGGAAGCTTTATCTCCGTGAGGCCGGTGTGGGCAAAAGTACTCTCGCCGATCTCCGTTACGCCCTCCGGAATGGTCACGCCGGTCAGCTTTATGCAGTCGAGAAACGCCCCGCTGCCGATCTCCGTCACGCCCGCCGGGATGGCCACGCCGGAAAGCCTTATGCAGTGGGAAAAAGCGCCGTCTCCAATGGCCGTCACGCTGTCTGGGATGTCCACGCCGGTCAGCTGACAGCAGCCGTAAAAAGCGCCCGCTTCAATCTCCGTCACGCCCGCCGGAATCACCGCGGACCGGAGCTGGTCCCGCCGGAACGCCCGCCGCTCGCCGGTGAGGGGCTTCGCCGCCGGGCTGAGGGCATAGGGGCCGATGGCCGTCACCGGGTCTTTTCCAATTGCCGCGGGAATCAGAATATCCTCCTCGGTTCCCTTATAGCCCAGCAGGCGGACCCCCGCCTCCGTCTGCTCGTACTGCCAGAGCTTTTTCGCCTCAGAGGCCGGGAGAACGTTGGTCATCAGGATGTCCATCTGGACCTCCAGGTCCCTGGTCCGCTTCTTCTCCCGGAATTTTGCCGGGAACCGCTTCTCCTGGTAGTCCAGCAGGGCGGCGGCCATCTCCCCGGAACCCGCCGCTTCCTCCAGCAGGCGCTCCAAATCGTCCAGGGGAACCATCTTTTCCCGGAGCATCAGATACAGCAGCTCCGGCGTCTGGAGGGCCGCGGCGTACAGGCGCTTGCGCTGGCCTCTGATATACTTCAGATACTCCTCCCGCACGGCGTCCTTCACCGGCCGGTTCCGGGCGCACAGGAGGGCGAAGCCAACCACCGCCCGGACGCGCAGGTCCGTGGGAATCTCCTTCAGGGACAGGTTGGGGGCCAGCAGCGCCGGGGCGCTGGGCCTGTCCCAGCTGAAGCCGGCGAGGCTCTCCTTCTCCAGCTCTATCTTCTCCTGGGGCAGCTCTACCTCCTGAAGGTTCCGGCACTGCTGGAACGCGCCGGCGCCGATTCTGCGCAGGCCGTCGGGAAGGGACACGCCGGAAACAACGGGCGGGGTCCAGGAGAGCCAGGTTATCAGGTAATAGTAACAGCAGAAGGCATATCTCTCAATTTTATTCACGCTCTTCGGAATGACGATACGGGTCACTCCGGCGCAGTTCAAAAACGCGTCTTTGCCTACCTCTCTCACTTCCTCCGGGACCGTCACCGCTCCGCCGGGCCCGTTATACCGGCTCAGAACGCCGTCCTTCAGGATAAAATCCCCCATGTTTTCATTCCTCCTTCCGTTCCGGCCGGCCTCACTCCGAAATCTGCACCGGCACGCCGTTGACCTCCACGCCCTCCTCCACGCGGATGAGGATGTACTTCACGCCGTCCAGAATCCGCGTCTGAATGAGGTCGCTGCGGTCGGGACTGACCTGGATATGCACGTCGGCGGTTTTCAGCTGAATTTTCTTAGGGTCCACCAGATTTTTGGGGCTGAGCTGGGCGTCGGTCCCAAAGGTCTCGTCGTACCGCCGCTCAAAGGCCTGGATGTGCGCCTGGGACACGCCTCTGGCCTCCAGCGCCTGCCGGACCTCCGCCTTGCCCACCTCCAGGGGCTCCGGCTCCCGGCTGTCCCGGTGGTCCTCAATAAGGCCGCAGAGCTGGCCGTGGACCGCCTGGACCACGGGGAGGCTGCACTCCTCCTCCAGGGCCTCCTCCAGCACGGACTGGAAGCTCTCCTGCTGGAGGGCGGCGGGCATGGGGGACTGCATACCGAACACCGCCTGAATCAGCTCTTCACGGCTCTCCTGGATGTCCCTGGTATAGTACAGCGCACCGTACACATTGGCGATGCGGCTGTCAAAGGCGGGGAAGAGAAAGCCCAGCTCCGGCGAGGCCACCACCCAGTCCGCCGCCTTGGTGTGGAACTCCCCCTCCTGGACGGAGAAGCTCAGGGCCGGTTTGGTGCGCTTCACCGGGCAGACGGCGCACAGGAGGTAGGAAAATACCTCGGAAGCGTCCTCCTGAAGCGCCCCGTCTCCGCCCCGGCTGGGCACGTCATAGGCGTCGTGGGCCAGGAGAATCATATAGTTTCCCTCCAGACGCAGGGACTGGATGATGGTCTGGAACATGTCCTGCACCGCCTCCCCCTTCAGCTGGGAGGCCCGCAGGTCCATCAGCCGCCTGTGCTCCGGGCTGCCGGCCGCCTGCCGGGTGGAGAAGACCAGGTTGAGCAGGTTTTTCTCCAGCGTCCCGGACAGCGTGCGCTTCAAAAGCGCCAGAAGCTTCTCGCTCTCCTCCTGGGTCATGACCCCAAGAGACTGGTCGAACTGGGAGATAATCTCCCCCTTCTCATTGACGTAGCAGCCCCGCACATGAGAAATGCCGCTCCGGTCCGGGCGGAGGCGGCGGCGCAGCTCCGCAATTTCCTTTTCGTTCATCAAACTCCTCCTCGCTGGCTTTTTCTGCATTATAGCATAAAACCGCTTCCCCTCCAAGGGGCGGAGCACCCCCCTTGCATTTCCGTCAAAAAAGGATACAATAGACTTATCCAGAAACATTCTATCCAGAAACATTCGAGGTGTTTTTTATGAAAATCGCTGTCACCTATGCGGACGGCCAGGTGTTCCAGCACTTCGGCCACTGCCAGCAGTTCAAGCTGTACGACGCCCAGGAGGGGAAAATCGTCTCCTCCCAGGTGGTCAGCGCCGCGGGCAGCGGCCACGGCGCTCTGGCCGGTTTCCTGAAGGACCGCGGCGTGGACGTTCTCATCTGCGGCGGAATCGGCGCCGGCGCCCGCACCGCTCTGGCGGAGGCCGGAATCCGCCTCTACCCCGGCGCCGCCGGCGGGGCGGACGCGTGCGCGGCCGCCCTCCTGTCCGGCACGCTGGCCTATGACCCGGACACCCAGTGCGCCCACCACGAGGAGGACCACCAGTGCCGCAGCGGCTCCTGCGGCGAGGACAAGCACGGCTGCTCCGGGAACCACTGAGCCGCGCCGCGAAAAAGCGCTGGACAGGCAGACTGTCCAGCGCTTTTTTCACAGCGTCATGTCCTCATAGCTCACGATGACCGCGTCGGCCAGCTCCGCCGCCTGGGGAGCGTGCCCCTCCCCCACCAGAGCCGCAAAGAAGCCGTTCTTCTTCAGCACGGCCAGCAGGTCCTCCCGGGCGGTAAACACCAGGGTGGCCTGTTTGGCGGTGCGCAGCCGGCGCACCGTCTTCTCGTACAGCTCCGGGTCCAGGGGGTCCCCTCCGTGTTCGGCGGCGGAGATAACGCCCCGGAACCGGCTCCACAGGCCGGCTCTCTCCAGGGCAGCCCGCACAGGGGCTGTGTCCCCGCTGCACACCAGGTACATCCATACGTCCTCCATCTTCAGCAGAGAGAGGGTGCGCTCCACCCCCGGCAGGGGGTTCCCCCCGCCGTCCAGCAGCGTGCCCTCCGCGTCAAAAATCGCCCCTTGCAGGCGCACAGCAATCCCTCCTCAGTCCTCCAGGCCCACGGCGCGGAAGCCGTCCCTGGTCCAGATGTTTACATGGGTAAAGCCAATCTCCTTCAGCAGCTCCGCCGCCTCCGGAAACCCGCCGCAGAGCTGGGCGGCGCGGTGGGCGTCGGAGCTGAGAATGAGCTCTCCCCCCAGCTCCCTCAGGCGGCGGAGCATGGTTTTCGTGGGGTAGGGCGCCGTCCGATAGCCGCGGGCAACCGCTCCGGTGTTCACCTCGAAGCACATTCCCCGCTTCGCCAAATATTCCAGCGCCTCCAGGGCCCGGTTCAAATACCTGGGGTCCTCCTCGTCAAACTGCGCTTCCCGCTGGTTGAACTTGGAGACCAGGTCAAAGTGGCCAATCCAATTGCAGCCCGTCTTCTCCGGCAGCTGGGCCGTCAGGTCGAAATAGGCGGCGGCGTACCGGTACCAATCCCCGCCGAAGGCCGTCTCCACCGCCCGGCGGCTGGCCTCCGGGCTCTCGTCCACAGAGTAAAACTGCCCGCCCTGGAACAGGCCGTGGACCGAGCCGATGATATAGTCCAGGCCCTCCGGCCGCTCCCCGTAGAGGTCCAGCTCCATGCCCACGAAGATCTCCAGACGGTCCTGAAAACGCCTCTGGAGGGACCGGGCCGTCTCCAGATAGACCGCGGCCCGCTCTCTGGGGAGGCAGAAGTCCTCCTCCCAGGGGCACCAGCTGTGTCCGGAGAAGCCAAAATATTGCAGCCCCCTGGCGCAGGCCGCCAAAGCCATCTCCTCCAGGGTGCTCTCCCCGTCGTCCAGGGTGGAGTGGGTGTGATAATCCGCAAAAACCACGGCGCTCACATGTGGTCGGAGGCCATCTTCTCCTGCTTCACCTTGCGGTCGATGACGTGGCGGCTGGCCAGCTCCGCCTTCACCTCGTCCAGGGAGATTCCCGCCTCCACCATAAGCACCATCACATGGTAGGCCAGGTCGGCAATCTCATACACCGTCTCCCTGTGGTCCCTGTCCTTGGCGGCGATGATGACCTCGGTGCACTCCTCGCCCACTTTTTTCAGAATCTTGTCCAGGCCCTTTTCAAACAGATAGGTGGTGTAGGACCCCTCCGGTCGCTTTTCGCTGCGCTCCTCCAGAAGCGCGTAGAGGCCCTGGTAGCTGAACTGTTCTTCCATCTCAAACATCCTCGCTCTCAAAAATCAGATTGCCGTCAAAGCAGGAGTCGGTCCCCAAATGGCAGGCGGGACCGTCTTTTTTTACCATCACCAGCAGGGCGTCCCTGTCGCAGTCGGCCCGCAGCTCCACGATGTGCTGAAAATGGCCGCTGGTCTCCCCCTTCAGCCACAGCTCCCGCCGGGAGCGGGACCAGAAGCAGGTGAGCTTCTTTTCCAGGGAAATTTTCAGGGACTCCCGGCTCATATAGGCCAGGGTGAGCACCTTCCCGCTGTCCGCGTCCTGGACGATGGCGGGAATCAGGCCCCTCTCGTCAAATTTCAATGTGTTCAGGTCCATCACAGCCGCACGCACACTCCATTCTCCCGCAAAACTTTTTTCAAATCAGGGATGGCCACCTCGCCGAAGTGGAAAATGCTGGCCGCCAGTCCGGCGGACATCTCCGGAATCTCCCGGAACAGATCCACGAAATCCTGGACGCCGCCTGCCCCGCCGGAGGCGATGACCGGCACGCGGACCAGCTTCTGCACGTCCCGGAGCATTTCAATGTCAAAGCCCCGCCTCACGCCGTCGGTGTCGATGGAGTTCACCACCACCTCGCCGGCCCCCCGGTCCACGCCCTGACGAATCCACTCCAGGGCGTCCATGCCGGTGTCCACCCGGCCGCCGTTGAGGAACACATGGTACTTCCCGTCCACCCGCTTGGCGTCCACGGACAAAACCACGCACTGGTCCCCATAGCGCTTGGCCGCCTGGCCGATGAGGTCCGGGTTCTTGATGGCCCCGGAGTTGACGGAGACCTTGTCCGCCCCGCAGGCGAGCACCCGCTCAAAATCCTCCAGGCGGTTGATGCCGCCCCCCACTGTCAGGGGGATGAAGATGGTGGAGGCCACGTCCGTCAGAATATCCGTGAACAGCCTCCGCCCCTCAAAGGACGCGGTGATGTCATAGAAAACCAGCTCGTCCGCCCCGGAGCGGGAGTAGTAGTCTGCCAGCTTCACCGGGTTGGACACGTCCTGGAGATTTAAAAAGTTGACCCCCTTTACCACCCGGCCGTCCTTGATGTCCAGGCAGGGGATGATGCGCTTGGCGACCATCTCACTCCACCTCCTTCAGGGCTTCCCGCAGGTCCAACGCCCCGGTATACAGGGCCTTGCCCAGAATGGCCCCGTACAGGCCCAGCGCCTTCAGGCTCTTCAGGTCCGCCAGGCCCGCCACCCCGCCGGAGGCGATGAAATCCAGCGGGAAGCGCCGGGACAGGTCCCGGTACAGCTCCACATTGGTCCCCCCCAGCATTCCGTCCCGGGAGATGTCGGTGCAGATGACGGTCTTCACGCCCAGGGCGCACAGGCGGGCGAAGAAGTCCTCCGCCCGCTCCGGCGCGGTCTCCTTCCAGCCCTTGATGGCGATGGCCCCGTCCCTCAGGTCCACACCCACGGCAATCCGGCTGCCGAAGCGGGCCAGGGCGCGCTCCAGAAAGGCCGGGTCGGCGACGGCGGCGGTGCCCAGAATGACCCTCGAAACCCCCGCGTCCAGATATTTCTCAACGGCGTCCAGAGAGCGGATTCCCCCGCCGGTCTCCACCTTCAGGCCGGTTCTTTTGCAGATGTCCTGAATCACCGGAAAGTTGGGGGTGGTCCCGTCCTTGGCCCCCTCCAGGTCCACGGTGTGGAGCCACTGGGCCCCCGCCGCCTGGAAGTCCTCCGCCTGGGCCGCCGGGTCGTCCCGGTAGACGGTCATTTGGGCATAGTCCCCCTTTGTCAGGCGGACCGCCTTCCCGCCGTACAGGTCAATGGCCGGAAGCAGAATCATGCTCGCCCCTCCAATCCGCAGAAGTTTTTGAGAATTTTCAGCCCCGTCTCCCCGCTCTTCTCCGGGTGGAACTGGGTCCCGTACACATTGCCGTTCTGCACCGCCGCCGTCAGCTCCGCGCCGTACCCGGCGGTGGCAATGCACTGCTCCCGGCAGTCAAAGCCCGCGAAGGAGTGGACGAAGTACACGTGCTCCCCCTCCTCCAGGCCGGCGAAGAGCGGGCTGCGCGCCCGGTCCCTGGGGAAGTGCAGGCCGTTCCACCCCATGTGGGGGACGGCCAGATTTTCCGGAATGACGGTGCGGATGTCCCGCACCTCCCCCTGAATCAGCCCCAGGCCGGCGTGCTCCCCGTACTCAAAGGATTTTTGGAACAGCAGCTGCATGCCCAGACAGATCCCCAGCACAGGCTTGCCCCTGGCCGCCTGGTCCAGCACCGCCTGGAACATCCCCGTGTCCCGGAGCTTCTGTGCCGCGTCTCCAAAGGCCCCCACGCCGGGGAGAATGATATGGTCCGCCCGGTCCAGCTCCGCCAGGTCCCGCGTCACCGCGGCGTCCTGGCCGATGGCCCTCAGGGAGCTCTTCAGGGAGAACAGGTTCCCCACGCCATAGTCGATGATGGCAATCATGTCTCCCCCTCCTCAAAGCGGATGTCCACCGCACGGGCGTGGGCGGTGAGCCCCTCCTCCGCCGCAAAGCGGCTGACCTTCCGGCAGTCCCGCTCCAGGGCGTCTCTGGTGTAGTAGCTGAACTGGGATTTTTTGATGAAGTCGTCCACCGACAGGGGGCTGTAGAACCGGGCGGTACCCATGGTGGGCAGGGTGTGGTTGGGCCCGGCGAAGTAGTCCCCCATGGGCTCCGGGTTATAGCGGCCCAGGAAGATGGACCCGGCGTTCTGAATTTCGCCCAAATAGTCGAAGGGGCTGTCCACAGAGAGCTCCAGGTGCTCCGGGGCGATGCGGTTGGCCACGGCGGCGGCCTCGCCGAGGGAGCGGGCCACGATAATTTTCCCGTTGGCCTCGATGGAGGCTCTGGCAATCTCCTCCCGCTCCAGACTGGGGAGCTGCCGCTCCAGCTCCTGGGAGACGGCCCGGGCCAGCGCCGGGGAGTCCGTCACCAGCACGGCGGAGGCCATCCTGTCGTGCTCCGCCTGGCTGAGCAGGTCGGCGGCCACCCAGGCGGGGTTGGAGTTCCCGTCCGCAATCACCAGCACCTCCGAGGGGCCGGCAATCATGTCGATGTTCACCAGCCCGAACACCTGCCGCTTGGCCTCGGCCACATAGGCGTTGCCGGGCCCCACAATCTTGTCCACCCTGGGCACGCTCTGCGTCCCATAGGCCAGGGCGGCGACGGCCTGGGCCCCGCCCATCTTGAAGATGCGCGTGACCCCCGCCAGCTTGGCCGCCGCCAGAATGGCCGGGCGGATTTTCCCGTCCCGGCCGGGGGGCGTGGCCATGATAATCTCCCCCACCCCGGCGATGTGGGCGGGAATGGCGTTCATCAGCACGGTGGAGGGGTAGGCGGCGGTGCCGCCGGGGACATAGATCCCCACCCGTGCCAGGGGGGTGATCTTCTGGCCCAGAACAACCCCCTCCCGCTCCGCCATCACAAAGCCCTCCCGCTTCTGCCTGGCGTGGAAGGCCCGGATGTTTTCGGCGGCCTCCCGGAGGATGGCGGTAAACTCCTCATCTACTTGGGCGGCCCCCTCCTCCAGCTCCTGGGGAGAGACCTCCAGAGCGGTCAGCTCCGCCCTGTCAAATTTTTTGGCGCAGTCCAGCAGGGCCGCGTCCCCCCGCGCCTTCACGTCCCGGAGGATGTCCGCAACAGGCCCGGACACGTCCGCCGCCGCCTCCTGGCGGGCAAAAATTTCCTCCTCCGGCACCTGGGCGAGGTCAAGAATCTTTATCACTGGGGACCACCTCACAGATTTTTCGCCAGGGCGTCCCGCATGGCGAGAATTTCCTGGTACTTGAACTTATAGCTCACTTTGTTGCAGATAAACCGGGCGCTGATGTCCACAATGGTCTCCAGGGGCGCCAGGTGGTTTTCCCGCAGGGTGCTGCCCGTCTCCACGATGTCCACAATCACGTCGGACAGGCCCAGGATGGGGGCCAGCTCGATGGAGCCGTTGAGCTTGATGATGTCGATGTCCCTGGAACGGGACTCGTAGTAATCCCCGGCGATGTGGGGAAATTTCGTCGCCACCCGCAGCGTCCGGTTGGGGTCGTCATAAAAATCCGCCGGACCGGCCACGCACATGCGGCATTTTCCCATCTTCAGGTCCAGCAGCTCGTACACGTCGGGGCGGTACTCCAGCAAAATATCCTTGCCTGCAATGCCCACGTCCGCCGCGCCCCGCTCTACATAGATGCTCACGTCGGAGGGTTTCACCCAAAAATACCGGACGCCCTTCTCCGGGTTTTCAAAGGTGAGCTTCCGGTTCTTCTCCAAAATGGAGGGGCACTCGTACCCGGCGGCGGCCAGGGTCTCATAGGCCTTCTCCCCCAGCCGCCCCTTGGGCAGGGCTACCTGAATCATAGGGACACCTCCTCCGGCGTGATGCCGTCATAGTAGCGGGCCTTCACCCGGCAGCGCACCGGCGGGGCCTGGATGGTCTCCCGCTCGCAGCGGACGGTGAAGCCCTTTTGCCGGATGCCCTCCGCAAAGGCGGCCAGCCGGGCCAGGTCCGCGTCGGGACCATAGGTGAGGAGCACTTCGGCGTCGTACTGCCGCTCCTCTCCGAAGTACTGCTCCAGCCGGCCCATGTACAGGGCGAAGCCGATGGCCCCCACCTGCTTGCCCATCTTCCGGGGCAGGTTGTCGTACCGCCCGCCGGACAGGGCCGGGAAGGGGATGTTGGGCAGAAAGCCCTGGAAAATCACCCCGTTGTAGTAGTCCATGCTGTTCACCAGGGAGAAGTCCAGGCGAATCCGTCCGTTGAGGCCGAAGGCCTCCAGCAGGGCGGCGGCGGCGGAGAGCTGCCTTAAAATTTCCCAGCTCTCGTTGGTGCGGGCCAGCCGCCCCGCCTGGGCGATGCCCTCCTTCAGGGGGGCATAGATTCCCATCAGCTCCTGGAGGGTCTGGGCGCCGGCGGCGTCCAAAACGCCCTGGTCCGCCAGGGCCTGAATGCCGGGGGCGTTTTTCTGGGCGATCAGCGGGAGAATCTTCTCCTGGTCCCGTCCGCTCAGGTTCATCCCGTCCAGCAGGCAGCGGACAAAGCTCACGTCGGACAGGTCCAGCACATAGTCCTCGGACAGAAGCTTCAGGGACTTGGCCGCCAGGGCGATGACCTCCGCCTCGGCATAGGGGTCGATCTGGCCCACCGACTCCACCCCCACCTGGAGGATCTCTTTAAAGGTCCCGCCCATCTCCCGGTAGACGTTTTCGTTGTAATAGACCTTCTCGCTGTCCCCGTTGTTGTTCTTCATAATGGACAGCGTGATGTCCGGCTTCAGGGCCTTCAGAGAACCGTCCACATCGGTGAAGGTAATAATATGGCCTTTTTTCAAAAAGTCCTTGTTCTGGGCGTACAGGTCATAGTCCTCAAACTTGGACATGCGGAATTTTCGATAGCCGTAGCCCTCGTACAGCTGATTCAATCGTTCTTCTAACATAGGTTTTCCTCATCCATGATTTCTTTGATTCGCACTTGTAGGGCGTGACCACTGGGCACGCCGTATCGTCAGATGGCAGAAAACGGCGCGCCGGGTCGCCGCGCCCTACATCCCTGCCGGTTGCTCCCTATCACAGCGTCCCTTT
>CALXGC010000181.1 GCA_944387755.1 uncultured Oscillospiraceae bacterium | reverse complement strand
CGGCTCTGCTGGCCGGCCCCCACGCCGATGGTCATGCCGTTCTTCACATAGCACACGGAGTTGGACTGGGTGTACTTCAGGGTGATGAGGGACAGGAGCATGTCGTGCTTGGCCTGCTGGGGCAGCTGCTTGTTCTCGGTGACGATGTTCTGGAGCATGTCCTCGTTGATGTCCAGGGCGTTATAGCCCTGCTCGAAGGTAATGCCGAAGATGTTCCGGCGCTCGATGGGGGCGGGCTCGTAATTGGGGTCAATTTCCACCACGTTGTAGCCGCCCTTGCGCTTGGTTTTCAGAATGGCCAGGGCCTCGTCGGTATAGCCGGGGGCGATGACGCCGTCGGACACCTCCAGAGCCAGAAAGCGGGCGGTGTCGGCGTCGCACACGTCGCTGAGGGCGGCCCAGTCCCCGAAGGAGCACAGCCGGTCGGCGCCCCGGGCCCGGATATAGGCGCAGGCGATAGGGGACAGCTCCCCCTCAGGGGCGAAGTAGATGTGCCGCTCCACGTCGGTGAGGGGCAGGCCCAGGGCGGCTCCGGCGGGGGAGACGTGCTTGAAGGAGGCGGCGGCGGGCAGGCCGGTGGCGCGCTTCAGAGCCTTCACAAGCTGCCAGGAGTTCAGGGCGTCCATGAAGTTGATGTACCCCGGCTTGCCGTTGAGCACCTTCAGAGGCAGCTCGCCGTTCTCCATAAAGATGCGGGCGGGCTTCTGGTTGGGGTTGCAGCCGTATTTCAGTTCCAGTTCCGTCATGGCAGGTCATCCTTTCTATATTTGGTATTATAGTTATGGGAGAAGGAATGCAGGGGCGCACATCGTGCGCCCGTTTTGAGAAATGGGAGGACGGGCGCACACTGTGCGCCCCTGCGTTTGTGTGTACAGAACGTTCAGGGCTTCTCCGGCGCCTCAAAGGGCTCGGCGTGGAACTTCCCATCCTCCCCCCGGAAGAACGCGGTGCCGCGGGGGGCGTTCAGGAGGGGGATAACGTCCGGGTCGAGGTTGCAGATGGTGTTCAGGTGATAGACCCCGGCGTTTTTCAGGTCGTTGACGTACTCGTCGGTCTCCTCCCCGGAGAAGAACCGCCAGCCGCTGTCGGGGTACTGGCCGTCGGTCTCCTCCCGGTAGCAGTACCGGACGGGTTTTCCCAAAACGGTGATGTGGTCGGTGGCCAGGCAGCCGGCGGGCCCCTCCCAGTTGGGCAGCAGCTCCCGCATCTCCGGCGCGGAGAGCTTATAGGGCTTGTCCTGGGGAATCTGGTACCACATCCGCCCGGACCAGGCCTGCTTGCTGTCCAGCAGCTCCCGGACCAGGCGCAGGTTCAGCTCCAGATAGGCGGCGGCGTCCGACTCCCCCTGGGCTCCGCCCATGCGGAAGGCCCAGTAGGCCCCGCCGCACGCCAGGCCCACGGCGTAATCCTCCCAGCTGTGGAAGGCGGCGGTCTGTTCCACCCAGGGCTGCGCGAGCTCTTTGTACTCCTCCAGGGAGATCAGGCCGCAGGCGCAGGCGGTCCGCAGGTGGCCCAGGGTCTCGCTGACGTCCCAGGCCAGAAATCCGCGGCGGCCCACAAAGGGCTGAAACTGCCGGGCAAAGGAGGACAGGCGCTGGAAATTGTCCTGTGAGGAGGGGTCCAGCTTATCCATAGAGAAGTTGGGCCGGTTTTCCCAAAAGGACTCAAAGTCCAGGTAGTCCGGGTGAATCCAGAGCATGTTCTGACAGAAGGCCATAAGGCTCTTCTGGTCGGTGATGCCGTATACCTCCGCCAGATGGCGGCGGGTCTCCTGCTGGTCCGCTCCGCTGAGGCAGTAGGGAACCGTGGTAAAATACTGGTCGCCTGCGTCCTCCATTCTGGCCAGGCCGGGGACCTTGCGGAGGGCGGGCACGCCCGCCAGCAGAAGGGGGAACGACTCTGCGGTGCACAGAGTGGGGGGCTGAAAGGGAACCTGGGCGCGCTCCTGCTGGAACGCGGCGATTGAGTCGGTCAGTGCCATAAGAGAGCTCCTTTTTCTGTGGAGTGGAGCGGAATTGCGCCTCCGCCCCGGTAAGAGGGGCGGAGGGGCCGCTCCCGCCGCGCGCCATTAGGCGTGCTTGTTGAGAATGACGGTGTCCTTTCCGCCAGTGGCGATGTCGATATACTGGACAAACAGAGAGACCTTGTTGTCCTCGTTCAGGCTGGCCCACACCTCGCCGGCCAGGGCCTGGGCGTTGGGGGCGGTGATGGCCACCCGGCGGGGCTCACCCTCAAAGGAGGGCAGAGGCTCGGCGTTCTCCTGATAGGTGTGGATGAAGTGGCCCACCCCGGCGGCGGGGGCGTCGTACTCATAAAAATACCGGCAGCAGCAGGCGGGATCCCCGTCCAGGCTCTTCAAAATGGACAGGTTATAGGCGTAGTCGGGCTTGAGCACGCCGGAGATCCGGGGGGTGTAGTTGGGGCCGTCGGGCTCAAACTCCCGTGTATTCAGGGCGTGGCGGTAGCAGTGGCCCTCCAGGATGTTGTCCCGGATGGTGTCGGTCTGGTCCCCGTTGGTGACGATGACCATGCCGTTCTCCATCGCGCGCACGGGGTGGTAGATGATGAGAGAGGGATCGGTCATTTTGCTCTCGTCAAAGGCCTTGGTGCGGATGCCGTCCTCAGTGGCCTCGAAGACCCGGTTGCGGCTGTTCTCGCTGCGGCCCATGATGAAGTAGACGATAACCGCCTTCTTGTTGTCGGCGGAGCGGCCCAGGACGATGCCCCGGCCGGGGTAGGGGTGGTTTCTCAGAATTTCGTTGAGATCCATCGTTTTCATAAGCGTCCTCCTGCGTTACAGTTTTGTACAAAAAGGGCGCGCCGCGTTTTTGCAAACGGGTGCGCCCAGACGGTCGGCAAACTTCCACGGCGATGCTCCCCGTGGTCCATTCCACTTCCGTCAGTTACACCGCGTGTCTATATTGTATCAGAAAATTACGGGCGGGCCAAGACCCGGACGGTCCGTCCCTCCACCTTCAGGCGGTCCTGGCAGAACAGGGACACCGCCTGAGGCAGCAGCTTCCACTCGCACTGCTCCATCACCCGGCGCTGTAAGATCTCCGGGGTGTCGTCGGGAAGAACCTCCACAGCCTTCTGGGAGACGATGGGTCCCCCATCGCACTCCTCGCTGACGAAGTGGACGGTGGCGCCGGTGAGCTTCACCCCGTACTCCAGGGCCTTCTCATGGACGTGGAGGCCGTAGCACCCCGGTCCGGCGAAGGAGGGGATAAGGGCGGGGTGGACGTTCAGAATGGCGTTGGGGTAGGCCTGCACCATCTCTCCGGTGAGAATGACCATAAATCCGGCCAGCACCACCAGGTCGATGCGTTCCGCCTGGAGCTTCTCGGTGAGGGCGGCCGTCATGGCCTGGTTGGAGGGGAAGCTTTTCCGGGCGATGACGCAGCGGGGAATCCCGGCCTTCTCCGCCCGCTCCAGGGCGTAGGCGTCGGGGTTGGAGGAGATGACCAGGGCGATTTCCCCGTTGACGATCTCTCCGCGGCTCTGGGCGTCAATCAGCGCCTGTAAATTGGTGCCGCCGCCGGAGACCAGCACGGCAATGCGCTTAGGCATGAAGAAACCCTCCTTGCTTTAGTAGGGGCGACCTGTGGCCGCCTAGGGAAGCAAAAACGTGACTGAGAGGAGACGGGCGGCCAAAGGCCGCCCCTACGCCAGCCAGTTGTGTCAGATCAGAACCACGCCGTCCTCGCCGGAGATCACCACGCCGATCTGGTAGGCGGTCTCGCCGGCGGCGGAGAGAATCTCCAGGGCCTGCTGGGCCTGGGCGGCGGGCACAGCCAGAATCATGCCCACGCCCATGTTGAAGGTGTTGTACATGTCCCGCTCCGGGATGTTCCCGGTCTTCTGAATCAGCCCGAAGATGGGGAGCACCGGGAAGGAGCCCAGCTTAATCTGGGCGGTGAGGCCGCCGGTCATCATCCGGGGCACGTTCTCATAGAAGCCGCCGCCGGTGATGTGGCTCACCGCGTGGATGTCCACGCCGCCCTTCAGCAGGGCCTTGACGGCCTTGACATAGATGCGGGTGGGGGTGAGGAGGGTCTCCCCCAGGCTCTTGCCCCCCAGGGCCTCCACAGGGGAGGGCAGGTCGGCGTGCTCCACGTCGAAGACCTTCCGCACCAGGGAGAAGCCGTTGGAGTGGACGCCGGTGGAGGCCAGGCCGATGAGCACGTCGCCCTGGGAGAGCTTCCTGCCGTCGATGATCTTCTCCTCGTCCACAATGCCTACAGAGAACCCGGCCACGTCGTAGTCGTCGTCGGGCATCAGACCGGGGTGCTCGGCGGTCTCGCCGCCCACCAGGGCGCACTCCGCCTGGCGGCAGCCCTCGGTGACGCCGGAGACGATGTCGGCGATGCGGGCGGGGTGGTTCTTGCCGCAGGTGATGTAGTCCAGGAAGAACAGGGGAGAGGCCCCGCCGCAGATGATGTCATTGACGCACATGGCAACGCAGTCGATGCCGATGGTGTCGTGCTTGTCCATCAGCTGGGCCAGGCGCAGCTTGGTGCCCACCCCGTCAGTGCCGGACACCAGGACGGGCTTCTTCATTCCGGCGACGTCCGGGGCGAACATGCCGCCGAAGCCCCCCAGGGTGCCCATAACGCCGGGGATATAGGTGGACTCCACCATAGGCTTGATGCGCTCCACCGCCTCATAGCCGGCGGTCACGTCCACGCCGGCGGCGGCGTAGGATTCCGAATGGGAGTTTTTCATGGTTCAAACCTCCAAATCCCGTTATTCTTTTCCGTTCCAGCAGTAGGTGCAAACCTTGTCCCGGTCCAGGCCGATGGCCTCCAGCAGGCCGTCCAGGGACTGATAGCCCAGGGAGGTAAAGCCGAATTTCTCACAGATGGTCTTGAGCATACACTGGCCGCGCTCCGTCGTGCCGTCTGCGTATTCCTCCAGGTGCTGCTGGCCCTCGTCGCCCTCCAGCTCCTGGACTACCCGGCGGGCCAGCAGGTCCATGTCCGAGTTGCCTCTGGAGAAGTTCAGGTATTTGCAGCTGTACATAATGGGGGGGCAGGCGGAGCGCATATGCACCTCTTCCGCGCCGGACTCATAGAGGAATTCCACCGTCTCCCGCAGCTGGGTGCCCCGGACGATGGAGTCGTCCACGAACAGCAGCTTCTTGCCCTCGATGAGTTCGGGGACCGGAATCTGCTTCATCTTGGCCACCTGGTTGCGCACCTCCTGGTTTGCGGGCATAAAAGACCGGGGCCAGGTGGGAGTGTACTTCACAAAGGGCCGGGCGAAGGGCTTGCCGCTGCGGTTGGCGAAGCCGATGGCGTGGGGCAGGCCGGAGTCGGGTACGCCGGCCACATAGTCCACCTTGGGCAGAGCCCCCCGGCTGACCTCGTCACGGGCCATAATCTCGCCGTTCCGGTAGCGCATGACCTCCACGTTGATGCCCTGGTAGTTGGAGTTGGGATAGCCGTAATAGGTCCAGAGGAAGGCGCAGATTTTCATCTCCGGTCCCGCGGGGGAGAGGGTCTCAAACCCGTCGGCGGTGATGCGCACAATCTCTCTGGGGCCCAGCTCATAGGCGTCGGTATATCCCAGCTTGTGGTAGGCGAAGGACTCGAAGGAGACGCAGCGGGCGCCCTCCTTCTGCCCAATCAGAACAGGCAGACGGCCCACCCGGTCCCGGGCGGCGATGATTTCCCCTCTCTCGGTGAGAATCAGCAGGGTGAGAGAGCCCTGAATCATCTCCTGGGCGTGGAGAATGCCGTCCACCAGATTGTCCTTCTGATTGATAAGCGCGGCGGCCAGCTCGGTGGAGTTGACCTTGCCGGAGCTCATGGCCATAAACTGGTGGCCGTGGTCGGAGAAGTACTTCTGAATCAGCTGCTCGGAATTGTTGATGATGCCCACCGTGGTGATGGCATACAGCCCCAGATGGGAGCGCACCAGCAGGGGCTGGGGGTCGGTGTCGCTGATGCAGCCGATGCCGCTCTCGCCGTGGAATTCGTTCAGATCCCGCTCAAATTTTGTGCGGAACGGGGTGTTTTCAATGGAGTGAATCTGCCGCTGAAACCCGTCCTTCTTGTCGTGCAGGAGCATTCCGCCCCGGCGGGTACCCAGATGGGAGTGGTAGTCCACGCCAAAAAAGAAGTCCAGGGTCACGTCCTGGTGTGCTACTGCGCCAAAAAAGCCGCCCATTATGTCCTCCCTGTGAATTGAAAAATGTCAGGGGCGGACGGGTGCGTCCGCCCCCTGAAAATTATGCCGGAAGCCGTTACTTCCCCAGCAGGCGGCGGGACATCTCCTGATAGGCGCCCTCCACATTGCCCAGGTCACGGCGGAAGCGGTCCTTGTCCAGCTTCTCTCCGGTCTTGGAATCCCAGAACCGGCAGGTGTCGGGGGAGATCTCGTCGGCCAGGACGATCTGCCCGTCGGCGGTCTTGCCGAACTCCAGCTTGAAGTCCACCAGGGTGACGCCGCACTCGGCCAGGGTCTTCTTCAGGAAGTCGTTCACCTGGAAGGCGTACTTCTTGATGGCCTCAATCTCGTCCCAGGTGGCCAGCTTCAGGGCCACGGCGTGGTAGCTGTTGATGAGGGGGTCGTGGAGGTCGTCGTTCTTATAGGAGAACTCGATGGTGGGCTCGTCGAACACGATGCCCTCCTCCACGCCGTAGCGCTTGGCGAAGGAGCCGGCGGAGATGTTGCGGA
>CALXGC010000180.1 GCA_944387755.1 uncultured Oscillospiraceae bacterium | reverse complement strand
ACCCAGCTGGATGTGGCGGTCAACGCCATCATCGGCTCCCTGGTGCAGAATGGCTATCTGGACAGCATCTCCTCGGCCATCCTCATCTCCGTGGAGGACAGCGACGCCCAGCGGGCCAGCCGCCTCCAGGCGGACCTCACCAGCCAGGTGGATACCGCCCTGCAAAACGCCTCGGCCAACGCCTCCATCCTCAGCCAGACCTTCACCCAGGACGCGGGGCTGGAGACCCAGGCCCAGCAGAACAACATCTCCGTGGGCAAGGCGGCCCTGATCCAGGGCGTCCTCGCCCTGAACAGCGGCCTGGATTTCAACGACCTGGCCGCCCTCAGTGTGGAGGAGCTGCAGCAGATGCGGGAGACCGGCGCGCCCGGGATGCCCATCGGCCACGCCCAGGCGGCCTACGCCGCCCAGGAATACGCCGGCGTGCTGGAGGTCAGCGCCATCACCTATGAGGTGGACCCGGAGCTGGACGAATATCCCCCCCACTACGAGGTGGAGCTGTACACCGCCTTCGGCGAGTATGAGTACATGGTGGACGCCTACACCGGTGAGATTCTCTCCGGGCCGGCCAATATCCTGGAAAACGTCTCCGGCTCCACGCCTGCAACACCATCCGGCGGCTCCTCCGGCGGCGCGGGCATCGGCATCCAGGGGGCCAAGGACGCCGCCCTGGCGGCGGCGGGCCTTGCGGAGAGCCAGGTCACGGCCCTCACCGTCAAGGGCGACTACGACGACGGCCGCCTGGAGTACGAGGTGAACTTCTGGTACAACAGCACCGAGTATGAGTACGACATCGACGGCACCACCGGCGCCGTCCTCAAGCAGGAGCAGGAGGCCCACGCCTCCGCCCCCTCCGGGGACATTATCTCACCGGAGGCCGCCCGCGACGCGGCCCTGGCCCACGCCGGGCTCAGCCTGGGCGACGTCTATGAGCTGGAGGTAGAGGCGGAGCTGGACGAGTGGATTCCCTCCTACCAGGTGGAGTTCAAGGCCGGCGGCATGGAGTACGAGTATGAGATCAACGCCTCCACCGGCCAAATTCTGGCGGTGGAAAAGGACTGGGATTGATGGAAAAAGCGGGGCGCCCGGAGAAATTCTCCGGGCACCCCGCCTCTATTTTCTCAGGGCTCTTCCAGCGGGTCAAAGCAGCACAGGCTGAACAAATGGAGCGTTCCCTCGCTGTAGTACGCCATGCCGCACCGCTCCGCCAGCTTGGCCACGTGGACGCAGTAGGCGGACATGCAGGAAAAGCGCGAATCCGGGAAGCGGCAGGGCTCTCCCGCCGCCCGCAGACAGGGGCTGCACAGGTCACAGCCGCTGGCTCCCGCCATCAATCCCCCGCTGCAGCAGTCCAGCAGCGCCCGGGTCAGGCGGTTGTGCCGGGCCTTTGCGGACCTGATCTGCTCCCCGTCCTGCCCGTCCAGCGCCCAGCAGGTCTGGAGCACCAGCGCCCGCCGGTAGGCCCGCAGCCGCCGCGCCATCTCCTCTGTGGTGCCGCAGTCCGGCGGGCAGGCGTAATTCGCGCCGTACTTCCCGCAGACATTGTCCTGGCAGTATTTGCGAAAGGCCGGCTCCAGGGGGATCTCCCCGGTGTCCAGCACCGCCGCCCGGTCAAAGCCCAGCTCCCCGGCCAGGGTCAACAGCTCCGCCTCTGTCATGTAAAACGCCCTCTCTCTCAAACAAAATCTGCCAGGGTGCTTTCTTCCATATGGGCCGTCCGCCTCTTTCTGTCAAGTCCCCCGGCCGCTCAGGCGTTCTCCCAGCGCAGGGAGGCGGCGGGGTAGTCGATGCCGAACTTCTCCTTGAGCATCGCGGCCAGCTCCTCCCGGCTGCGCGCCTCGGTCACAGTGGTCTCCCCGCCCCTCCGCTCGGTGAGGGTGGTGTCCATCAGCGCCAGGCTGCCCTCTGCCGTGCGCAGGTTCAGCACCCGCTTCTTGGCGAACAGGGAGTCCGGATTTCTGGAGCAGTAGAAGTTATAGGGGATAAAATAGGTCTCCGCCTGGGGCATGGGCCAGAGGAGGATGACCTTCTCCCGCTCCCCCTTGCTGGTATAGCGGTCCAGCCGCCACCAGGTCTCATCCTGCTTGAGGAAAATGAACCGCTCTCCGCAGATGGTCCGCTCCCCGCCTAGGGGCACCGGTCCCGGGGGTTGGGGGCCGCCGTAGCCCACGTCGCAGTAGTACACCGTCTCCCCCAGGCGGACCAGAATGGCCCGGTGGAGCATGGGGGGGATGAAGTCCCTGCCCCGGATGATGCAGCAGGAGACACCCCAGGCGTCATACCCCAGCGCTTTGAGGAAGGACAGCAGCAGGGCGTTGAGCTCAAAGCAGAACCCGCCCCGGTGCTGGACCACGACCTTTTCAAACAGCGCCGCGATCTCCAGGGAGGGCATCTGGCCCTCGTCGTAGCACTGGAGATTTTCAAAGGGCACCGTGCACTGGTGGGCCAGGATGATGCGGTCCAGGGTGTCCAGGTCCGGCGTCAGCGGCCAGGGCAGACCGATGCGCCGGGCGTAGGCCTGCCCGTCCGGGAGGGGGGCATAGAGTCCCTCGTACATAAAAGCATCCCTCTTTCTCTGTCAAAATTCGCTTTATTATACCACATCTGTTTGCATTTGAATATCCTACAATCTGTATGTACTGTTTGTCCGCCCAGTTGGTGCATCCCGCCAAAGTCCAGGATTTCCCCCGAGAGCTCTCCGGTCTGTCCGGCATAGTCCCCCAACACTCTGTAGGACTTCCGGCTTCCCGTGCCCCTCTCCTCTCTCGAAATCCCCCGCCGGACAGCGTTTTGCCTGCACAGCGGCTTTTATAGAGATTTCCTCCGTTTTTTTGTTGCTTTTCCGGAAAAATTGTGGTATATTCTTGTCGATTGTTTGAATACACACAATGGAGGTACCCATGGACGTACAAGAATTGAAGAACAAACTGGACGCCGCCCACTACGTCTACGACGACAGCCTGGTCACCACCCTGCTGGTGGCGCTGCAGCTGGGCCGGCCGCTCCT
>CALXGC010000179.1 GCA_944387755.1 uncultured Oscillospiraceae bacterium | reverse complement strand
TGGTCTTTACCACCCGGGGGGCGATCCACCAGGGGTCGCCGTTCTCATCGATCTCGAACTGGGGGGTGTCAAACATATAGGTGGGATACTGGAAGCGCAGGTGGCGCATGATGTTCCGGTTGAGGGGCTCAGAGAAGGAGTACTTCATGCCCTCCTGCAGCCGTACCACGTTGGCCTCCTGGGTAACCATGTCCACCACCACGTAGGCGGGCAGACCCTCGCCCCGGTTGGTGAACCACTTGATGAGGTCGGCGTAATCAATGGGGGCAACCCGTACGGGGCGGCCCTGGTAATTGATCTGAGTGGAATCGTTGGAGTACTCAAACTGGCTGACCATGTCGCTGAGGGTACCCATCTGCCGGTCCCCCAGGAATTCGGCGGACTCCCGGTCCAGGGTGGGAATCTCGTTGAAGGAGATCTGGCCGATGTCCTGGGTGAACTCGCCGTCCTGTACGGTGAGCAGGTCCCGGTAGGCCCCCGCCCGGAAGAGCGGCATGGAGGCCACCTCGCCAATGACCACCACCGCCGCCGTGGCGATCAGCAGCACGCCGATGGGCAGGCACTGCTGCTTGATGAAGCGGAAGTAATCCCTGATTTTAAACTTTCCGGCGGCGTTCTTCCCCTGAAACCCAGAGGTGACAAGGGCGCTGAGCACGTAGACCACGCACAGCAGAATCAGAAAGCTGTAGAAGTCCGCCGACTGGAGGTTCAGAGCCGGGATGGCCGCATAGAAGTAGACCGCCCCCACCGCCAGCGTCACCAGCAGATTCAGCAGAATCTTCTTCAGCTTGCCGGAGGAGCCGGCGCTTTCGTCAGAGTTTCGTTTCAAAATAGCATTCTCCTTTGCCGCAGAGGCGGCGTTCAGTCTAAACGGGACAAGTATACCTGCTTTCCGTGGAAAAAGCAACCGGATTTTGTGCGGTTTGGTCAGGCCCTCCGGGCGCGGCGGGCACGCCCCTCCGGGGGCGCGCATAGACTGGAGCGGCGGCGCAAAACGGAGAGGAGGGAGCGGCTTGCTTCCCATTGAGCCGCGCTTTTTGACAGAAAACGACTGTTTTCGGGCGGGCCGGACCATCTCGCCCCAGGGGGTGATGGTCCACTCCACCGGGACGGCCCAGCCCGACCCGGAGGTGTTCTGCCGGGCCTGGAACCGGAGCGGCGTGGAGGCCTGCGTCCACGCCTTTGTATCGGAGGACCGGATTCTTCAGACCCTGCCCTGGAACTTCCGGGGCTGGCACGCGGGGACGGGGGAGAGAGGGAGCGCCAACAACACCCACATCTCCTTCGAGTGCTGCGAGCCGGCGGGGCACTCCTATCAGGGCGGAGCCATGGTTGGATACGACCCGGAGAAGAATCAGGCGTACTTCCGGCGGGTCTATCAAAACGCCGTGGACCTGTGCGCCCTGCTGTGCCGGGAATACAGCCTGGACCCCCTGAAGCCGGGGGTGGTGCTGTGCCACGCAGAGGGCTTCCGGCAGGGCGTCGCCAGCAACCACGCCGACGTGCTCCACTGGTGGCCCCGGCACGGCGCGGATATGGACGGCTTCCGCCGGGACGTCCGGCGGGCTATGGAGGAACAGGAGGAGCTTATGACACAGGAACAGTTCAACGCCATGCTGGAGGCCGCCCTGACGGCGCGGGGGGAGCGGCCGCCGTCTCCCTGGTCCCAGCAGGCCAGAGCCTGGGCGGAGTCGGCGGGCATTGTGGCGGGAGAGCGCGTGGAAGAGCGGCGCTACCCGGCTTTCGCCACCCGGGAGGAGACGGTGCAGATGCTCTACCGGCTCAGTCAGGCCCAGGGGCCGGTCAGCTCTGCCCCGCCAGAAACGCGCTGACCGCCTCCAGGCCGGCCCGCAGGGTCTCCCGGCCGCAGGCGTATCCAATGCGCACGCAGCCCTCCAGGCCAAAGCAGGCGCCGGGGGTGACAAAGGCCCCGGTCTTCTGGTAGAGCGCCCGGCAGAAGTCATAGGAGGGCATGTCCAGGTCATAGTACACCAGGGCGGTGGTGCCGGCCTGGGGCTTTTGATAGGAGAGGCGGGGCTCGCTCTCCACCCAGGCGTCCAGAACCGCCAGATTCTCCCGCACAATGGCCCGGTTCCGCGCCAGCAGCCGCCCGCTGTGCTTCAGCGCCAGAGCCGCCGCCGCCTCGTCCAGCATTCCGCAGCTGATCAGGTCATAGTCCCGGTGGATGCGGCACTCCTCCAGAACCTGGGGGTCTTTGGAGGCTATCCAGCCCAGGCGCAGTCCGGCCAGGGAGAAGACCTTGGACATGCTGCCCACGCTGATTCCCCTCTCGTACAGCTCCACAATGGAGGGACAGTATTCGTCCGTCTGGGTCAGATGGCGGTACACCTCGTCGCACAGAATCCAGGCCCCGCAGCGGCGGGCGACGTCTATCATCTCCCGGAGCAGGGACTCCGGCATCAGGGCCCCGGCGGGGTTGTTGGGGTTGTTCAGGCAGATAAGCCGCACCCCGTTCCGGGCCAGGCGGGCGAGCTCCTCCGGGTCGGGGAGCCAGCCGTTCTCCGGGCGCAGAGGCAGCCGCTCCACCTTCGCCCCCAGAGAGGCGGGGATGGAGTAGAGCTGCTGATAGGTGGGAACAACGCTGATCACGGCGTCTCCCGGCTCCACCAGGGAGTAGAACAGGTGGTGGTTGGCCCCCGCCGCCCCGTGGGTGGGGATGACCTGCTCCGGGGCCAGCCCCCGGTACAGATTGCACACGCCCTCCCGCAGGCTGGGCAGGCCGAAAATATCCCCATAGGTCAGCCGCCGGGCGCACAGGGCGTCCAGAAAGGCCGCCTTGTCCTCCCCTGTGAGGGCAAACAGCTCGTCCAGAGAGACGGAGTCCACACAGGTCTCCGCAATGTTGTATTTTGCGCCTGTCTCATAGGCGTTCATCCACTCTTCCACCAAAAACGGCTGGATTTTCATTCTAAACACCTCTCTTTGATGTGCAAAACCGCCTCCCCCCACAGGGGGGCAAACGGCAGTCGTGTGTGGGGCGCGACGACCCGGCGCGCCCGCGTAATCTCCCCCTCCGTCCTTCAAGTAGGGGCGCACATTGTGCGCCCGCCGGACAGGGCAAACGGCAAACGTATCCGTGGGGCGCGACGACCCCGGCGCGCCCGCCGGTTTGCAATCCCCCGCCGCCTTCGGCGGCGCCCCCTTTCAAAAGGGGGCGTTTTACGCCCAAAGGCCTTATCCCAGCAGGGCGGCCAGCTTTTCCAGGCGGTCCAGGGCCTCCTGAAGGGTCTCCTGGCTGCGGGCGAAGTGGAGGCGGACCAGGTTGTTCACCGGCTCCCGGAAGAAGCTGGAGCCGGGCACCGCCGCCACGCCGATTTCCCTGACCATCCACTCGCAGAACTGGTAGTCGCTCCAGCCTTTAAACCGGTCCAGGGCCAGGAAGTCGGAGATGTCCAGCAGCACAAAGTAGGTCCCCTGGGGTACGTTGTGCTTCAGGCCCAGACGGTCCAGCCCCTGGCAGAAGAAGGCCCGCTTTTTGGTGTAGAGCTCCGCCAGGCTGTCGTAGTAGCTCTGGGGGAAGCGGACGCCCACGCAGGCGGCCTCCTGGAGGGGGGCGGGAGCTCCCACGGTGAGAAAGTCGTGGACCTTTTTCGCGCTCTCGATGACCTCCGCCGGGCCGATGAGCCAGCCCAGCCGCCAGCCGGTGATGGAGTAGGTCTTGGACAGGGAGCTGCATGTGATGGTCCGCTCGTACATACCCGGCAGGCCGGCCATATGGACGTGGCGGTGGGGGGCGAAGACAATGTGCTCATACACCTCGTCGGTAATCACAAAGGCGTCATACTTCCGGGCCAGCTCCCCGATGAAGAGCAGCTCCTCCCGTGTAAAGACCTTGCCGGAGGGGTTGGAGGGGTTGCAGACGATGATGGCCTTGACGCCCTGACGGAAGGCGTTCTCCAGGGCGTTCCGGTCAAAGCCGAAGCCGGGGGGAACCAGGGGGATATAGATGGGGTCCGCGCCGGACAGAATGGCGTCCGCCCCGTAGTTCTCATAGAAGGGGCTGAACACAATGACCTTATCCCCCGGATTGCACACCGTCATCATGGCGGACATCATGGCCTCCGTGCCGCCGCAGGTGACAAGGACCTCGGTATTGGGGTCCACCCGCCGGCCGACGGACCGGCTGTGCTTGTCCGCCAGGGCCTCCCGGAGGTTCTGCGCCCCGTAGGTGATGGAGTACTGGTGGGGACCGGCATAGGCCACCTGGGCCAGGCGGTCCAGCATGGGCTTGGGGGGATCGAAGTCGGGAAAGCCCTGGGACAGGTTGATGGCCCCGTACTGGTTGCTGATGCGGGTCATGCGCCGGATGACGGAGTCGGTAAACAGGGCGACTCTGCGGCTGAGTTCTGGCATGGATATGCGCCTCCTTGGTATGTGATAGGATAGGGGGACTCAAAAATCAAAAGACGCCCCAAAACCTGACCTTATAGCGCCGTTCCGCGCCGTACCTGCGGTCAAGTTTGGAGCGCCTTTCTGACGGCCTTTATCCGGTGATAAAGCGTCGGCGATTCACGTGTGTATTATAGCAAGCCCCTCCGCCGGTGTCAATTCGTTTTTCCGGCCCTCACAGCGGCTGGAAGGAAATTTCGTGTTCCTGTGCA
>CALXGC010000178.1 GCA_944387755.1 uncultured Oscillospiraceae bacterium | reverse complement strand
GCTCCTCCTCGTGGTCATCCGGCTTGTGGCCCATAGCGATTTTCTTTGCCTGGATTTTTCTCCGGAGTTTGCTGTCCACCTGGAGGCCGGTGCTGGAGCGGGGCAGAGAGTGATCCTCAAAGATTCGGCTCATGTGATAGAGTAGGCTGGTGACCGCCAGCATGACGGAGGGTGGACGGAGACTGTTCTTGCGCTCCAGGAAGAATTGTGCGTACTGGTTCCCCTGGGCGGCGGAGTGGCTGAACCACGCCATCGCTTGGGCCTGATCTCGGGTCACCCCCTGCCCGGTCAGATGCAGTTTACCAAGCATATACTGGGCAAACTGGTTGCCCGCCTCTGCCGACTGGGTGAACCACTTTGCCGCCTTGGCGGTGTCTTTGGTCACGACATCGCCGGTCAGATATTCCTTTCCCAACTGGTAGGCGGCAAAATGGTCCCCGTTTTCCGCCGCTTTTTGCATCCAGCGGACGCCCTCCTCCGGGTCCCGCACCTCCCGGTCGTCAGAGAGAAGCAGTTTGCCCAGGGCGTACTGGGCCTCCGGCAAGTCCTGCTCTGCCGCCTGAGCGAACCAGTGTCTCGCCTTTTGACTGTCCGGGATCAGCAGCGGCCCGTCCCGGCAGAGCCGTCCCATCAGGTACTGAGCGTAGGCATCTCCCTGCTCTGCCATAGCTTCCAGGCGACCTGCCCACTGGTCCCGGAGCTCCAGGGGGTACCGCCCGTCCCGGAGGAGCTGTGCCAGCTCCCAGCACGCAAAGGACAGTTTGCCGTCGTCCAACTGCTCATCCTGGCCAGCCAAGCCCTCCTCCTCAAAGGTGGGCTCCCCCAGCCGGATGCGCTCCGCCTCCCGGATGACGGCGTTCTTGATCTGCCGGAACTCTTTCTCCTGGGACAGCTTTTTCTTCTCTCTGGGGTTGCCGTGGTAGTAGCTCTCCACCTCACTTTGGAGGGCACACCATTGGTCGTAGCACTCACGGACCACCGGCAGCTCCTCCAGCTTATCCACGATTTCGTCTACAGTTTTCTTGACAGACTTGGGGAGATAACCGTAGGACTTTTTACCCTTGACTGTCTCCAACTGTTCAGCCAACTGCTCCAGCTTCTGTTCGATGGCAGGCTCTGTGCAGATGCTCCGGGCCATCTCTTGGGTGAGTTTTCGTATGGCCCGCCGTGCCTCCCGTACCAGCTCGTCCCGGGACTGAGATTTTTGCTCGTAGGTGCGGAGCATCTCCTGCCGGAAAATCTGGTTGGTGAGCACAGACTTGATCCGGCGGATGCCCTCCCGGGTCAGATAGGCTTCGCCTGGCACTGTTGACCACGCCATCATGTGGACATGGGGGTGCTCCCCCTCATCGTGGAAGGCGGCGTACCAGCGGAAGTGGTTCAGTGGTACGTTCATGACGGAGGCAATCTCATGACGGTTGGCCCGGAGTAAAGTGCGCCACGCCTTGGCGTTATCGAACCCCAGCCGCGCCGCATCCTCCCGCTTTAAGGAAATGATGTGCGTCCAGATGTTGCCTTGGTAGGCGGACACCTCCGCCATGGCGGCGTCCAGATCCACAACGTCTTCATCACCAAAGAGGCCGTGGCTGCCCAATCGTTCTGCCCGGGGCCGGGTGGCGATGTACCTGGCGTAGCCATCGGAGGCGCGGACTTCATCCCAGTATTCCTCCAGCGCCATGGTGATCAATGCAGAGGCGTTGGCCTTGGTGGGGCGCTCGGTGTAGTCTGCGTACTCGGAAAGCTCCTTCACATCAGAGAAGTCCTTTGCCAACTTTGCGATCAGTTGTTCCTGCTTGCGGGTGGGTGGACGGCCATCCAGCAGGATCTCCACCCGCTCCCGGGTGCCGATATACTTCAGGTAGCCGCCGGCACCGCCGCCCTTGATGTAGGGACTCTTGACGATCAGTCCTGCCACTCATCCCCCTCCTCCCACGCCTCCCGGGCACGCCCCTCCAGCGATATGCGGCCATTGGTGGACTTCACGCTGCGCACGCTCTCCGCCCGCCGCCGGCGCAGCTCCTCCGGGCTGAGTCGGCAGGTGTCCGCCAGGATGCCGGCCATCATGTCCGTCTCTACCGCCTGCCGGAAGGCCAGCGCGGACAGGCGATCCTCCAGCTGATCCAGCCGCCCGTCCATGCAGGACTTGATGGAGGCGGGCAGGAACAACCCGGCATCGTCGGCGCTGAGATAGTCCAGATAGAAATCAATCGCCCGCTCTATGAAGCCGGTGAGGCTCCGGCTGCCATCCTCTTGAAAACGCCGCTCCAGAAGGGCCTTCTTTTCCGGCGTCAGATAGAGGGCGAATTTCTCCTTCTTGCTCATAACAGGCTCCTTTCCGGGGAAGTGACCCCTGCTTTTTTCTTGTGTCCGTAGGGATTCCGGCAGAACGACCGCAAACTCGGCTTTCCCCTCTACGTTTGACCCCGTTCTATAGCCCCTGAAACTGCCCGCACTGCGGGCAGAAGTGACCGGCAGAGCGGCGGCTTTGACGCCTGTCTTTATCCTGCTTCATCCTTCGTCCCTGGGGAACTTCCAGAACCGGGCCGAACCGGCCTTCCAAGCCCCCCGGGAGGGGCAGGGCCCTGCCCCTCCCCCCATCGAGGCACACAGAGCCTCACAGGCGGTCACAGGCGGTTTTTCTTCCCCGATCCGGAGTACTGCTCTAGCCGTGCCGCCGCGCGGCTCTGTAACGCCAGCAGGTTCAAACGCTCGAACTGCCCCTGATAGAACTGACTCATTACCTCGCCAATAGGGTACATGGTGTAGAGCAGGTTCCCATTGCGCTTGCGGCCTTCAGAGTCAAATTGACTGGTTGGTTCCGTCGTGATGAGGCCCCTCTCCTCCAGCTTTAGCACGTACTTGCGCACCGTGTTCTCACTCATCCTCACTGCCCGGCCGATGGTTTTGTAACTTGGCCAGCAATGGTGGGTCTTCCGGTTTTCACACCGTTTCAGGTAGCTATACACAACCAGCTCGCCAGGAGACAGGCCCAGAAGGAACACCTCGTTGGGCATCAGAAAAAATTTTCCTGGTTTCTCTCTCCTCACGACTTCCCTCCCGTGTGCGCCTCTACCCACTGGATGAACTGATCCTTGGGCACCACCATCCGGCTGCCGACGCGCAGTACCGGGAAACCCGGCTCGTGCATCAGCTCGTAGCAAGACGACGGCGACACGCCCAGCACCTTCGCCACCGTCTCCGCATTGAGAAACAGCGGCAGGTCATCGTAGCTTCTACACTCGGATTCCAGCAACTTTTGATACCTCCTGATTGATTTTTTGTTTCTTATCTGCTACGATGGTAACATAGGAAGACTTAGGTATCAAGGGATCCAGGAGGTATCAGGTAAATCACAAATCTTCATCGGATACAGAAAGGACGCCTATGAAAGAACAGACCGAGCGCGTGGAGCTCGCCTACACGTACACCTACGACCAATTCACTGTGTTTTTTCACGGAGACCATGTCTTTATCGGGAAACAGGACCGCCCGGTCGGTCAGTGCTGCGTGGACATCATGAACTTGGAAGAGGCAGTCCTGAATGAGATTGACCGGCGTGTCCAGATGTTTGTCCCGGCTGCGCAGGCACTGCTCACGGAGAAAACTGTCCAGGCCGCCCGGAATGCACAGGAAAAGCTGAACGCGGCCTGGGAGGTAATCTTCACTCTGCCGGTCTATAGAGACCTGCGGATGGATGAATCGTGTAACTATCACACCTTTGAGAGGCTCCTGGCGGACGGGGCAAAGTGGTCGGCGGTTCAGGATCCCGCCTCAGAGGGCAGTGCCATGTACCACGGAATGGTCGATGGCCTGGTCGCCTTCGCCACCAGTCTGCGCAACTTCCGCCGTCAGATCGAAGTCATGTCGGAGCGATACTTTGAGCCGTTGACGCGCCGGAATAGCACTGCCTATGCCGAGGCGTATTCCTACTTCTACGCGGACATGGCCTATGTGGGGGCCCGGCTCTTTCAAGAAGATTTCGCGCAGAGCTTTCCCATGGAAGTATGCTTTGTCCCCATGTTCCAGGACGAGGAGGAGACTGGTATTTTTATCGCGGAGAAGGCCACCTTCAATTCCCTAGCAGATTTTCTGCGAACCGAGTTCTACCGAGGGCT
>CALXGC010000177.1 GCA_944387755.1 uncultured Oscillospiraceae bacterium | reverse complement strand
GAAATCATTTTTAAGGACCGGATACGTGCACTACGTCAAGAACGAGGCGAAACACAGGCGCAGGTCGCAGAAGCCATTGGGGTTGCGGAATCACATTATCAGCGATTTGAAAGAGGGGCAAACCTTCCCAATCTGGAAAACGCCTGGAAGCTGGCGGACCACTTTGGCGTCACCATCGACTATCTGGTGGGGCGCAGCGACAAGCGGGGGTAACCTGAGATGGGCCGCCGAACGGCGGCCACAGGGGATTCTGCTCCCGCAGGGGGCCGTTTCCGCGGGGGATGCGCCCCCCATTCTCTTTTTGTTCTTGACAAAAAGAGAATGCGCCGCGCCCGGTGGAAGAGAAAAAATCGCTTGGGCGCGCTCCGGTGCAGTTGCCCTCCGCGCGACGGGGGTCGACGTATCGGTGCCTGCTCCGATTTGGGCTGGCCTTCGGGCACGCTAGGGTTTTCTGCGATTTTTGTAGCTGCCGTCCCGTGGCGGAGGGGGCGGAGGGCGTCGGGGTGCAAGGACGCATTTGACCAGCTTCTCTTTCCGCGCGTTCCGCTTCGCTACGCGCTCCCCGGGCGGTCGTAGAAGCTGTTGCATTGTCTCTCATACTGGGACTTTCATCAACCACCGGCCAGCGGCAGCGAAAAGAGAAGCAGGATGTATCCCAGACCTCCCCGGGCTGGAGGTTTCCCCAAGGGCCGGGCGTTTCCGTCTCTGACTGCCGCAAAGGACAGCCAACCTTCCCCCGCCGGCGGCAGGAGGTCTGCGTCTGCGCAGACCGACCCGCCGAACATTTTTTCTTTTCCACCGGGCGCGGCGCATTTTCTTTTTGATGTCTCAAAAAGAAAATGGGGGGCGCATCCCGCATGGACAATGCCCCCTGCGGGAGCCAGACGCCCCGTGGCCGCCGGACGGCGGCCCACCTATTTCCCCCAGGGGGAAGCCCCCGTTCCGCCCCGGAACACCCAAACACCCCCTGCGCATACAATGTCCCGAGGTGATTTGGGATGACATTGCTGCAAGATGGTTTGATTGCCTTTCTCTCCGCCGTGGGGGTGACGACGCTGGTGTGGGCCGTGGCGGGGGTGCTCTTCCGGGCCGGCCGGCCGGCGGTGCCGGGACTGCTGCTGGTACTCCCCCTGCGGGGGGAGGCGCTGGCCATGGAGGCGGATGTGCGGGAGCTGCGGCGGCTGCGGGGACGCCTGCCGGGGGCCAGGATCGTACTGGCGGATTGCGGCATGACCGCCGATGCCCGGGCTCTGGCGGCGTATCTGGCTGGCCGGGAACCCAATGTAGTCTTGGCGGACGGCGCGGCGCTGCACCTGGACTGAACGACGAGTTACGAAAGAGGATGGACATGGAAGAGCTGGTCACCTGTGAGGGGACGGTACATAGCGTCATTTTTCAAAACGCCGAAAACGGCTATACGGTCCTGCGCCTCCTGACGGAGGAGGGCGAGGTGGTCACGGTGGTGGGGTGCATCCCCTGCGTGGCGCCGGGGGAGCATCTGGCGGTCTCCGGCCTCCGGGAGAGCCACCCTCAGCACGGGGAGCAGATCCGGGCGGTGGAGCTGGAGCGGAGCCTGCCGGAGGACGAGGAGGAGATCTTCAGCTACCTGTCCTCCGGCGTCTGTAAAGGCGTGGGACCCGCCACCGCCCGGCGGATTGTGGAGCGGTTCGGGGCGGAGACCCTGGACATCCTGGAGCGGGAGCCGGAGCGGCTCACCACCCTGAAGGGCATCACCGCCCGCAAGGCCCAGGAGATCGCTGAGAACTACCGCCAGCACATGGGCCTGCGTCGGCTGATGGCCTTTCTGGCCCAGTACCAGCTGCCTCCCATCCTGGCCATGGAACTGCGGCGGCAGTACGGAGACGCGGCCTTGGAGAAGGTGCGGGAGAATCCCTATCTCCTCTCCGGCGAGGGCTGCGGCGTGGCCTTCTCCGTCACCGACGAGATGGCCATGGGCATGGGCCTGGCGGCGGACAGTGACCAGCGGCTTCAGGCGGCGGTGACCTTTGAGCTGGGCCACAACGAGAACAACGGCCACGTCTTTCTGCCCCGGAACAAGCTGATCGCCGCCACCGCCCAGCTGCTGGACTGTGAGTTGGATCTGGTGGAACAGGCCCTGGACAGCCTGATTGACCGTGGGACGGTGGTCCAGGAGCAGGTGGCCAATGTGGAGGCCTGCTACCTCCGGCGGCTGTGGGAGGCGGAGAGCTCCGCCTGCATCCGTCTGGCGGGACTGCTGGCGGCGGATACGGACCAGAGCCGCCAGGCGGACCGGGCGGTGGATGAGATCCAGGTCCGGCAGGGCATCACCTATGCCCCCCAGCAGCGGCAGGCGGTGGAGCTAGCCGCCCGGACCGGGGTGCTGATCCTCACCGGCGGCCCCGGTACCGGCAAGACCACCACCGTCCGGGGCATCGTGGCCCTGTTCCAGAAGATGGGGCTGGAGATCCTGCTGGCGGCCCCCACCGGCCGGGCGGCGAAGCGGATGAGCGAGCTCACCGGCATGGAGGCACAGACCGTCCACCGTCTGCTGGGAATGAGCTGGAACGACGCCACCCACCAGGTGACCTTCCAGAGGACGGAGAAGGAGCCCTTGGAGGCGGACGCGGTGATTGTGGACGAGATGTCCATGGTGGATCTGGCGCTGTTCTCCGCCCTGCTGCGGGCCCTGCGGCCCGGCACCCGGCTGGTGCTGGTGGGGGATGCGGACCAGTTGCCCTCCGTGGGGGCGGGGAATGTGTTCTCCGACCTGATCCGCAGCGGCAGGGTGGAGACAGTGTTCCTCCGGGAGATCTTTCGCCAGGCGGAGCAGTCCGCCATCATCCGCAACGCCCACGCGGTGAACCTGGGCCAGCCGCCCCAGCTCACCA
>CALXGC010000176.1 GCA_944387755.1 uncultured Oscillospiraceae bacterium | reverse complement strand
TCCCACCCGGCGCACCGGGCCCTCCGGCATCAGGCTGTCCGCCAGGGCGCACAGGATGGCGGCGGCGGTGACGCCCGTCAGCCAGTTCCGCAGCAGCTCCATCATCCCGGCATCACCGCCGAGACCGCCGACACAATGCTGAAGAGCAGAATCAGCGCGCAGCTCCCGGTCATCCCCAGCAGCAGCCCGAAGGCCCCGCCGATGCTGTCCATCAGCCGGCTCAGCCCGCTGTTCGCCACCGTGGCCGTCAGCGCCGCCGCCCCCTTATAGGTGAGGTATTGGATGGCCAGCTGGAGGAAGGGGACCAGGCAGATGGCCAGCACCGCCAGCGTCCCCGCCGCGCCCACCGTCCCCCGGAGCACCCCCGCCCCCGCCAGCACCGACTCCGCCGCGTCGGAGAGAATGCCCCCCACCACCGGCACCGCCCTGGAGATGGTCAGCTTGGCCGCCTTTACCGCCGCCGCGTCCGCCGACCCGGCGATGGCTCCGCTGGCCGTGAGATAGCCCACAAAGACCACCAGGCCGGCGGTGAGCAGAAATACGGCGGTCCCCCGGATGAGGGCGGCCAGCTTCTGAAGCCCCTCGTTGCCCAGGGCCGCGTGGGCGCAGCAGGCGGCCATATAGGCGTAGAGCAGGGGGACCAGCAGCCGGTCGATGGCCAGGATGAAGAGCTGGGAGAAGAACACCGTGGCCCCCTGCCGCACCGCCGCCCCGGTGACGCCGCCGGTGGCGGCGGTGAGGACGGCCATCGCCGGCAGCAGCAGGCTGGAGAGGGCGTCCATGCGGGCGATGGTCTCCCGCCCCAGGCCGATCATGGCGCTCATGTCGCCGGCCGTCAGGGCGGTGACGGCCAGCGCCCCCGCCGCGTCCACCGCCCGCAGCCCCTTCCGCCCCCCGTCCACAGCGGCCCCCTCCGCCGCGCCGCACAGCAGGGCCACCGCCAGCAGCTTTACCCCGGAGGACAGGCTCCGCCGGAGCAGCGCGCCCAGCTGGTCCAGCCCCGCCTCCAGAATGCCCGCCGCCCCCTGGGCCAGGCCCTCCGAGGGGTCCGCGCCATAGGACTCCGCCTCCCGCAGCAGGGCGTCCGCCTGGGGGAAGGACGCCGCCCCCAGGGGCAGGACCAGCAGGGGGAGCAGCAGGCACAGGGCCGCAATCCACCGCCTCATAACAGCATCTCCCCCATCCGCTCCAGCACGCCCCCCACCAGGGGGAGGGCGGCCCACAGGGCCAGCGCCGTCCCCGCCGTCTCCACCGCGGCGGCCAGCCCGCCCTCCCCGGCGGAGCGGCACACCTCCGCGGCCAGCCTGGTGAGGATGGCCAGGGCCACCGTCTTGCACACCGGCTCCACCACGCTTTGATCCAGCCCGGCCAGCCGGGCCAGCTCCTCCATGGTGGACGCCGCCGCCGACAGGGCCTCCGCCGCCCCCAGCAGCACCCAGCCCCCCGCCGCCAGGGTCAGAACCAGGGCCAGCTCCGGGGCCCCCCGCCGGATCACCCCGGCGCACAGGGCCGCCGCCACCGCCGCCGCCGCCCCCTTCATCATCAGCTCCATCATAGGCCGAACAGCCGCTTCACCAGCTCGAACAGGTCGGCGATCTCCTGCACCACCATCATCAGCACCACCACCAGCCCGGTGAGGGTGGTCATCATGGCCTGTTCGTCCCGGCCCGCCCGGCTGAGCACCTGGTTCAAAACGGCCACCAGAATCCCGATGGCCGCAATGCGGAAAATCAGGTCTACCTCCATGTCCATCCCTCTTTCGTATTGTAATCCCTCACAGGAGCAAAATGACGAGAAAACCGCCGCCGGCCAGGCCCAGCGCCTGATACACCCGGCCCATGCGGCTGCGCTCCTCCTCCGCCCGGCGGCGGGCCCGGTCCAGAGCGGCGCGGGCCTGGCCGATGGCCTCCCGCTGGCCCTGGACCTCGTACCGGCCCAGCACCTCCCCCAGGGGGAGGAGGGCCGCTCCGGCCTCCGGGGGGAGGCCTTCCAGCGCCCCCGCCAGACGCCGCCAGGCCGCCGGGAAGGGCTCCCGGTCCAGGGCGGCGCAGGCCTGGGCGCAGCGGGCGAAGAGGCCGGCGGCGGGCTCCTCCGTGCGCCGGGCCAGGGCGCGGAAGACCTCCGGCAGGGGGGCACCCCGCTCCCACAGCTCCCGCTCCAGCAGTTCCAGCCCCGCGGACAGGGCCTCCAGGCGGCGCACCCGCCGCCCCAGCTCCGCCGCCGCCCCCAGGCCCAGCCAGGCGGCTCCGGCGGCCACAAGGGCCGCGCCCACCAGCCGGATCATGACAGCACCTCCGTCTCATACCGCCGCCCCCCGTCCTGGGGGCGTATGTACACCAGCCGCCGGAAGATCCCCGCCGCCATCAGCTCCCGGTACAGGGGGCGGCGGGACAGATCCGCCCTGTCCCGGCCGTGGGCGGTGGCCAGCAGGGAGACGCCGCAGCCCGCCGCGGCCTCCAGGGCCCGCAGGTCCTCCGGGGCGGTGATCTCGTCCGCCGCCAGAAGCTGGGGGTTCATGGCCCGGAGGAGCATCATCAGGGCCTGGGCCTTGGGGCAGCCCTCCACCACGTCTGTGCGCCGCCCCACGTCCAGCTGGGGCGCGCCGCCCCACAGGGCGGCCACCTCCCCCCGCTCGTCGGCCAGCCCCACCCGCTGGGGGGTTCCCCGCGCCCCGTCGGAGGCCATGCGGATAAGGTCCCGGAGCAGGGTGGTCTTGCCCGCTCCCGGCGGAGCCACGATAAGCGCGCTCTCCAGGGCGCCCTCCGGGCCCGCCAGCCTGTCCCACACCGGCTCCGCCGCCCCGGCACACTGCCGGGCGATGCGCACCGCCGCCGAGGACAGGTTCCGCAGGTTGACCAGCGCCCCCTCCCGGAACACCGCCGTGCCGCACAGCCCCACCCGGTGTCCCCCCTCCACAGTGAGGTATCCCCGGCGGAGCTGGTCCAGCACCGTGTGGACAGAGGCCCGGCTGGCCAGCTCCAGAAGCTGCTCCAGCTCCCGGCCTGAGACCCGCTCCCGGCTCAGGGGGCGCTCCCCCTCCGGGAAGACGGCGGTCAGGGGCTGTCCCTGCCGGAGGCGGAACTCCTCCGCCCGGCCCTGCTCCTCCGGGGGGAGGGACAGGGCCGCCCGCCGCAGCCCCAGAGGGAGGACCTGCGCCGCCTGTTCATATGCCCGCTGTCTGCTGGCTTGTCTTGCTTCCATGGTTCATCACCGGCCTTTGCTCCATCCTATGCGGACAGGCCGGGGCGTATGCCCGGAAATTGACAGGCCGTTTTTTGGGAAGCCCCTTGCGGATTTTTCCCCGCCGCATTACAATAAGTGCGCCAATGCTTGACATAAGGAGAGAGAGCCATGGACCTTTGGAAAGAGTTAGCGGAGGAGGGGGTGGACCCCGGCCTGCTGGAGGAGATGCGTGCCTTCCGGGCGGAGCACCCGGTCCCGGAGGAGGCCCGGAGCCGGATACCGGCCCCCCGCTTTTTATATTACGGAAAAGAGGTCTGGGAGGGGGCGGCGGCGGCGCTGCTGTGCGGGCAGCACCTGCTGCTGGCCGGTCCCAAGGCCACGGGGAAGAACGTGCTGGCGGAGAATCTGGCCGCCGCCTTCGGCCGGCCGGTGTGGGACGTGTCCATGTATGTCAATGTGGACGCCGCCTCCCTGGTGGGGGCGGACACCCTGAAGGACGGGGCGGTGGTCTTCCGGGAGGGGCCCATCGCCCAGTGCGCCCGGCTGGGGGGCTTTGGGGTGCTGGACGAGGTGAACATGGCCAAAAACGAGGCCCTGGCCGTCCTCCACGCCACCCTGGACTTCCGCCGGGTCATCGACGTGCCCGGCTACGACCGGATTTTCCTGGACGGGGCCGCCCGGTTCATCGGCACCATGAACTACGGCTACGCCGGCACCAGAGAGCTCAACGAGGCTCTGGTGTCCCGCTTTGTGGTGCTGGACATGCCGGTGATCTCGGCGGAGAATCTGCAAAAGCTGCTGCTGCGGGGCTTCCCCGCCCTGAAGCACGGCTGGGTGGAGCAGTTCGCCGCCCTCTTCGACGACCTGCGGAAGAAGTGCGACAGCTCGGAGATCTCCACCAAGGCCCTGGACCTGCGGGGGCTGCTGTCCGCCCTGCACCTGATGGAGAAGGGAATCCCCTCCGGCCAGGCGCTGGAGCTGGGGATTGTCAACAAGGCCTTCGACCCCTTCGAGCGGCAGCTGGTGGCCGACGCGGTGTGGGCCCGCATCCCCAGGGACGCTGGCCGGGCCCAGCTCTTTGAGGGCTGACCATGGACCGGCAGGACATCGAAAACCGCCGGGCGGAAAACCAGTTCTGGAACGGGGCGGGGGACTACGCCCTGCGGGCCGATTTTCAGGCCTTCGGCCCGGCGGGGGACGCCGACCTGTACTTCAACACCGTCATCGGCCTGGTGTACCGGTACTGCGGGTATGAGACCCTCAAGCCCCTGTTCAACGCCTTTCAGAATCAGGCCGGCGGGGCCTTCTACAGCGACCTGTTCTGGCTGGGCCTGGAGGGGTACGCGTTCCGCCGGGGGCTGGCGGAGCGGCCTGTGCTGGGGGACCTGCGGCGGCAGTACGCCCTCCAGGTGACGGCCCAGCCCCGGAAGGGGGCGGAGCGGGAGGGCCTCCAGAATCTCCGCTGGCTGTGGTTCCGCCGGGCCCTGGGAGAGCCCGCCCAGGAGGACGCCTGGGAGCGGGGGGTGCTGGACGACCTGACCTTTCCGGCGGACTGCACCGGGGAGGAGCTGTGCCGGCGGATGGAGGCCCTTCTCCACAAGTGGTTCCGCCGGGCCAGAAGGAGCGTCACCGACCGGCAGTGGGCCGCCTTCGCCGGCCGGGACATTCTCCAGAGGGGGAAGCGGGGCGGACTGGTCCGCAGCACCGCCCTGCGCCGCCTGGGCCAGTCCGGCGGCCCTGTGGAGGAGGGAAAGTTCTTCTGGCAGCGGAAGCTTCTGCTCTATCTGGGCCGGGGCCGGACCAGGGAACAGGCGCTGCGCAGCTATGTGGAGAACTGCTTTGGGACGTCCATGCTCACCCCGGCGGAGACGGCGGCGGCGGAGAAGCTTCTGTGTACCGGCGCCCACCAGAACTGCCGCCTCCACTTCACCAGGGGGACCCTCCCCGCAGGACAGCCGGACAGCCAGACCGCCTGGGAGCGGGAGGCCTTCCAGGCCCAGCGGGAGAAAAACCGGGCCTATTACCAGGCCCACCTGGTGCAGAACCAGCTGATTCTCTCTCAGCTGGCCCAGCGGCTCCAAAACACCATTCTGCTCCAGTCCGACGTGACGGACAGCCGCGCCAGGGCGGGGATTCTCCAGCCCCGGCTGGCCTGGCGGACGGCCCTTCAGGACGGGAGGATCTTCGTCCAGCGGCGGCAGAGCGAGCTGGGAGATTTTTCGGTGGACATTCTGCTGGACGCCTCCGCCTCCCAGAACCAGCAGCAGGAGAAGCTGTCCACCCAGGCCTATCTCATTGCCGCCGCCCTCACCCGGTGTCAAATTCCGGTGCGGGTGTCCTCCTTCTGCTCGGTGAGCGGCTGCACGGTGATGCGCGTCTTCCGGGACTATCAGGAGACGGAGAAGAACGGCGCCATCTTCGACTATGTCTCCGCCGGGTGGAACCGGGACGGCCTGGCCCTGCGGGCCATGGGCTGGCTGATGGAGCGGGAACAGGCGGAGAACAGGCTGCTTATCCTGCTGTCCGACGCCAATCCCAACGACGACCAGAAGATTCCCTCCAACGGCTTTCTCCCCGGCGGCCGGGACTATGGGGGAAAGCTGGGGATCAAGGACGCCGCCGCCGAGGCGGGGGCCCTGCGGAAGCGGGGCTTCGCCCCGGTGTGCATCTTCACCGGCAGCGACCGGGAGCTCCCCGGCGCGCGGGAGATCTACGGCCGGGACCTGGTCCGCATCCCGGCCATCGGCTGGTTTGCCGAGGCGGTGGGCAAGCTGATTCAGGGGAAAATCCAAATTTTGTGACGCCGGAATTTCTGCCCGCCCCCCTTTGAAAAAGGGGAAAACCGTGCTATGATAGAAGCAGAAAAAGCGCCGCCCAGGGGGGCGGAGGGAGGAAGGCAGATATGTTTCAATCCATTGGATTTATCGGCACCGGCGCCATGGGCTCCGCCCTGGCCCGCGCGGTGGCCAAGGGGGAGGGGCGCGCCCTGTACCTGGCCAACCGCACGCCCGCCAAGGCGGCGGCCCTGGCCCAGGAGCTGGGGGGACAGGCCGCGGACAACGAGCTTGTGGCCCGGACCTGCGAGCTGATTTTCCTGGGGGTGAAGCCCCAGATGATGGCGGATATGCTGGCGGGAATCGCCCCCGCTCTGGCCGCCCGCACCGGCCGGTTTGTGCTGGCCTCTATGGCCGCCGGCCTGGACGCCCGGCGCATCCAGACCATGGCCGGGGGGGAGTACCCGGTGATCTGCCTGATGCCCAACACCCCGGCGGCGGTGGGAGCGGGGGTCATCCAGTACTACGGCCTGGGCGCCTCCCAGGAGGAGCTGGACGACTTTCAGCGCCTGCTGGCCCCCGCCGGCCTGGTGGACCGGATCGACCCGGGCCAGCTCAACGCGGCCAGCGCCGTGTCCGGCTGCGGCCCGGCCTTCTGCGCCCTGTTTATCGAGGCCCTGGCGGACGGCGGGGTGGCCTGCGGCCTGCCCCGGCAGAAGGCCCTGGCCTACGCCGCCCAGATGGCGGAGGGGACCGCCCGCCTTATGCTGGAGGGCGGCCAGCACCCCGGCGTGCTGAAGGACGGGGTGTGCTCCCCCGGCGGAAGCACCATCCAGGGGGTGCGCGCCCTGGAGGACCGGGGGTTCCGGGGCACTGTGATGGAGGCGGTCATCGCCGCCTATGAGAAGACCCTGGACATGGGGAAGTGACCCCAAAACTTGATTTCCAACCAGAAAGGGGTTTCCAAACCCATGAGAATTGTGGTAAAAGTCGGCACGTCCACCCTGGCCCACGCCACGGGCCGGATGAATATCCGCCATGTGGAGGACCTGGTGAAGGTCCTCAGCGACCTGAAGAACGCGGGGCACGAGATTATCCTGGTCTCCTCCGGCGCCATCGGCATGGGGGTGGGCAAGCTGAACCTCCCCGGCAAGCCCGGCGACATGCCCACCAAGCAGGCCGCCGCCGCCGTGGGCCAGTGCGAGCTGATGTATACCTATGACCGGCTGTTTTTGCAGTATAACCACACGGTGGCCCAGATTCTCCTCACCGGAGAGGACGTGGAGGACCCGGAGCGCCGGGAGAATTTCCAGAACACCATGGAGCGCCTGCTGGAGCTGGGCGCCCTGCCCGTCATCAACGAGAACGACACCGTGGCCACGGCGGAGATCAAGGTGGGGGACAACGACACCCTGGGGGCCATTGTGGCCCGGTGCGTCAAGGCCGACCTGCTGGTCCTGTTAAGCGACATCGAGGGGCTGTACACCGCCGACCCCCGGAAGGACCCGGACGCCCGGCTCATCCCCGTGGTGGAGGAGGTCACGCCGGAGATTGAAGCGCTGGCCGGCGGCGCGGGCTCCGGCCTGGCCACCGGCGGCATGGCCACCAAGCTCCGGGCCGCCAAAATGACCGGCGAGGTGGGCTGCGACATGATTATCACCAACGGCGAGCGGCCCCAGGTCCTCTATGACATCGCCGCCGGCAGGGCCGTGGGCACACGGTTCGTAGGGAAAAAATAAGGGACGGGGGATTCCGAACCGGCGGCGCGCCGGGGCCGTCGCGCCCCACGGATACGTTTGCCCCCTCATCCGGCGCTTCGCGCCGCATTCCCCCCTGTGGGGGGAAGGCTTTGGAGGGTGCAGCGCCCTCCTGTATTTCCGAATGTTCCCCAAATTTAAATGACGAGAGGAAGGCATACCGCCTATGACCACACAAGAGCTGCTCCAGAGAGCCAAGGGAGCGAAGACCGCCATTGCGCTGGCGGATACGAAGACCAAAAACCAGGCGCTGGCCGCGATGGCGCAGGCGCTGGAGGACCGGCAGGGGGAGATTCTGGCCGCCAACGCCCTGGACCTGGAGGCCGCCAGGGGGACCATGTCGGAGGTCATGCTGGACCGCCTGGCCCTGAACCCCGGCCGCATCGCCGGGATGGCCAAGGGAATGCGGGAGGTGGCGGAGCTCCCCGACCCGGTGGGGGCCGTCCTCAGCCGGGTGGAGCGCCCCAACGGCCTGGTGATTGAGAAGACCGCCGTGCCCATGGGCGTCATTGCCATTATTTACGAGAGCCGCCCCAACGTCACCAGCGACGCCGCCGCCCTGGCCCTGAAGGCGGGCTCCGCCTGCGTGCTCCGTGGGGGCAAGGAGGCCCACCGCTCCGCCGCCGCCATTGTGGCCGCCCTGAAGGAGGGCCTGTCCGCCGCCGGACTGCCGGAGGACGCCCTCCAGCTGGTGGAGGACACCACCCGCGCCTCCGCCAACGAGCTGATGACCGCCGTGGGCTTTGTGGACCTGCTTATTCCCAGGGGCGGGGCGGGGCTTATCCGGGCCTGCGTGGACAACGCCACCGTCCCGGTGATTGAGACGGGCACCGGCGTCTGCCACATCTATGTGGACGGACAGGCGGACCAGGAGATGGCCCTGAATATCATTGAGAACGCCAAGTGCTCCCGGCCCAGCGTGTGCAACGCCGCCGAGGCCTGCCTGGTGGACCGGGCCATCGCCCCGGAATTTCTGCCCAAGCTGCAAAAGCGCCTGACGGCGGACCGCGCCGGCCGGGGCGAACACCCCGTGGAGCTGCGCCTGGACCCGGAGGCGGCCCGGATCATCCCCGGCACGCCCGCCGGAGAGGGGGACTTCAGCCGGGAATTTTTGGACTATGTGCTGGCCGTCAAAGTGGTGGACGGGGTGGAGGAGGCCGTGGGCCACATCGCCGCCCACTCCACCGGACACTCCGACGCCATTGTGACGGCGGACGGGGCGGCGGCCCGGAAATTCCTGGCCCAGGTGGACTCCGCCGCCGTGTACTGGAACGCCTCCACCCGCTTTACCGACGGAGGGGAGTTCGGCCTGGGGTGCGAGATGGGCATCTCCACCCAGAAGCTCCACGCCCGGGGCCCCATGGGCCTGGCGGAGCTGTGCTCCTATAAGTATATCGTCCGCGGAGACGGACAGGTGCGGTAAGCCGCCGGCCGGTTTTTTGATACCAGTTCCCCGGAGCCCCGTGTTCCGGAGCTGTGTATAGTTCCATATGCAAAGTCTGTTTGAGAAAGGACTGATTCCATTGAACCATGATCTGAAGGGGTTCTGCCGGACGGCGGGAAAGCTTCTGAAGTCGGAGCAGGTGCGCAGCAT
>CALXGC010000175.1 GCA_944387755.1 uncultured Oscillospiraceae bacterium | reverse complement strand
GGATCACAGGGGGGACCGGGGCGGAAAGACCAGCGCCCTGCGCGCCATAGAATCCCTTGGGGGGAAGGTGATTGACTGCGACGCGCTCTACCACGAAATGCTGGAGACCGCCACCCCCATGCGGGATGAGATCGCACTGTCCTTTCCGGGAGCATTTGACGCAGCGGGAAAGCTGGACCGGAAAAAGCTGGGGGAGGAGGTTTTCTCCCGCAAGGAGCGGCTGGAGCGGCTGAATGAGATTGTCTTCTCCCACCTGGTCCCGGAGCTGCGGCGGCGCCTGGCGGAGGAAGACAGCAGGCTCTGCGCCATCGACGCCATCAACCTTCTGGAGAGCGGCCTGGATCAGCTCTGCGACAAGACTGTGGCCATCACAGCGCCGCTGGAACTCCGGGTGCGCCGGATCATGGCCCGCGACCACATCCCGGAACAGTATGCCCGGCTGCGGATTTCTGCCCAGAAGCCGGATGAGTACTACCGCGGGAAGTGCGACTGCGAACTGAACAATGCCGCAGACACCGCCCCGGCCTTTGAGCTGGAGGCCCGGGAGTTTTTCCAGCGGCTGATTGAGAGCATCAAGGAGGAGAAAGAACATGGAGAACAGTGAGTACAAGCAGCTGAAGGAGCAGCTGCTCTCCGGCAGGAAGAACGGCCATGACCGTGTGGATGAGGCCGCCCGCGGGGCCATGGAGGAGTACGCGGCGGAATATAAGGCCTTTCTGGATGCCGGGAAGACGGAGCGGCTGTGCGCGGCTGAGGTGGTCCGCCTGGCGCAGGCCCGGGGATACCGCCCTTATACCCGCGGCATGGCGTTGAAGAGCGGAGACAAGGTCTATGTCTGCAACCGGGGCAAAAGCGTCCTGCTGGCGCATATCGGGGAGAAGAGCCTGGGGGAGGGGGCGCAGATTGCCGCCGCCCACATCGACTCCCCCCGCCTGGACCTGAAGCCCAACCCCCTGTACGAGGAGGGGGAGCTGGCCTATTTCAAGACCCACTATTGCGGCGGAATCCGGAAATACCAGTGGGTGACCATCCCGCTGGAGCTCCACGGTGTGGTGGCGCTGCGGGATGGAACCGTGGCGGCTGTGAACATCGGCGCGGACGCGGGGGATCCCCGGCTGGTGATCACAGACCTGCTGCCCCACCTGGGGGCGGAGCAGAACAAGAAACCGCTGGGGGAGGCCATCCCCGGGGAGACGCTGAACCTGCTGCTGGGCAGCCGGCCCATCGCCGGGGAGAGCAGTGAGGCAGGCCGGGTGAAGCTGGCGGTGATGAAGCTGCTCCACGAGAAGTACGGCATCACGGAGGATGATTTCACCTCCGCGGAGTTGGAGGCGGTTCCGGCGGTAAAGGCCACGGACATCGGCCTGGACCGCAGCATGATCGGCGCCTACGGCCATGACGACCGGGTGGGCGCCTACGCCGCCCTGCGGGCGCTGCTGGACCTGGAGAGAACACCTGCGAAGACGGCGGTTTGCGTCCTGGCGGACAAGGAGGAGATCGGCTCTGACGGTGTGACGGGCATGCAGTCCGCTGCGTTCGACACCTTTATGGAGGATCTGTGCGAGAGCCAGGGGGTGCCGGTGCGGGTGTGCTTTGAGAAGTCCTTCTGTCTCAGTGCCGATGTCACGGCGGCCTATGACCCCAACTTCTCCGATGTGTATGAAAAGCGGAACGCCGCCTGCATGAACTACGGCATCGGCCTTTGCAAATACACCGGCGCCCGGGGCAAGTCCGGAGCCTCCGACGCGGATGCGGAGACGGTGGCCTATATCCGGCGGCTGTTTGACGACGCCGGAGTGATCTGGCAGATCGCTGAGCTGGGCAAGGTGGACGCCGGCGGCGGCGGCACGGTGGCGGTGTATATGGCCAACCGGAACATCACGACGCTGGACGCGGGCGTGCCTGTTTTGAGCATGCATGCCCCCTTTGAGACCGTGTCCAGGCTGGACTGCTATGAGACGTACAGAGGCATCCGGGCCGTGTACGAGGCCCGGGATTGACGGGAAAATGGATCCGCCGCCCCGGCAGCTTGCCGGGGCGGCGGGTTTTGACATTTTGCCGATGAAATGCCTCCGGCGGTGTATAAAATTTTCTCTTTTCGCCCGCAGTTCCAGTTGCATCGGATTTGAAAATATGATAAGATGAACGACATGTAAGGACAAATGACCGCAAGAGGTGGACGAAATGGCGAGAAAGATCCAATACTACATTGTGGCAGCAGATGCGCTTCCGGAGATCTTTGTAAAGGTGGCGGAGGCAAAGCGGATGATGCAGACCGGGGAGGCGGACACCGTCGGGGCCGCCACCAGGCAGGTGGGGATCAGCCGCAGCGCGTTTTACAAGTACAAGGACGCGGTGCGGCCCTTCAATGATATGAAGTCCGAGCATATCATCACCTTTTATTGCATGCTCAAGCACAATACCGGCGTACTCTCCGGGGTTTTGTCGGTGTTTGCAACCTCCGGGGCAAACATTCTGACCATCAACCAGAGTATCCCCACCAACGGATGCGCGGCTGTGACCATCTCGGCGGAGACCTCTGAGCTGGCGGAGACTTTGGAACAGCTGCTGGCGGATGTGGCGGCGCTGGAGGGCGTCGTGCGGGTAGAGGTGCTGGCCGGATAGATAGGAGAGGGCGAGAGATGATACAGATTGCAATCATGGGTCTCGGCACGGTGGGGACAGGCGTTGCCAAGGTGGTGGCGGAGAACTCCAGGCAGATCGAGCGGAAGCTGGGGGAGCCCCTGCAGGTGAAGTCCATCCTGGTGCGCCATTTTAAAGAGGGCCCTTACCGTCAGCTGATGACGGACAATATTGAAAAGATTCTGGAGGACGATTCCATCCGGGTGGTGGTGGAGACCATCGGCGGCGTGGAGGCGGCCTATGACTATACGAAACGGGCCCTGAACGCCGGCAAGCATGTGGTCACCGCCAACAAGCAATTGGTGGCGGAGAAGGGGTGCGAGCTTCTGGCTCTGGCCAGAAAGAAGGGCGTCAACTACCTGTTTGAGGCCAGTGTGGGCGGCGGCATCCCGGTGCTCCACCCCCTCACCAAGTGTATGGCCGCCAACCGGATTGACGAGGTCTATGGGATTCTAAACGGCACCACCAACTACATCCTCACCCGCATGGTCCGCAGCGGCGCCTTTTTCACCGACGCCCTGCGGGAGGCCCAGACCCGCGGCTACGCCGAGGCGGACCCCACGG
>CALXGC010000174.1 GCA_944387755.1 uncultured Oscillospiraceae bacterium | reverse complement strand
AGGATCACGTTCTCGTTGCCGCTGGCCATGATATACTCGGCGCTCATCAGCAGCTCCTTGATGGTGTTGGCCAGGCCCCGCTTGATGAGGATGGGCTTTCTTGTCTTGCCCAGCTCCTTTAAGAGCTCGAAGTTCTGCATGTTCCGGGCCCCTACCTGGATCACGTCCACATCCTCAAACAGGGGCAGGTGGTTGGCGTTCATAATTTCCGTCACGATGGGCAGGCCGGTCTCCCGCTTGGCCTCCAGCAGCAGCTCGATGCCGTCGGCCTTCAGGCCCTGGAAGTCGTAGGGGGAGGTGCGGGGCTTGAAGGCGCCCCCCCGGAGCATGGTGGCTCCGGCGGCCTTGACGCTTCGGGCCACGGAGATAATCTGCTCCTCGCTCTCCACGGAGCAGGGCCCGGCGATGAGGGCGAAGTTCCCGTGGCCCACCTTCAGGCGCTCTCTGCCCACCTCGATGACGGAGTCCTGGGGGTGGAACTTCCGGTTGGCGCTCTTGAAGGGCTCGGACACCCGCTTGACTCCCTCCACGATGTCCAGGCCGCTGATCAAATCCTCGTCCAGCTTGCTGGTGTCCCCGATGACCCCGATGATGGTGGAGTAGTCCCCGGTGGAGACGTGGGTGCGCAGGTTTTGGGACTCAATCCACTGGACCAAATCCCGGATGCGCTCTTCCTTTGTGCCGTCCTTGACAATGATGACCATGATAAAAACCGTCCTTTCCGTCCCTCACCGGGCCACGAAAAAAGGCCTGCGGTGAAGTGTTTGTTCACCGCAGGCCCTTTGACCTTACAAATCTCCGCCCATGCCTTACGCCGCAGAGGGGAGCCGTTTGTTTGCAGCAAAAAACACTTTTACTTTTCTCGCAAAGCTAAAAAAGTAAAAGTAGCCAAAAAAGAACGCCGCAAACTTCATCATGAGAGAAATGGCCCCTTTCCGCGGATTTCCCAGGCTGGGATGGTTTTATGTTAGCACGCTGCAATCCCGCTGTCAATTCCCGGCGCGCCGTATTCCGCCGAAATATCCCGCCGGGCGCAGGGGAATATTTATTCACTCCGACGAATTTTTACAGGCAGCGGCGGTAGGTCCGGGTGATCTCCCGGAGCTTTCCGGACACATAGGGGTTCAGGGCCTCCGCCCGCACCCGCCAGGTCCAGTTGTGCTCCCCCACCGTGCCGGGGGTATTCATCCGGGCGTCCGCCCCCAGGCCCAGCACGTCCTGGAAGGGCGCGATGGCCAGGTAGCTTCCCGTGGCCCAGGCCCCGGAGATAACCCCCCAGCCCAGCCCCTCGTCCTCCCGCAGGCGCAGGTACCGGCGGGCGAAGGCGGCCTCCTCCGGCCAGGTCTCATTGAGGAACTGGACAAACGTCTGGGTGTCGTGGGTGCCGGTGTACACCACGGAGAAGGGCTGGCAGTTGTGGGGCAGATAGGCGCTCTCGCCGTGGGGGTCGAAGGCGAAGACCATGACCTTCATGCCGGGCACGCCGCAGGAGCGCACAAATTGCAGCGCGTCCTGGTCCAGGTTCCCCAGGTCCTCCGCGATGAGCTCCAGCTTGGGAGCGGCGGCCCGGAGCAGGTTCAGCAGCTCCATCCCCGGTCCCGGCTCCCAGCGGCCCTCTTTGGCGCTTTTGGCCCCGGCGGGCACGGACCAGTAGGTGTGAAAGGCCCGGAAGTGGTCCAGGCGGATGGCGTCGTACAGCCGGGCGCACCACACAATGCGCTCCCGCCAGAAGGCGAAGACCGCCGTCCTGTGCCCCTTCCAGTCATAGAGGGGGTTGCCCCAGAGCTGTCCGTCCGCCGTGAAGGCGTCGGGAGGCACGCCGGCCACGCTGGACAGCCGGCCGTCTGCGTCCATTTGGAACAGCTCCGGGTGGTACCGGCACTCCGCGCTGTCCGCGGACAGATAAAAGGGGATGTCCCCCATGATGCGCACGTGCTTCTGATTGGCGTACTCCTTCAGGGCGAACCACTGGCGGTAGAACGTGTCCTGGAGGAAGGTGTGGAAGGCCACCCGCTCCGGGTCCGGCCGGGCGTCCTTCGGCCACTGGCTGGACGGGCCGCCGTACTGGTCGTGGAGGGCGGCGAACTGGGCGTACTCCCGCACCCAGGGCAGGTCCGGCTCCTGCTGCGCCCCGGCCATCCCCTGGGCGCGCCGGAAGGCCTTCTCCAGCAGGGGCAGCCGGGTCTCCCGGAGGAAGTCATAGTCCACCCGGTCCGGCGTCTCCCGCCGGGCCCCCTCCAGCTCCTGACGGGTGAGCAGGCCCTCCGCCGCCAGCTCGTCCAGGTCAATCAAAAAGGGATTCCCCGCAAAGGCGGAGGTGGACATGTAGGGGGAGTTCCCGTGTCCCGGCGGGACCAGGGGCAGAATCTGCCAATAGGTCTGTCCGGCCTCGGACAAAAAATCCACAAAGCGGCGGGCGGGCGCTCCCAGCGAACCGGAGCCATAGGGCCCCGGCAGGGAGGAGACGGCCAGCAGCACCCCGCTGAATCGGGCGTCGTACATGAAAAAGCGCTCCTTTCCAAACTCATACCGTTCCGGCCTGAGCCGGTTATCTCCACCAGTATACCAGATGATGTGGAAAATACAAGGGAACCCGGCCCGTTTTCACCGCCGGTTCAGCCCAGCCGCCGCGCCAGCGCCACGGCCAGCGCCGCCTGCGCCGCCAGCAGCGCGGGCAGGCCGAACCGGAAATACCAGTGCTTCGTCTTGTGGTGAAACACCCGCATTCCCGCAATGGCCCCCACGCTTCCCCCCAGAAGCGCCGGAAGAAACAGCGCTTTTTCAGAGATGCGCCACCGGCCCCGCCGGGCCCGCCTCTTGTCTATCCCCATCAGCGCAAACCCGGCCAGGTTCACCGCCAAAAGATACGCGGCCAGCAGCTTCCACAGCACGTCCACTTCCCTACCCCCTCTCTGTCCGCCCCTTCAAAGGGCGTTTTCCCTATTGTACCGGGAAGCGCGGAGATGCGCAAGCCGCCGGAGCGCAAAAAACAGGCCGGGCAGCCCATTGGGGCCGCCCAGCCTGTTGGCGCCTTTGCGTGACTTACACGGAGAGGAAATCAAGCCTCGTAAACAGTGATGTCCACGTAGATCTCCACGGCCTCGTCGTCGTCGTTCTCATAGACGTAGATGATGCCGGTGTAGAGGTCCTTCTCATAGTCGCGGTCCAGCTTGCTGGCGGTGATGGTCTTGCCGTCGCCGTCGTCGTTGGCAAAGATGGCGTAGTCGTCAGCCAGCACCAGGTCAATGGCCTTATCCTCGCCGTCGATGGTGCCGTCGATGGTCAGCACGCCGCCGGAGTAGGTGATGTTGGCAGCCACGTCATAAGCCTTGTAGTCTTCGTCGCCGGTGCCCTCGACCTTGTCGCTCTTCTTGATGTCGGCGTAGCCGTCGGCGTCATAAGCGAAGTCGGCGTACAGACCAACCTCCAGGCCCTTCTCAGTAGCCTCGATGGTGGTGATCTCACCGTTCACGATAGCGTCGTAGACATAGTAGTCCTTGAAGTCCTCGCACTCGGTGTCCAGGATGTAGACGCGGTCGCTGCTGTCGCCGGAGATGGACAGGTCCTCAGAGTAGATGTACACCACGTCGGCGTTGCTGCCGTCCATGACCACGGCCACGGTCACGGCCTTGCCGGAGACGTCGGGCACGCTCTTGATGCCGGTGTAGACAGTGATGTCGTCGTCATCGTTCACCACGAAGATGGTGTTGCTGTTGGCGCGGACGCTCTTGCCGTCGGCATAGTACACGCGGCTGCTGCCGTTGGTGGTCACGTCGCCGGCCACAGTGCCGTAGTAGGTGTCGTCGTCGTCGTCAGGATCGATGGAGGTCAGCTCGTACTTGCCGTTGCTCTTCACATCGTAGAAGTACCACTTACCAGCGTCGTCCTTGGTGGCGTCGTTGTCGTCGATGTTGTCGATGACAATGACCTCGTTGGTGCCGTCGATGAAGTAAGCGTCGCCCTCCATGTCGGACTTCACACCGCCGGTCGCCTCAACGGCAGCGATGTAGACATAGTCCTCGTTGGTGGTGCCGGTGGCGTCGGTGTACACCACGTAGCCGTTGTTGTCCAGAACCACGGTGTACTCGTCGCCCACGGTGAAGGCCACGTCAGCGGCGTCGTAGTTCTTGCTGAAGTCATAGCGGGTGCCGTCCACGGCCACGCGCTTGCCAGCGGTGTAGGAAGTGACCTCGCCGGTCAGGACCTCGGCGGGAGCGATGGTCTTAATCTCGCCGTCAGCCACAGTGACCAGGACATAGTCCTCGTCCTCGTAGGTGTCCAGATAGTCGAAGTCGTCGGCGGACAGGGTGTAGCTGTCAGCGTCGAACTCGGCGTTGTCCAGAACCTCCAGGTTCAGCTCCTCGTCGTCCTCGTCGTAGTCGCCGTCAACCTGAGCCACATAGGTGTTGATGATGGCGATGGTCACGTCGCCCTCGTCGCTGATGTACACCTCGGTGGTGGCGCCCTTCTTGGT
>CALXGC010000173.1 GCA_944387755.1 uncultured Oscillospiraceae bacterium | reverse complement strand
ACAGACCGAAGGAGGTGTCACCCATGGCGGTTCCTAAGAGAAAAGTATCCAAGGCCCGGCGCGATAAGCGGCGCAGCTCCCACTGGAAGCTGGAGACTCCCGGTATCGTGACCTGCCCCAAGTGCGGCGCTTTCCGGCTGCCTCACCGGATGTGCAAAAATTGCCTGACCTATAACGGCCGTTCGTTCGGCTCTCAGCAGGCGGAGGCTCAGCAGCAGTAAGAACGGACGGAGAGACTGCCCCGGCGGTCTTTCCCCCTTCTTCCGTGCCGCGGCGGTGAGAGGCCGCCGAAAAAACCCTTGACTTTTGTCAGAGGGTTCGCTATAATGCTCTTTGCGTTCAAAGACAGCAGGCTGCGCAAGCGGAAGTCCTGCCGAGGATGCGGTGGAAACAGAGTTTTGTTTGTTTACGCTGTTTTGTGTCTTTGTGCGCAGAACAGCGTTTTATTATTCTCTGGAGGTGAAACCCAAATGCCCAACGCAAAGGTTCTGGAAGCCAAGAAGGCCGTGGTGGCCGAGCTGACGGAGAAGCTTCAGAACGCCGCTTCCGGCGTCCTGGTGGACTATAAGGGCATCACTGTGGCGGAAGATACCGCTCTGCGCACCGAGCTGCGCAAGAACGACGTGGAGTATGCCGTCGTGAAGAACACCCTGACCCGCTTCGCCGTGGAGGGCGCCGGTCTGGGCGAGCTGAGCGCGAGCCTGGAGGGCACCACGTCTCTGGCCATCAGCCACAGCGACCCCATCGCGCCCATGCGCGTCATCAACAAGTTCTCCAAGCAGTTCAACGGCGCGAAGTTTACCATCAAGGCCGGCTTTATGGACGGCAAGATTCTCCCCCTGGACGAGGTTCTGGCCATCGCCGAGCTGCCCGCCAAGGAAGTGCTCCAGGCGCAGGTCCTGGGTACCATGCTGGCCCCCATCACCAGCCTGGCCATCGTCCTGAAGGCCATCGCCGAGGAGAAGGGCGGCTTCGTGGAGGCCGAGGCCGCTCCCGCCGAGTAAGATTCCCGGCGGCCCATCTGTTACAATTTGAAATCATCAGTTTAGGAGGTATTTTACCATGGCTAGCGAGAAGATTACCGCTCTCATCGAGGAAGTGAAGGGCCTGACCGTTCTGGAGCTGTCCGAGCTGGTGCACGCTCTGGAGGAGGAGTTCGGCGTGTCCGCCGCCGCTATGGCCGCTCCCGCCGCCGGCGGCGCCGCCGCCGCTCCCGCTGAGGAGAAGACCGAGTTCGACGTGGTCCTGGCCGGCTTCGACGCCGCCGCCAAGATCAAGGTCATCAAGGCCGTCCGCGAGATCACCGGTCAGGGCCTGGCCGAGGCCAAGGCGACCGTCGAGGGCGCTCCCAAGACCCTGAAGGAGGCCGTCTCCAAGGACGAGGCCGAGGAGCTGAAGAAGAAGCTGGAAGAGGCCGGCGCCAAGGTGGAGCTGAAGTAAGTTTCTTCCCCTGTCATATGAAAAGAGGACCCGGAAGCGTTCCGGGTCCTCTTTTTTGCCTCCGCCGCAGAAACGGGTTAAGAGGACGGGGTCCCCAAAACCACGTTGTAGTAGTCGAAGTCCAGGATGGCGGCGGAGTAGGCCACGCGGTTTTGGACCTCCGCCACGCGCTCCGCCACATAGTCCGGGTCTGGCTGGCTGCCGTCCCACATGGTGAAGACGTCGGTGGTGGAGTCGTAGCACCCCAGGTCGGTGAGGAAGCTGTAGTTGGAGAAGATCACCAGGCCCGGCTCGTCGGAGAGGATATCCCGTCCGGCCAGAAGGCGGGAGTCGTACTCCAGGCCGAAGAGGTTGGCCAGGGTGGGCATGATGTCCAGGCTGGAGCAGTACTTGTCCACATAGACGGGCTCCTCCAGACCGGCGCTCCACAGAATCAGCGTGTTTTCATAGATCTCAAACACCGGGTCCACAGGGTGGCCGAACAGCTCGCTGTACTCCTCGTCGGTAAGGCCGTAGGGGTAGTGGTCGGCGGAGAGGACAATGACGGTGTCGTCCAGCTCTCCCGCCTCCTCCAGCTGGCTGACCAGGCTCTCCATGGCCAGCTCCAGCTCCATCTGACTGGCCAGGTAGCACTTCACCGCCTCGCTGTAGGGCAAACCGGCCACCTCGTCATAGTGCCGGGCGGACTGGGCGTTTTCCTCCAGACTGTAGTTCAGGTGTCCGCTGACGGTGAGGATATACACCAAAAAGGGCGGCTCATGGACAAAGCGGGGGACAATCTCCTCCATCATCTCCAGGTCGGAGGGGGGCTGAACCTGTTCCAGGTCCAGGCCGCTGCCGATGCCGTAGTACTGGTAGCCCATGTTGGGGTGGGACCGGTCGCGGTCGTAGTAGTTATACAGATAGTCGTGGAAGGCCAGGGTCTGATACCCCAGGGGCCGGAACAGGTTGCCGAAGCCGAAGGGCATATGGTTGTCCGCCGACTCGGAGTAGCTCCACACGCCGGATTTCGGAATCAGGCCGGTGGTGGTGACGTACTCTCCGTCGGAGGTGGACACGCCCCACAGAGGCGTATAGAAATTGCTGCATACAATGCCCTCGTGGGACAGCTTCCAGAGGGTTGGGGTGCGCTCCGGGTCCAGCATTTGTCCGGAAAACGCCTCCGCCACAATCCAGACCAGATTTTTTCCCGCAAAGCGCCCGGTCCACTGGTTTTCCGCCGTGGGCTTCACGCCTGAGAAGTAGTCGTGCATTTTGACCAGGTCCGGGTTGGCGGCGTCTTTCTCCCGCAGGGCGTCAAAGTCGATGTCCAGGGCGTGGACGGCGGTCTCGCCGCCCATGGCGGCCTGGCTGTCCAGCGCCGGCCGCTCCTGCCGCTTTGCCAGCTTGGGGAAGACCTGGTTGTCCGGGTCAATGCCGAAGAACACCCGGCGCAGCTCCAGCTGGGTCTGGGTCATCATGCCGAAGTTCTGCACCTCCAGCACCGGCACCGCCGCCTGGAGGTAGATATACCGCAGGGAGAGCACTCCTCCGCCGCAGGCGAGCACGATGGCCATGGAGATAAGCTGGGCGGCGGCGGCCAGCACCACCCACTTCAGGCGCATCCGGCGCCGCAGGGGCTGCTGGGAGAGAAGCTGCCGGCGCAGCAGAAAGGCAAGCGCCACCGGAATGGCCATCATCAGGATGGGGAACCAGTTGAGGACGATCTCTCCCACGGCCATGTCGCCGAAGGCCCCCGCCACCATGGTCATCTTGGTCAGGGAAAACAGGGTCAAAAAGGTCTTAAACAGGTGGTAGTACACCGTCTGGGAGCCCATCCACGCGGAGAGGACCGCCGTACAGCCCACCAGCAGCACGGGGCCCAGACGGGGGCCGGCTCCGCCGCACAGCGTCCCCAGCAGGAAGGCGATGGGGATGGAAAACAGCAGAGAGAAGACGGCGCCCGCCGGCGAGACGGTATGAAAGCAGTAGAGCTTCAGGAACAGCTCCTCGTAATAGAGCACCGCGAGAAAGAACAGGGTGGGGACCGCCAGCCTCCGCCAGCGCGCCCACAGGTTCTCCCGCGCAGAAAAATCTTTTGCCGCGATTTGTTCCATTTGTGTCTCCTTCTCCCCCCCCTCGGGGGACGGCACGGTTTGCAGGGACATTGTACTCCGGCGGCCGCCCTGTGTCAATGCGGTTTGCAGAGCGCGGAGAAAAATCCTGCATTTTTCCACACAGCGGCCGGATTATGGGGACAAATCCGCCCGCCGCCGCAGCAGGGACAGAGGGGGCGCGGCCTGGGGCAGCCTCATGCGGAAGCGCATCTGGGGGGTGCGCACCTGCTCCAGGGGGGCTCCGGCCTCATCCCGCAGCTCTCCCGCCTGGAAGGAGACGGGCCGCACGTTGGGGCCCACCAGCTCCAGGGCGTCGCCGGCGGAGAACTTGTTGTTCAGGGACAGCAGGGCGTCGCCGGTTTCGCTGCACGAGAGCACCTTGGCCACAATCTGCCAGTCCCGGATGTACCGGGAGTCCTCGGTAAACTGCCCCGGCTGGCCGTAATAGAAGCCGGTGGAGTAGTGCCGGTGGCTGATGTGTTCCACTTCGTCCCGCCACACCGGGTCCAGGGGTTCCCCGGCGGCGGCGGCGTCGATGGCGTGGCGGTAGGCCCCGGTGACGATGGCCGCGTAGTAGGCCGACTTGGCCCGGCCCTCGATTTTGATGGAGTCCAGGCCCGCCTCCATCAGCTCCCCCACATGGTCGATCATGCACATATCTCTGGAGTTGAGAATATATGTTTCCCCATTTTCCTCAAAAATGGGGAAATATTCTCCCGGACGCTTCTCCTCCACCAGGGCGTACTGGTACCGGCAGGGCTGGGCGCAGGCCCCCCGGTTGGAGTCCCGGCCGGTCATATAGTTGCTCAAAAGACACCGGCCGGAGTAGCTGACGCACATGGCTCCGTGGGCAAAGGCCTCCAGCTCCAGCTCCCTGGGGGTTTTGACGCGGATCTCCCGGATCTCCTCCAGAGAGAGCTCCCGCGCCAGGATCACCCGCCTGGCCCCCATGTCGTACCAGGTCCGGGCGGAGACATAGTTGACCACGCTGGCCTGGGTGGAGATGTGCCGCTCCACATGGGGGGCGTACCTCCCGGCCAGGGCGAATACCCCCACGTCGGCCAGAATCACCGCGTCCACCCCAAGGCTGTCCAGATACTCCAGCCACTCCGGCAGGCGGGCGGCCTCCCCGTTCCGGGGCATGGTGTTGCAGGTGACGTGGACCCGGACGCCCCTCTGATGGCACAGTTCCACGGCGGCCTTCAGCGCCTCCGGCGTGAAATTTCCCGCGAAGGAGCGCATTCCGAAGGCCGTCCCAGCCAGGTACACCGCGTCCGCGCCGTAGGCCAGGGCCATTTGCAGGCGCTCCATGTCCCCGGCGGGGGCCAGAAGCTCAATTTTGTTCTTGTTCAAGACTCATACCTCCCGAAAATGGGCCCCGGAACCTTCCGGGGCCCATTTTTCCGTCTCTTATGAATTGCCGTACCGGTCCTGAGAGGCCATAAAGTTCAGCATCTCGTTGTAGGTGCGGAAGAAGTGGTGGACGTCGTCGTCTCCCAGAGCGTAGTAGTAATAGGATGTGCTGTCCGGCTCCATGGCCGCCTGGATGGACTCCAGGCCGGGGTTGGCGATGGGTCCGGCGGGCAGGCCGGGGTAGAGATAGGTGTTGTAGGGGGAGTCGATGGACCGGTCGGCGTCGGTGGGCGCCTGGCCGCCGTTGATATAGGCCAGGGTGGCGTCAATCTGGAGGTAGCCGTTTGTGCCGGCGGAGGCGGTGGGGTTGTTGAGGCGGTTGTAGATGACCGAGGAGATCTGGCCCCGGTCCGTGCCGTCGGTCTCCTTCTCGATCATGGAGGCCACGATGACCACGTCGTGGATGGACCGCCCGCTGTTCCAGATCTCCTGGCGCATGTCGTCGGAGACAATCTCGTCGAAGCGGACCAGCATTTTGTTGATGACGTACAGGGGATTCTCCGGGGTGGTAAATTCATAGGTGTCCGGGTACAGATAGCCCTCCAGCCGGTGGTAGTCCCCCAGGGGGATGTCCTGAAGGAAGGAGAAGGCGTAATCGTGTTCGGCGGCCATCTCCTGAAGGTCTGCCTCGCTGGCAACTCCCCGCTCGGCCAGCAGGGCGAAAATCTGGTCCACGGTGTAGCCCTCCGGGATTGTCACCCGAATGGTGGCCTTGGTGGCGGAGTTGGCGCTCATGCCGGTGAGCAGGGCCCGGTAGTCCATATCGGTGTTCAGGGTGAAGGTGCCGGGGACCACCTCGTCGTCCCCGCCGGTGAAGGCGGCGAAGAGGGAGAAGAGAAATTTGTACTCAATGAGCCCGTTCTCCTTCAGCATGTCCGTCACGTCGCCGAAGCTGTCGTCCTGGGAGATGGTGAGGGTGACGTTCTTCTCCGGCTTGTTCAGGGCCAGCACGTCGTTGGCGGCAATCCAGCCCACGCAGGCCAGCAGGGCGGAGACGCCGATGACGAACACCACATAGAGCAGGGCAAACGTCCCCGCGTTTTTTTTCCGGCCGCGGGGCCGCCGGGAGCGGTTGGAGCGGGGCCGGCGGTCCTCCGGCTCCTCGTAGTCGTCGTGTCGGGAATATTCGCGTGGCATAGAGTCAGCTCCTAACAGAGAAAATTTTCCCCCGCCGGGGAACCTGGGACAGGGGGACGCCATAGACTGTACCAGAACCCGCGGACGGGGCGGCGGCTCCGCCCGGCGGGGTAAGCGAGGTGAAAGAACGATGTGCTGCGGGAACAACAACGGCTTTGGCGGAAACGGCTGCATGTGGATCATTGTGCTGATTCTCATCCTGTGCTGCTGCTGCGGAAACGGCTGGAGCGGGAATAGCGGCGGCTGTGACAACGGCTGCGGCTGCTGAGACGGAGCGCGGAGGAAGCGGGGCTGCGGCCCCGCTTTTCTCATGCCCGTCCGGAGAAGCGCCCGGTCTCGGTGAGCACCAGGTCCACCCGACGGTCGTGGCTCTCGCGGGGGGCGCGGTCCTGGAGGACGCAGTCCCGGCACAGGCCCACCGTGAAGCCGGAGAAGCCGGCCAGCCACCGGTCGTAGTATCCCCCGCCGAAGCCCAGGCGGTACCCCGCCCGGTCATAGCACGCCGCCGGGACCAGGGCCAGCTCTATGGCGGAGCTGTCCAGCCGGGGCGCGGACGCCGGGGGCTCCAGAAGTCCGAAGGAGGCCCGCTCCAGGGGGACGCCGGGCTGAAACAGCCGCACCTCCATCCCCCGCTCCGGAAGCATACGGGGCAGGCCCACCCGCTTTCCCTGGGCGGACAGCGCCCGGATCAGAAGCTCCGTCTCCGGCTCCCGGCCGGGGATTCCCCAGAAGAGAAACAGGGTCTCCGCCCGCGCCGTCTTCGGCAGGGCCAGAAAGGCGCGGAACAGGGCCCGGTCGCTTTCCCGGCGCTCCTCCGGGGAGAGGGCGGACAGGCGGCTCCGGACGGCCCGGCGCAGGCGGGCCTTCTCCTCAGCGGCGGTAAAAGATGTGCCCATTGACTGCCTGAGCGGCCTGCGGACCCCGGAGGGCCTCCACCAGCTTCAGCCCGAAGTCGAAGGAGGAGCCGCAGGCGTGGCCGGTGACGAATCTGCCGTCCAGGACGGCCCGGGCCTCCGGCAGCACCTCCGCCCCGCCCAGCTGGTCCTGGCGAGTGGGATAGCACACGGCCCGGCGTCCGTCCAGCAGGCCCCAGCGGGCCAGGAGCACGGGGCCGGCGCACAGGGCGGCCAGCCAGATGTTCCGGCGGGCGGCCTCCTGGATGAGGGCGGACACCCGCCCGTCGTTCCAGAGGTTTTCCACCCCCGCGCCGCCGCCGGGAAACACCAGCATTTCCGCCCGGTCCAGGTCCACCTGGGGCAGCTCCAAATCCGCCCGGACGGCGATGCCGTGGGAGCCGGTGACAGTCTCTCCGGACAGGGAGACCAGGGCGGTCTCCACCCCCGCCTGGCGGAGCAGGTCGGCGGGGACGACGGCCTCCGACTCCTCAAAGCCGGGGGCCAAAAACAGATAGACCATAGGAAAACCTCCTGATATGATTTGCAGGGGCGCCTGTTTATTCCGGAAAAACGGGCGCGCGCTGCGCCCCTACAGCAGCGGTTTGGTCAGAGACCAGATTTCGTCAAAGATGTCCTCCACAGAGCGCAGGCGGCCCTCTCCGTCCACGCAGGGGACGACCTTCCAGCCCAGAATCTCCGCGGCCTGAAGGGCGCACGTCCGGCAGGCGGCCAGATAGGCGGTGTCGGTCTCGTGGATGGCCCCGTGGGTGTGGGTATCCGCCTCCCGGCGGCGGAGGAGGGTGACGGCCTGGGCGGTGGGCATGTCCAGATAGAGCACCAGATCGGGCCGGGGGAGGCCCAGCTTGGTGTGTTCAAAGTCGTCCAGCCAGCGGAGAAAACCGCCCCGCTCCTCCGGGGGGCACTTCACAGTCTGGTGGACGGCGTTGGAGGAGGTGTACCGGTCGGTGAGCACCAGGCCGCCCCGCCGGTAGAACGCCCCCCATACCTTTTGATAGGAGGCGTACCGGTCCACCGCATAGAAGGCGGAGGCGGCATAGGGATTCACATCGCCGGGATGGGAGCCGAACTCCCCGTTCAGATACATGCGGATGAGGGCGGAGGAGGGCTCGCCGTACTGGGGGAAGACCAGCTTCTGAAAGGAGCGGCCCTCCTGAGACACCCGGCGGCACAGCTTCTGAAACTGGGTGGACTTGCCTGAGCCGTCCGTTCCCTCAAAGACAATCAGCTTTCCCGCCATCACAGCACCTCCCGGTAATTGCGGCCCCGCGCCCGGCGTCCGGCGGCCTTCACCAGCACCAGGGGGAGCTTGGCCATGCGGCCCGCCCGCCTGGGCTCCTTCAGCAGGCGGTAGGCCCACTCCATGCCGGCCTTCTGCCAGCCCTCCGGGGCCCGCTCCACGTTGCCGGCGAACACGTCCAGACATCCGCCCAGACCGATGGCCAGCTTCGCCCCGGTGAGCGCGCCGAAGCGGGCGATCCACTTCTCCTGTTTGGGAGCGCCCAGGCAGACAAACAGCAGGTCGGGCCGGGCCTGGGCCACCTCCCGCGCCACGGGGTCGGTGTCCTTGAAGTAGCCGTCATGGGTTCCGCACAGGACGAGATTGGGGTGGGTCTCCAGAATGCGGCGGCCGGCCTCCTCCGCCCCGCCGGGCGTGGCCCCCAGCAGGTAGAGGCGGCCGCCCATCCGGTCCAGCACGTCCAGCATGTCGCAGGCGAAGTCAAAGCCGGCCACGCGTCCTTTTAGAGGCGTACCCAAAATTTTGGCGGAATAAACCACGCCGATGCCGTCGGGGAGGACCAAATCGGCCTGGTTGAGGATTTTTTGAAATTCCAGGTCCTTGTCCGCCGCCAGCAGAAACTCCGGATTGGGAGTGACGGCGTAGTGGAACGCCGGGGAGCGCAGCAGGGCTTCACCCGCCTGTCTGGCCTCCGGGCGGGTGAGGTTGTCAAATTGGACGCCGAGAATATTGATCTTCAATGGACGTTCCTCCATGTATCTGAAAATTCGCACAAAATAAAAATGAAGAGCGGCGGTTTCCGGGGGAAGCCGCCGGATATGGGAGTTATTTTATCATGTTCCGGCCCAAAAGTCCATGCAAAAGCGCAAAAGAGATTGGGGGGATTCCAACAAAAATTCGCTCCGCCGCATTGACGCGCCGGAGCATTCGGCCCATAATAGAGGAAGCTTCAACAGGAAAGGGGCGTCTGCCCATGGAATTTTACGCGACGCTGGGGGCCTCCTGCGCCGGGCGGGAGGTTGTCGCCGCCCTGTTCCGGGCGGGGATGACCGGGGCGCGGCTGAATCTGTCCCACACCACGCTGGCGGCCTGCGCCCCTCTGCTGGAGGAGGTCTACTGGCCTGCCGCCCAGGCGGCGGGCGCGGCGGCCCAGCTGATTTTGGACCTCCAGGGGCCGGAGCTGCGGGTGGGCCGTCTGCCGGAGCCGGTTTCTCTGGTCCAGGGCGGCCGGGCCATTCTGGGGCGGGGCGGCGTCCCTGTCCCGGAGGAGGTGCTGGCAGCGGCCCGGACCGGGGACCAGATTGCCCTGGACGACAGCGCCCTGCTTCTCAGGGTGGAGGAGGCCGGGACGGACCGGCTGCTGTGCCGGGTGGAGCGGGGCGGCGTGCTGAAGAGCCGCAAGAGCCTGGCTCTGCTGGACCGGGAGGTCAATCTGCCCCCGCTGACGGCGGAGGACCGGGCAAATCTGGCCCTGGCCGGGCGGTTCGGCGTCACCCACATTTTACAGCCCTTTGTCCGGGGACGGGAGGACGTGGCCGCCCTCCGGGCCGCCCTGGATCAAAACGGCCTGGAACGGGTCCGTATTATGGCTAAGATTGAAAACTGCCGGGGGCTGGAGAAGCTGGATGAGATTATGGCGGCGTCGGACGTCATGTGCAGTGCCGGGGGCGACCTGCGCAATCAGCTGCCCCTGTGGGCGCTGCCCGCGGCGCAGAAGCAGATCGCCCGCCGGTGCCGGGCGGCGGGCAAGCCCTTCTTTGTCGTGACCCAGCTTCTGTGGTCCATGGAGGAGCGGGCCGTGCCCACCCGCGCCGAGGTGTCCGACATCTACAACGCGGTGCTGGACGGCTCCTGCGCCCTGATGCTCACCGGGGAGACCGCCGCCGGCCGCCATCCCGTGGAGGCGATGGAGTATTTGGTGAAGACCGCCCGGTGCGCCCTGCGGGATTTGGAGCCGGGCGCATAAATTCCCCGGCTTTGCGGGGATACAAGACGTTATTTGGGGAGATGGGTACCATGGAGAATGTGAAAAAAATCCTGTTTGTCAACGCCTGTATGCGCGGGCCGGAGCGCTCCCGCACCTGGAGGCTGTGCCAGACCTTTCTGGACGCCTGTCAAACGCGCTGGCCGGAGGCGGAGGTGAAGGAGCGGGACCTCACCGCCGCTCTGCCGGTGCTCACCGCGGAGCTGGACGGCCGGCGGCATCAGCGCTTCGACGAGGACCCGCAGGATCCCATGTTCGGTCCCGCCCGCGAGATGGCTCAGACCGGCCTGGTGGTCATTGGCGCTCCCTATTGGGATCTGACCTTCCCAGCGTCGCTGAAAGTCTATCTGGAGTGGGCCAGTATGCTGGGGATTACCTTCCGCTACACCCAGGAGGGGCAGCAGGTGGGCATGAGCCGGGCCCAGGCGCTGGTCTACCTCACCACCGCCGGCGGACCCATCGGAGAACAGAACTACGGCTTCCAGTACCTCCAGGGCCTGGGGCGGATGTTCGGCATTCCCGCCGCACACTGCGTCACAGCGGAAAATCTGGACGTGTGGGGCAGCGACCCGGAGGCGATTCTGCGGCAGGCCCAGACACGGGCCGCCGCTCTGGCGCAGGCTCTGTAGAGGCAAAAGGCGGACCTGCCGTCCGCTCCAAACAGTCATAATGAAGGTCCTCTCAGGCGCGGACTCCGGCGCGGGGGCCGGGGCAGGGTCGCTCATGGTATTAACCTCCATTTATTGTCAGGGCCGTCGCCCTGCGGTTTAACGCCTCTCGGCCATAATTTTGATGTGTACTTGTATTTCATATGGCTATGTCACAACAAACAGTTGATAAATAGCCATTTTTATAGGGGAGTATCAGAACTCCCCTACAAACTGTTATTTGCAGTTATCTATACTCATTTGGAATTTCGATATGAAGTGTCTCACAC
>CALXGC010000172.1 GCA_944387755.1 uncultured Oscillospiraceae bacterium | reverse complement strand
CCTTCTTGGGGAAGGCGATGCCGTAGATGCGCTGGAGGGTCTCCCGGTTGGAGTCCCCCCGCCAGTAGGCGGCGTTGCAGGCGGTGAGCTTCAGGGCGTTGCCCTTGATGCGGCCGGTGGAGTCCAGGTGAGGGCCGGCGCACAGGTCGGTGAACTCCCCCTGCTTGTAGAAGGAGATGTGGGCGTCCTCCGGCAGGTCGTTGATGAGCTCTACCTTAAAGGGCTCGCCCTTCTCCTCCATGAACTTCAGGGCCTCGGCACGGGGCAGCTCAAACCGCTCCAGCTTCAGCTTCTCCTTACAGATTTTCCGCATCTCCGCCTCAATCTGCTCCAGGTGCTCCGGGGTGAAGGCGAAGGGGGCGTCCATGTCATAGTACCAGCCCTCGTCAATGGACGGGCCGATGGCCAGCTTCACCTCCGGCCACAGGCGCTTCACCGCCTGGGCCATCACATGGGAGCAGGTGTGCCAGTAGGTCTTGCGGTACTCCGGGTTTTCAAAGGTAAATTCGTTCTTTACTTCTTCGGACATTGCAGATAACCTCCTCGTTCTCGTGTTTGCCTTCCCTCTGGAAGGGGGAAGGCGGCACGGCGTGAGCCGTGACGGATGAGGGTGCGCTCGAACAGGGCTCCCCTCATCAGTCAGCCTGCGGCTGACAGCTTCCCCCCTGAGGGGGGAAGCCTAGGGGCAAAACAAAACGCCTCGCCCCTGCGTATGTCAGGGGTGAGGCGCAAAAAATACGCTCCACGGTTCCACCCTGCTTGCGGTTTTTGTGGAAAACCGCCGCTTGTGACCGCTGTAACGGGCGGGCCCGTTCCGGTTTCCCGGACGGCTCAGGAGTGGTACCGGTCCAACCTCTCCGCAGGGCGCTTTCAGCGCTTGCGCCCCTCTCTGGGCGGGAATTTGGACCTCTTCTCCCTCTCAGCCAGTTTGACAGGGGTACTATATCACCAGGGGCCTCAGGTTGTCAAGCAGCTCTTGATATTTTCCCGTTTCTTGTCTGTAGAAGCGCAATACACACTGAACAAAGTTTTCCTGGCCAGTAGTCTGTGCGCTGCTGGCCGTTTTTTATTCGTCCTGACCGGCGCTCTCCATATACAGGCGCTCGGCGCGGCGCTGGGCGTCCTTCAAAATTGCCTCCGCCTGCCCATAGTTTTTTTCCTCCATCTGCTCCAGGCTGTCCGTGATAGCGTTGAAAAGGACGTAGTACATCTTTTTATACACAGAGAACACCTCAATTTCTTATTTTAAGTTGATAATTCGATTATAATCATGCTTTTCTAATCTGTCAAGTTGATATATCGTCTTATAAACTGTTTTTCAAACGGAAAACTTGCCTATTCTAGAGAGTGAACTGGAATAGGAGTGTGCTCTATGCTTGATTACGCGGAAATTGGAAGGAGAATTGCGCACCGGCGGCGTGCGCTCCATCTGACGCAGGCTCAGGCGTCGGAGCGCGCAGAGATTGGCGACAAGTACCTGTCCAGCATAGAGCGTGCAAAGTCCATCCCCTCCACCGAAGTGATTATGCGCCTGGCCGCCGCCCTGGAGACCACGCCGGACGAGTTTCTGGTCGGGACCGCGCGCCACGAGGACGGGGCCTGGCGGGATGTGGCGGAGGGCCTGCGGACCCTGACGCCTGGGCAGCTGGAGCTGGTGCGGAATTTCATCCGCTGGGCGGCAGAACAGAAGCTATAAAAGGCGGGCGTTCCGATGGGTTGCCATCGGGACGCCCGTCTATTTGTCTATGCGGTATATGTGGTTTTTATAGCGGCACAGGCGTTCCCGGCACCGGCTGCACTGGAGGGTGCGGTTGGACCCGGACCAGAACCGCTCCGGGTGGCGGCGGAAGCGGAGCTCCCACACGGCCAGCACCAGCACGCCGGTCCAGAACAGGGACTGGGCGTAGACGTGGGGAACCAGCATCAGGGGGGCGGCCATCATCCAGGAGCCCCAGGCAAAAATCCGGCAGTTGACGCAGCACCGGTTGCCCATCAAAAAGAACTGGAAGGGGCAGAAGAACAGCACGCACACCAAATCGCACAGGTAGCACAGGGCGCACAGCGCCGCCAGGTCTGCAATCCCCAGCAGATTCCGGTGGAAGCACGCGCCGAAGGCCAGATTCACCGCCATCCAGACCAGGAACACCCGCAGAGCCCCCCGGTTCTGTCTCCCCACCGCCTCCCGCAGCGCCCCGGCGTCATAGCCGGGCACGGGGTCGAAGCGGCTGGGAAACTGCTTCATGCACCCGGCGGTCAGATGGCTCCTGGGGCTGAGCTGGGCCAGCATGGAGGCCAGCACGCACAGCCACAGCAGTCCGGTGGGAGAAATCACGCCCGCCCGGCGGAAGTCCAGCAGCTCCGGCCGCAGAAGGCGCAGGGTGAAAATCAGCAGAAAAATCCCCAGCCGGAACAGAAGCTTCACCTGATAGCGCCGGAATATATCCTGCCTCAAATCTCCTGCCGCCCCTCCAGCGCCCGCATCAGCGTGGCGTCGTCGGCGTACTCCAGGTGGCTGCCCACCGGAATGCCATAGGCCAGGCGGGTGACTTTCACCTGGAAGGGCTTCAGAAGCCGGGCCAGATACATGGCGGTGGCCTCCCCCTCGGTGTCCGGGTTTGTGGCCATAATGACCTCCCGGATCCCTCCGGCGGCCACCCGCTCCACCAGGGATTTGATGTGCAGGTCGTCGGGCCCCACATGGTTCATGGGGGAGATAACGCCGTGGAGCACATGGTAGAGCCCCAGATACTCCCTGGAGCGCTCCATAGCCGCCACGTCCTTGGGGTCCGCCACCACGCAGATGGTGGAGGCGTCCCGCCTGGGATTGGCGCAGATGGAACAGGGGCCGTCCCCCTCCGTGAGATTCTGACAAACAGGGCAGCAGTGAATCAGCGATTTTGCGCTGAGCACGGCCTGGGCGAAGGCTCTTGCGTCCTCCTCCGGCATAGACAGCACATAAAACGCCAGACGCTGGGCGGATTTTACGCCCACGCCGGGCAGCTTGGCAAACTGCTCCACCAAATTTTCCAGCGCGGGGGAAAAATACTCCATGGGGAATGGCCTCCTTGGTCGTGGTTTCTGTCTGGAAAAAGCAAACGCGCGGGGGATTTTACACCCGCAGGGCGGCGATGGCGGCGGCGGGGTCCTCCGCCTTGTACACGGCGGAGCCGGCCACCAGCACGTTGGCTCCCGCCTCCACCACCAGGGGGGCGGTCCTGGGGGCGACACCGCCGTCCACCTCCAGCTCGCAGGCGGGGTTGTACCGGTCAATGATGGCCCGCGCCTGGCGGATGGTGTCCAGCTGGCTGTCCATAAACGCCTGGCCGCCGAAGCCGGGCTCCACGGTCATCACCAGCACCAGGTCCAGGTCCTCAATATAGGGGAGGATGGCCTCCGCCTTGGTGATGGGCCGCAGGGCCACCGCCTTTTTCACGCCGCACTCCCCCATCAGCTTCAGGGCCTGGGCAATCTGGGTGGGGTGGTCGGCCTCCAGGTGGACGGAGAGCAGGTCCGCCCCCGCCTTGGCAAAGGCCTCGATGTAGCGCACCGGCTTTTCAATCATCAGATGGACGTCCAAAAACATGTCGGTGTGCTTCCGGATGGACTGGAGCACCGGCACGCCGATGGTGATGTTGGGCACAAAGGCGCCGTCCATCACGTCCACATGGAGGTAGTCGGCGGAGGAGACACGCTGAATGTCCCGCTCCAGGTTGCAGAAGTCGGCGGACAGAATCGAAGGGGCAATTTTAATCATATGGCATTCTCCTCTCTGTATACAGGCGATGGGCTGCGGGGGCGCGCAGGCCCTGGGGGACCGCCGCCGGCGGCGGCGCATAGGATGGGAGGCGGAGGCGGAGGGCGGCGCCGCCCTCGGCACAAAGGGAGCTCCGGACCGCCCCGCTCCGGCCCGGAAGCCCGCCGCTTTAGATAGCCGCCCGCCGCCGGAGCAGTTCCGCGGCGGGCGGCGGACGCTTTTTTTAGTTGTAGAAGTCGGCGGTCATGACCTCCTGAACCTGGAAGCCGTTCCGGCGCAGGCTGTCCAGAATCTCCTTTTTGTGCTCCTGGCCGAAGGCCTCCAGCGTCACCTTCAGCTCCACGCCGTTCTGGCGGTTGATGTTCACAAACTGGTTGTGCTCCAGCTTGATGATGTTGCCGTTGTGCTGGGCCAGCAGGGCGGACACCCGCATGAGCTCTCCGGGCCGGTCGGGCAGCAGCACGGAGAAGGTGAAGATCCGGCCCCGGTTAATCAGGCCGTGCTGCACCAGGGAGGCCATGGTAATCACGTCCATGTTGCCCCCGGAGAGGACGCACACCACGTTCTTCTCCCGCACGTCCAGGTGCTTCAGGGCGGCCACAGGCAGCAGTCCGGCGTTCTCCACCACCATCTTGTGCTTCTCCATCACATCCAGGAAGGCGTCCACCAGCTCCGTGTCCGGGATGGTGAGAATGCCGTCCACATTTTTCTGTACATAGGGGAAAACCAGACTGCCGGGGGTCTTCACCGCCACGCCGTCGGCGATGGTGTTGGCGGTGGGCAGCGTCGTCACCTGTCCGGCCTCCAGGCTGGCCTTCATGGAGGCCGCCCCCTCCGGCTCCACGCCCACCACAGACACGTGGGGGTTGAGGAGCTTGGCCAGGGTGGACACGCCGGCGGCCAGGCCGCCTCCCCCGATGGGGACAAGGATCATGTCCACGTCGGGCAGGTCCTGGAAGATCTCATAGGCGATGGTCCCCTGTCCGGTGGCCACGCCTAGGTCGTTGAAGGGGTGAACATAGGTCAGGCCCTCCTCCTTGGCGAGCTGGGCGGCCTTCTCCGCCGCCTCGTCGAACACCTCCCCGTGGAGAATCACCTGTGCGCCGTAGTCCTTGGTGTTGTTGACCTTGACCAGCGGGGTCGTGGTGGGCATCACAATGGTGGCCGGAACCCCCGCCGCCTGGGCCGCGTAGGCCAGCCCCTGGGCGTGATTGCCCGCGGAGGCGGTGACGAGCCCCCGGCTCTTCTCCTCCTCCGAGAGGGTGCTGATTTTATAGTAGGCGCCCCGAATCTTATAGGCCCCCGTCACCTGCATATTTTCCGGCTTCAGATACACATGATTGCCGCAGGCTTTGGACAGAGCGGGGGAGTAAATCAGGTTTGTGGGGCGGATGACGCCCTGCAGCACGCTGCGGGCGGCTTTGAACTGGTCTAAGGTCATGGTTCCTCCTTATCTCCCGTGCATTTTGGGTGAAAACTCGATACTAGCAATCATACTCAATCTGAAAGGCAAAGTCAATGAAAAGCGGCCCGCCATCCGGGAATTTTCTTGACCCTCCACCGGCGGAATGGTACAATGGGCACAGAGCGGCCGGCCCTGTCCGGCGTGCGGCCGGAGGAGGAAAAACTATGGCAAAGCATGTGAAGCGTTCCGTTATCCCCATTTATCTGGTGGGGGCCGTCTGGCTGATTTTCGGCCTGTTCTTCTCTTTGTACCGGCCGGCGGATTATATTCTGTGCGCCCTGCTCTCCGCGGCGGCGTTTGTCATTGGAAGGGCCCTCTTCCCGAACCGGGAGTACCAGCTTCCCGGCCAGGAGGATGCGGACGCCAGACAGCGGGAGCGGGAGGCGGAGAAAAAGGCCGCGGAGGCCCACGCCGCCCGCGAAAAGGCTCAGCGGGAGCGGGAGGCGCGGGAACAGCGGCAGAAGGAACAGGCCCGCCAGGCTCAGCAGGCCCAGACCACCGGCAACCCTGACATCGACCAGCTGATTCTGGAGCGGGACCGGGCCCTGAGCGAGATGCGCCGCCTCAACGACAGCATCGAGGACGAGACCATCTCCGCCCAAATCGACCACCTGGAGGAAGTCACCCGGAAAATCATCGACCAGGTGATCCAGGAGCCCAAAAAGCTTCCCCAGATCCGCCGCTTTATGAACTATTTCCTGCCCACCACCCTGAAAATTCTCAACGCCTACGACCGCATGGACGCGGTGGGCATCTCCGGCGAAAATATCGACGCCACCAAGACCAAGGTGGAGGACATGATGGGCACCATCGTACAGGCCTTTGACAAGCAGCTGGATAACCTGTTCGGCGCGGAGGCCATGGACGTATCCACCGACATCACCGTCATGGAGAACCTGCTGGCCCAGGAGGGGCTGAGCGGACCGGAGCGGCCCAAGACCTCCGGAGAGGGGACCACCCTGGAGCTGTGAGTGCGGAGGACTGGAGAGGAGCGGGAGCGTGTGAAGAGGGAGAAGTGCCGGAGGCTGATCTTTGCGGTGCTGGCTTTTGTCTGTGCCGCTCTGAGCGTGTTTCAAACATGGCGGGAGTGGGCCTTGGGGGCCGATGGATGGAGGCTGGCCGCCCTGCTGGCGGTGTGCTGGATGGTAAA
>CALXGC010000171.1 GCA_944387755.1 uncultured Oscillospiraceae bacterium | reverse complement strand
AAGGCGCACACCTTGCCCTCCGGCTCCCGGATGGCGCGGCCCAGCAGCTTGATTTTATAGCCGCAGGAGTCGGCGTAGGCCACGTCCGCCAGGGTGACGCCCCGAATGCCCTGGGTGGGCACCTGGTGGGGGTACACATGCTGGCCGAAGGCCAGGGCGGCCAGAATGCAGATCTTCCGGCAGGCGTCGTGGCCATCCACGTCGGCGGTGGGGTCCTGCTCGGCATAGCCGTTGGCCTGGGCCTCCTTCAGGGCCTGGTCAAAGGTCAGGCCCGCCTTAATCATGCGGGTGAGGATATAGTTGGTGGTGCCGTTGAGAATGCCGGTGATCTGGTCGATCTCGTTGGCGGCCAGGCAGGCGGTGAGGGGGCGCAGGATGGGAATGCCGCCCCCCACGCTGGCCTCGAAGAGATAGCTGACGCCCCGCTCCTTGGCCAGCTGGAGCAGGTCATAGCCGTGGGTGGCCACCAGCTCCTTGTTGGAGGACACCACGCTCTTCCCCGCCCTCAGGGCCCGCTGGGTGAAGTCCAGGGCCACCTTGGCCCCGCCGATGGTCTCCACCACCACGTCCACCTCCGGGTCGTTCTCAATGACGGAGAAGTCCTTGACGAACAGGTCCCGGTAGGGGCTGTCGGGGAACTCCCGCACGTCCAGGATATACTTCAGGCGGATCAGGCCGTCCACCCGCTGGCCGATGACCTCGCTGTTCCGGGTGAGCACGTCCGCCACGCCGGAACCCACGGTGCCGAAGCCTAAAATCGCTACGTTTACCATTCCATTCACCTCTCCAATTTGTCACGCGGGCTCAGCCCGCAAGAATTTCGCACCTGAGCACCCCGGAGCTGTCCTCCGCCGCCCGGAGCACCTCCTCCAGGGACCGGCGCAGGGCGGAGGTCTCCGCCGTGATTGTCACCACCGCGCAGCCGTTGGCGGGGATGTTCTGGTTGATGGTCAGGATGTTCATCCCCGTGCCGGCGAAGACGTTGAGCAGGCCGGAGAGAATGCCCGGTTCGTCCCGCAGCAGCGTCTGGAAGGTGACGATCCGGCCGTGGAGCATGTCGTTGAAGGGCCGCACCGCGTCCTTGTACTTGTAAAAGGCGCTGCGGCTGATGCCCACCGCCCGCGCCGCGCCGTTAACCGTGGTCTCCTCCCCGGTCTCCAGCAGGCGCTTGGCCTCCGCCACCTTCCGGAAAATCTCCGGCATGGCGGCCGCCTCTACGATAAAATATTCTGCCGGCATGGGGTCCCTCCGTCCGTCTCCGCTTCTGTCCGCGCCCGGCGGTCATTTGTCGCTGTATTGTGGTCTATTGTAGCACAGCACCCTCCCGGATGCAACCGGGGGCGGGCCGCCTCCCCCGCCGATTTTCGGCAAAAATTACCCGGAAATTTTGTCGTTTTTGACGGAACGCCGGGGAGCTCAGGCGGCCTCCGGGGGGACCTCCCCGCCGGGGAGGCTGGAGGACCCGGCGGCGCCGGGGTCGTCGGCCTCCGGGGCCTCCGGTTCGCCGGGCTGTTCCTCCGCCTGTCCGCCGGAGCCGTCGGGGCTGCCGGAGCCGTCGGGGCCGCCGGGCTCTTCGCCGCCCTCCTGTCCGCCGGGCTGCGTCCCCTCCGTCCCGTGGACGGAGCAGGGATTTGTGCCTATGGCGGCCATATAGGCGCTGTAGAAGTACTGGCTGTCCTCCGCCCAGGCCCCGCCCACGCTGGGCCGGTCCAGGTTCAGGCAGCAGTAGGTGCGCACGCTCACCTCCGGGCAGTAGGGCCCGGCCAGGTGGAAGAAGCCGGTGAACTCCCCGTTCTCATCCCGCACCGGGTCGTCCACGCACACCCGCACCAGGGAGTTGGAGCCCTCCTCCAAAGAGTGGCAGGTGCACACAAAGGAGGGGTAGTCCTCGGCGAACACCTGGGCGGAACCGATGCGCTTTCCGCGGGGGTCGTTCTGACAGGCGGCGGTGGCCTCTCCGCCGCAGTCCAGGCAGTAGGAGACGGGAATCAGACCGCTGGGCTTGGTAAAGCTCTGGTTCTCCAGCCCCTGGTGGATGGGCTCCATGACCTTTTTCCACATCTGGGCCGCCGGGTTGCCGGGGGCCTGGACCCGGGCGGGGGTCTCATAGCCCACCCACACGGCGGCGGTGTAATAGGGGGTATAGCCCACAAACCAGCGGTTGTCCTTGGAGTCGGTGGTGCCGGTCTTGCCGGCGGCGGTCATGCCGCTGAGGCGGGCCTCGGTGCCGCCGCCGCTTGTCACCACGTTGGTGAGCATACTGTTGATATAGTAGGCGGTGGTGTCCTTCACAGCCTGCTCCTCTGTGCGGGTGTTGTCCAGAATGATGTTGCCGCTGCTGTCCTCCACGCGGGTGTAGGTCCGGGCCTCCCGGTACACGCCGTCGTTGGGGAAGACGGTGAAGGCGTTGGCCATATCCCGTGTGCTGACGCCCACGGTGAGGCCGCCCATGGACAGGGGGGCGATGCCGATGTCGCTTTTGGCCTCGCCGTTGATGACCATCTCGCTGGTGAGGGGCAGGCGGAAGTTCTGGGTGCCGTACTCAAAGCCCTTGGCGGGCGTCACCAGGTCGGCCAGCACCCGCACAGCCACGGTGTTGTAGGAGTTGGCCACCGCCTGGTTCACCGTCACCTGGCCCCGGTAGCGGCCGTCCACGTTCACCGGCCAGGCGCTCCCGTTGAGGACCTGATAGGGGTAGTCGGGCATGACCGTGATGGGGCTGAGCTGCCCCATGTCGATGGCGGGGGCATAGACGGTGAGGGGCTTGATGGAGGAGCCGGGCTGGCGCTTGGCGTCGGTGGCCAGGTTGAAGCCCCGGTTGATCTCCTTCTCGCCGATGCGGCCCACAATGGCGGCGATGTCCCCGGTCTCGTTGTTGATGATGGTGATGGCCGACTGGAGGCGCTGTCCGCTGGAGGAGGTGTAGTTCAGGTTGGACTCGTCCTCATAGACGGCCTCCGCCTGGGCCTGGAGCGCCGGGTCAATGCAGGTGTAGATGCGCAGGCCGCCGCTGGCCAGAAGCTGGCTGGCCACCTTGTCGGTGTACTCGTACTGCTCCTTCAGGTCCTCCATGACGTCGGTGATGACGGCCTCCTCGTACCAGGAGTAGACCTCCTCGTCGTCCGACTGGCCGCCGCTGGCCGAGTCCACCCCCACAAAGCGCAGCTCCTGGGCCACGGCCTGGTCGTGCTCCGCCTGGGAGATATAGCCCTGCTCCAGCATCTGGCCCAGGATGACCTCCTGGCGGTACTTGTTCCACTGCACCGCGGTCCACATCTCCCCCTCGCTGTTGGCCACCCGGGCCAGGGAGTAGGGGCCGTACCGGGAGGGGTTGTTGGTGATGGCGATGAGGCTGGCGCACTCGGCCAGGGTAAGCTCGGACACGGGCTTGCCGAAGTACTTCTCGGCGGCGGCGCCCACGCCCTCGCAGCCCGCCCCCAGGGGGATGACGTTGAGGTAGTACAGCAGCACGGTGTCCTTGCCGTAGGTCTTGTCCACATACAGGGCCCGGAAGATCTCGGTGACTTTCCGCTTCACCGTCACCTCGTTCTCCTGGGTCAGGTTTTTGATGAGCTGCTGGGTGATGGTGGAGCCGCCCTGGATGTCCCCGCCGGTGAACATGCTCACCACCGCCTGGGCGGTGCGCCACCAGTCCACCCCGTGGTGGGTGTAGAAGCGCCGGTCCTCGATGGCCACGGCGGCGTCCTTGAGATACTTGGGAATCTCGTCGTACTCCACCCACTGGGAGCTGATGGAGGTGAGCACCTGGCCCAGCTCCTGGTACTGGCCGCTGCTGTCCTGGTAGTACATGACGCTGTTTTCGCTCAGGCTGAAGGTGGACAGGTCCATCTCCGACTTGGGCAGGATGGTGTTGCGGATATACACCGCCGCAAAGCAGCACATAATCGACCCCGTGACAATGGCCACCAGCAGAAGGGTGCCCACGGCCCATATCACCGTGCGGCCGAAGCTGCGCTTCTTCCGCGGGCGGTTCCGCCGGCTCTCCGATGGGCGGCGGCTCCGGGGCCGGGATTCGCCCTGGGGCGAATCATAGGAAGCATAATTTCGCTCAGACACAATTTTCCCTCCGAACATGGGGCGCGCCGGCCCGCCGGCCGCCCTTTTCCTTCTGAATCTCTCGCTTCTGCGCCCAATGGCGGCAGAAAATCAGTGTTTATTATACCATATTCTCCCCGTTTGTCCATCCTGTGATTTTGCCGCCCCCTGAATTTTAACGCAAAATTTCCCCCTCTCCGGGCAAAAAAACCGCGTCTCCCCCTGAAATCAGGCAGAGACGCGGCTTTTTTATGCTTTTTCACAGAACGCTTCCCGTCTTGACCTCCTCAATGCCGTGCTTCTTTGCATAGCCGGTGAGCATCAGGGTCAGCGCCCCGTCGCTGGTGATGTTGCAGGCGGTGCCGAAGCTGTCCTGAAGGGCGAAGATGGTCATCATCAGGCCGGTGCCCGTGTTGTCAAAGCCCAGCACGCTGATAATCAGCCCCAGAGAGGCCATCACCGTGCCGCCGGGCACGCCGGGGGCGCCCACCGCAAACACCCCCAGCAGGAAGCAGAAGAGCGCCATGGTGGGCAGGGCGGGAATCTCGCCATAGAGAATCTGGGAGACGGTCATGACGAAGAACACCTCCGTCAGCACCGACCCGCACAGGTGAATGTTGGCGAACAGGGGAATGCCGAAGTCCACCATGTCGGGGCGGAGCACCCTGGACTTCCGGGCGCACCGCAGCGCTACCGCCAGGGTGGCGGCGGAGGACATGGTGCCCACGGCGGTGAGATAGGCGGGGCCGTAGTGGCGCACCACCTCCCAGGGGTTGGAGCCGGTGTAGAGCCCCGCCGCCCCGTACAGCGCCGCCATCCAGATGTAGTGGCCCGCCATGACGATGAGAATCACAATGAGAAACACCGGGAGCTGTCTGGTGATGGAACCCTCATAGGCCAGGCCGCAGAAGGTGCCTGCGATGAAGAAGGGCAGAATGGGGATGACCACCCGCACCACAATCTCCACCACAATCCGCTGGAACTCCTCCAGGACCCTGGTGATCACCTCCGCCCTGGACCAGGTGGCCGCCAGGCCCAGCAGCACCGACAGCACCAGCGCGGACATCACCGACATCACCGGGGCGATCTCCAGGTTGAAGAGCAGCTCCGGCAGCTCGTTGAGGCCCTCCGCCGCCGGCGCGATGGACAAAATTGGGATGAGGGCGTACCCCGCCGACATGGACAGCAGCGCCGCAATCACCGAGGAGCCATAGGCCAAAACCAGCGCCAGCAGCAGCATACGGGAGGCGTTCTGCCTCAGCCGGGTGATGGACGGGGCGATAAATCCAATGATAATCAGCGGCACACAGAAGTTGATGAGGGAGCCCAGCAGCTCCTTGACGGTGAGCACCACCTCCATCACGTTCCGGCCCCACGCCGGTCCGTCGCAGGCCAGGCCCAGGACAATGCCCGCCGCCACGCCCACCAGCAGGCGGAAAGGCAGGCTGTTGACAATCTGTTTCATACGCACACGCTCCATTTCTCCAAAAATTTCTCCATGGGCTCCGCTCTCCCATGGTATTCTGAAGCCTGTGGAAATTATACCATGCTTTTCCTGACCCCACAAGGTCCGCCCCCGCAAAATGCAGGAGGCAGACGGCGGTTGGTTGGCGGGCGGCCGCAAGGGCCGCCCCTACGGCGACGGACGTATATGTAGGGCGCGACGACCCGGCGCGCCCGCCGTTACACAATCCCCCGCCGCCTTCGGCGGCACCCCCTTTCAAAAGGGGGCAAATGGCGGACGTGTGTGGGGCGCGACGACCCGGCGCGCCCGTCGTTACACAATCCCCCGCCGCCTTCGGCGGCACCCCCTTTCAAAAGGGGGCAAATGGCGGTTGGTTCACGTGGCGGACGGTCGGAAAGAAGGGGGGTGGGCCGCGCAGCGAGCAAAGGCGGCCTTTACTGCCGCCTGTAGCGAGCGGAGCGGCCCACCCCCCGGCGGTACGTCAATCTATTTTGGCGGCGGCTCAACCGGCGAACGGTAACGCCGGTTGAGCCGCCACGGGAATGTTTTATGAACACGCTAGGGTTGGCCGTCCCCTGTGCGGTATGGCTTATTGTAGCACATTTGTTCTAGTAAGTCAACCAGGAATCTGTATGTCGATTTCCCGTCCCGCTCCGCAGCTTGTTTTACCGCGTCGGCCAGCGTGCGCGGTACTCTTACGCCTACTAGGGTCCTTCTGTCATGGTCTGAGGCGGCGTTGAGCGCTGCCTTCCTGCCTGCCCTCTCCCTCTCCCTTATCAGGGCGGCCAGCAATTGCCCCGGCGTTGCTCCTTGCTGTATTCCCGCTTCGAGTATCCGGCGCTCTTCTGCCGTGAGATATTTGTAGTCCCTCTTTATCGCTTCAAAGTCCGTTTTATAGGACACCTCCTTCTTTTTTTGCCCCACGACCACCAACGGCGGACAAGGGAAGCCGCGCGCGCGATAGCCAAGCCGCGCAGCGGCGCAGCCCGACGGGCGCACGAGTGGGCCGCCGGGCGGCCAGGAGACGGAGCAGAGAGCGGCACTTGTCTGGCCGCCAGGCGGACCGCCGGGCGGCCCGGAGGGGCGCGCAAGGCGGGGTGGTACCCCACGCAGCCCACGACCACCGACGTTTAGGGGTGGGCACCACTGAAAAAAATATCCGCCGGTTTGTGGTGGGGTATGAGCGGGACCGGTTTCCACCGGGTTTTCCACCGGTCCCGCAGCCCCCCCTGTTAGAGGGGGGCTTTTTTTCCGTAGGGGGTGCGGTAGGGGTTCCAGATGGTTCCCTGTTCGGCGTACAGGTCGGACAGGTACTCGATGATGGCTTGCTCGATGGTTTCCTCCGTCACGTCCTGCCAGTCCCGCAGCAGCATTCCATGCGCGGCGGCGTGGCAGTCCGCGCACAGGGTAATCAGGTTGTGCGGGTGGTCCGTTCCGCCCGCCCCCCGGCTGATGATGTGGTGGATTTGCAGGTACTTGGTGCTGTCGCAGAGGGCGCACCGGTAGCCGTCCCGCCGGTAGATGGCGCGGCGTGCGGTGTTCGTGAGTCTGTTCTGTGTCATGTCTTTTCCTCCTTGTCGAGCCCGGCTTTCCGCCGGTTTGCCGACCAATACCCCCGCCAGTCAAGGGCGGCCGCAAGGCGGCCGGGCGCAGCCTTTACCCTTGACCAGGGGGTATAATGGGAGGCACGGCGGAAAGACGGAGAGACAAGGAGCGTGTGCATTGTATCGACGGGCGGGTCCCCTTGGCGGCCTTGCGGCCGCCGAAACCCGCCCTGTCCCTTCTGCCTCTGATAAGTGGGCCGGGGGCCGCTTTCCTTTGGAGAGATCTTTCTAGGTTTGCCCCCTCTATCTTGTGGTCCCTGTCCGAAGGACATACCTTATTTTGCGGTGCTTGTGTCCCCGCCGCCTTCGGCGGCACCCCCTTTCAAAAGGGGGCAAATGGCGGACGTGTGTGGGGCGCGGCGCCCTGGCGCGTCCCTGTTACGGGTCGCAGATTCCGCAGGGGGAGTACCCCTGGTCAATCAGGGACTGGCGGGTTCCGGTGTACTCCTGGCGGTTTTCGGGGCTCATATTGGCCGCGCCGGAGCAGTCAGGCAGGTGAAATTTCTTGGAGTTGGTGTTGAGGACATAGCTGTGCTCCGTCCCCTGGCCGGTCTGGACGTCCTCTTCGGGCTGCGTCTCGCCGGAGAGCCAGCTGTCCCCGGTAGCGTAGTCGATTTCAATCCCCGGCTGGTTGTTGTAGCAGTAGACGAAGAAGCACACGCCCTCGCCTCCGTCCTCCACGGAGAGGGCCTCCATCACCACGCCTCTGGCCACCAGCTCGTCCCCGGCGAACACCGGCGTCACCCGGTAGAGCACATGGTTTTCCGTCTCTTTTACATAGTCGGCCACCAGGTTTTCAAAGGGGAGCATACCGTCCACGTTCATATAGCGGGTGCCGGTAATTAAATTCTGTTCGTTGGCGTTCTCTCCGGTGAGCTGGAAGCCGATGAGGTGGCAGCGGTTGTACAGATAGCCGCCGTCCACCAAATCCGTGCTGTACTCGGCGGTCTGCCAGCCGGAGGGCTTGACCTGGCTGATGGACCCCCGGTCCTCGGTGGGCATGGTCTCCAGGCCCACGCAGGCGTAGGCGGGCCCGCACCGGCCCAAGCTGTCCAGGGGGCTGTACTCCTCGAAGGCCTGTGTGGTCAGTTCATCCTCGGTAAAGGTGGGTTGGTTGTCCTCCAGCACCACATAGGGCTCGCCGGAGAAGGCCGGAATGCCGTCGGAGGAGGCGGGCGTCTGGCTGGGGAGCTGTCCGCAGGCGGACAGCAGCAGGCACAGCAGCAGAAGCAGGGACAGGGTTGCGCGCTTTACGTGTTGCATGGCAGATAGATCTCCTTTGTAATTTTTTCATGGGAGCGGCCCGGAAACTCGCTTTGGGCGGCCAGCCGCCAGCCCGCCGGGGGCAGCGGGAGCTTCCGGTCGGAGGGGTAGTGCCGGTTCCACCGGTAGACAATCAGCGCGCCGGCCTTCGCCAGGGCCTCCGCCGGGTCCTGAAGCTCCAGAAAGCACAGGTCCTCCGCTCCTGCCTGGGTCCAGGGCCGCTCCGCAGTCCGGACGGCGGGGGCCTCTGCCGGGAACAGCGGGCGGGAGCCGGGCTCCATCCAGAGCAGGCGGCCCGCCGCCTGGGCCAGCAGGTCCTCCGATACGAGGCGGTCGCGGCTCTGACGGCGGCCGTTGAAGGACAGGCCGCACCGGTCGTCGGCGCACAGCACCAGCGTCATAGGCAATTCCTCCTGGTACAAATGTTTGATAGGGATAGTATAGCACGGATTCCACCCCTTGGCAAGAGGCGCTTTGCCTCCGGCCGGCAAAAAAGCCGCCCCGCGGGCGGCTTTTTTTAGGTGGGGACGGCGGCGTTCCAGCGCCTCTTCCAGAAGCGGAGGAGGAGTATGCCGGCCAGCAGTCCCGCCAGAAGGGAGCTGCCGGCGAAATTCAGCCAGATCCCCGTCAGGCCGAAGGGGAACAGGGCGGCCAGCAGGACCACCGGGAAAATCAGGGCGGTGGAGATGGAGATGAGAGAGGCGGAGCCCGCCTGCTCCAGGGCGGTCATGAGGCTCTGGACGGCGAAGGAGAACCACCGCGTCACATAGGTGAAGGCAAAGAGCTGGATGGCCAGCCGGGCGGTCTCCAAAAACGTCCCGTCCATGCCGGACAGGAACAGGTTTGTCACCATGTTGGGGAACAGGAACAGCACGGCGGCGGAGAGCAGGGAGATGATGGCCACGGCGGAGAAGCAGTACCTCTCGATGGCCAGAATGCGGCCCTTGCTGCCCGCTCCCCAGTTGTAGCTTACCGCCGGCTGAAGGGAGTCGCAGCAGCCGTACATCAGGGGCTGGATGAGGCCGTCCACATACATGAGAATGCCGTAGATGGACACGGCGTTCTGTCCCCCCACCCGGAGCAGGACGAAATTCATGATGATGGAGGTGACGCGGCCGGAGATATTGTTCAGGAAGTTGGGACTGCCGCAGGCGACAATCTGCCGCACCATAGGCCAGGAGAACCGGGGCCGGCAAAACCGGAGCTGAAATTTTCCCAGGGCGAAGGGGGTCAGGGCGATGGCCACGCAGGCCACCATGCCCAGGGAGGAGGCAAAGGCCGCCGCCCAGATGCCGCAGTCCAGCAGCACCAGCAGGACAAATTCAAATACGCCGGTTAAGATGGACATCAGAATGTTCAGCCACATGCTCATGCGGATTTTCCCGCAGATGCGCAGGTAGTTGTCCGAGGCAAAGATGATGGTGGTCAGGGGGGAGAACAGGGCGTACACCCGCAGGTACTGGGCGGCCAGACTGGCCAGCTCCCCCTCCGCCCCCATCAGCTCCATCAGCAGCGGGGCCATGAAAAAGAGCGCCGCGCCGATGAGAAACCCGGTTCCCACAATCAGCAGGCAGGCGCAGGTGAAAATATTGTTGGCCGCCTTCTCCTCCCGCTGCCCCAGGCGGACGGAGATGGGGACGGCGGAGCCCACGCCGATGAGGTCCGCCAGAGCAAAGTTGATGATCACAAAGGGCATCGCCAAATTGATGGCGGCAAAGGCCGCCTCTCCCAGCACCTGTCCCACCAGGATTCCGTCAATGAGCTGGTACAGGGCGGAGGCCAGCATTCCGATGGAGCCGGGAAGGGCGGCCATAAAAAAGAGCCGGCCCGGCGGCGTCTTGGCAAACAGCGTGTTGTGGTCCATACGCGCAAAAAATCCTTTCTGTCAGAGTTTTTCAAAAATTTCCCGCCGGAATTCCTGGGTCAGGTGCTCCGTCAGCGCCTCCACCGCCTCCACAAACTGGGGGGAGAAGCGCTCCAGCGTCCGGTGCAGGGCCTGTTCCTCCGCGCGGTAGACCGGCTCCAGCACCTTTTGGGCGTATTCCCGCCCCTCCGGCGTAAGAATCAGCGTCTTCTCTCTGGCATGGTTGGGGAGCAGCTCCAAATACCCCAGGTCCATGTACTCCCTGACAATGGTGTTCACCGTGGTCTTGGGAATCAGCAGCTCCTCCGCCAGCTCCTTCTGCGAGCGGGGCGTTCCGTCGCTGAGGGCATAGAGCAGGGCAAAGGCGTTCTCCTTCACCCCCAGCCGCCGGGCCGCCAGATAGTACAGCCCGTCCATTTTATTGGTGCACAGATAAAACCGGTCCAGCAGCTCCCGGTCACAGTCCATAGCGCCGCCTCCTTTATGGTCCGAATTCGTACTGGCTAAGTATAATACGAATTCGTATTAAAGTCAAGAATTTTTTGTACGCGCCGGTTAAAAGCCTTCCCCCCACCGGGGGGGAAGGTGGCGCGAAGCGCCGGATGAGGGGGCGGACGTGTGTGGGGCGCGGCGGCCCCGGTGCGCCCGCCGGTGTAGGGGCGCACATTGTGCGCCCGCTGTTTTGCAATCCCCCGCAGCCCGTTGGGCGGCACCCCCTTTCAAAAGGGGGCAAATGACGGGCGTATGCGTGGGGCGCGACGACCCCGGCGCGCCGCCAAAGCCTCCCCCTTCGGGGGAGGTGCCGAGCGAAGCGAGGCGGAGGGGGTTTAACCGGCGGGCGGGTCTTGGACCCGCCCCTACGGCAACAACGGACGTGCGTGGGGCGCGGCGGCCCGGCGCGACCGCCGGAAGGAGCGAAAAGCGCCGCGGAACGAAACGTGTTCCGCGGCGCTTTGGGTTATTCCTTGTGGTCTTCCGGCTCTTCCGGCTGGCCGGAGGGGGTATCCATATCCGGCTGGTTCTCTGCGCCGTCTGTGCTGGGGGTCTGGTCTCCATCCTCCAGGGGGAGGGGGGCCTTGATCTCCTCGCTGATGATGTGGATATTTTTGGCGGGGGGCTCAATGTCGCCGGGGAGGGGCTTTTTCCGCTCTCCGTGGGTGGAGGCGTAGGCGTCCTCCACCAGGGCGGGGTCCCGGCCCTCGATGATGGCCACCATTTCGCCGCCGGTGATGGTCTCCTTCTCCAGCAGGTAGGCCACGACCTTATGAATGTCGTCCAGATTGTCCTGAATCAGGGCCACGGCGTCCTTGTAGCACTGGTCCAGGAGAGCTTTGACGGCCTTATCCATCACAGCCGCCGTCTCCTGGGCGCAGTCCAGGCCATAGCCGCCGTCCAGGTACTGGTTCCGGATGGAGCCCAGGGCCATCATGCCGAACTCGTCGCTCATGCCGAACATGGCCACCATGTTCCGGGCGATGTTGGTGGCCTCCTGGATGTCCTGGGAGGCGCCGTTGGTCATGGTGTGCATGACCACCTCCTCGGCGGCGCGGCCGCCCATGGAGACGGTAATCTGGGCCATCAGCTCCTCTTTGGTGCGCAGGTTGGTCTTATCCTCCTCCGGCATGAGGAGGGTGTAGCCCAGGGAGCCCTCGGTGTGGGGGACGATGGTAATTTTCTGCACCGGCTCGGCGTTTTTCTGCTTATAGGCCACCATGGCGTGGCCCACCTCGTGGTAGGCCACCAGCTTTTTCTCGAACTCGGTGAGGACGGAATTTTTCTTCTCGCTGCCGGCGATGACAAACTCGAAGGAGGCCAGCAGGTCCTCCTGGGTCACAAGCCGCCGGCCGTGGCGGACGGCCCGGAGGGCGGCCTCGTTGACCAGGTTGGCCAGGTCCGCGCCCACGCATCCGGCGGTGGCCAGAGCGATCTTCTTCAGGTCCACGTCCTCGGCCAGCTTAATCTTCCGGGTGTGCACCTGGAGGGTGGCCAGGCGGCCGGCCAGGTTGGGCCGGTCGATGGTGATGCGCCGGTCGAAGCGGCCGGGCCGCAGCAGTGCCTTGTCCAGCACCTCCGGGCGGTTGGTGGCTCCCAGGACGATGATGCCCTTGCCGGGGTCAAAGCCGTCCAGCTCGGCCAGGAGCTGGTTCAGGGTCTGCTCCCGCTCGTCGTTGCCGCCCATGCGGTTGTCGCGGGATTTGCCGATGGTGTCGATCTCGTCGATGAAGATGATACAGGGGGCCATCTTGGCGGCCTCTTTGAACAGGTCCCGGACGCGGGCCGCGCCCATGCCCACGAACATCTCCACAAAGTCGGAGCCGCTGATGGAGAAGAAGGGGACGCCGGCCTCTCCGGCCACGGCCTTGGCCAGCAGGGTCTTGCCGGTGCCCGGCGGGCCCACCAGCAGCGCGCCCTTGGGCAGCTTGGCGCCGATCTCGGTGTACTTCTGGGGGTTGTGGAGGATGTCGATGATCTCCTCCAAAGACTCCTTGGCCTCGTCCTGACCGGCCACGTCCCGGAAGGTGACGCCGGTCTTTTTCTCCACATAGACCTTGGCGTTGGACTTGCCCAGGTTGCCCATGCCGCCGATGCCGCCCTTGCCGCCCACGCCCCGGAACAGGAACCAGAACAGGCCCACCATGACGATCAGGGGCAGGCCATAGGCCAGGAACATGTTCAGCAGCACCATGGAGTTGTCCACCGGCTCGGTGT
>CALXGC010000170.1 GCA_944387755.1 uncultured Oscillospiraceae bacterium | reverse complement strand
GGACGGCACCGCCGTCATGCAGGCCATCTCTTCGGATGGAGACGCCGGACGGGCGGCGGCGGTCCAGAAGGCCCACTGCGCCAAAATGCGGACCCTCTACCAGCGCCTGCGGGAGAACTGGTTCATCCTGTACGACCCGGAGGAGATCGCCGCGGCGGAGCAGGTGCTCACGGTGGAGGACTGGCGGACCCTGGATGGAAACGCGTGGACCGGCCAGGGGGCGGACGCGGGCGTCCGTGAGACGGGCCGGGAAGAGAAGCAGCTGGCCAGACAACAAAGGGGAGAGAGAGCATGAGGAAAATTCCATGCAAGCTGTGCGCCTGCGGCCTCTACCACGACCTCTCGGCGCAGGTCTGCCGGTGCGGAGCGGACCTGCGGGAGACGCCGGGCCGCCTGACGGACCTGGAGACCATCCCGCCCCAGCAGCGGGGGGAGATCAATCCGGACCTGCCGGTGTATGTACAGAAGTGCTCGGCCTGCGGCGCGGAAAATTTTACTTTAGACCCCTCCAGAGGGGTGAAGGCCTGCTGGAACTGCCACAAGGCCCGGATTGCCGCTGTGAAGCCGGCGCTGTATCTGGACGCGGAGGAGAAACAGGAGGACGCCGCAGCGCCGGAGGAACCGGAGGAACCGGAGGAGAACGGCGAATCCCTCTGGACGGCGCTTCTGGAGGGCGTCCAGACGGCCCGGAGCGGTCTGACCGGGCAGACGCTGACGCTGACGGCCCTCCGGTATGGAGCGCTCTCCTTTACGCTGCGCGCGGACCAGGAGGGACTGCCCCTCCTGCTGGGGCGCGCGGCGGAGTACGGGAGCTTTTTGCAGCAGGACCCCTATGTGGGCAATGAGCACTGCTACCTGACCTTCCGGGACGGGGACTGGGTGGTCATTGACAACCACTCCCGCAACGGCACGGCGGTGAACCGCCGGTTTCTGGACCCCGGTGGGGAGCAGGTCCTTCGGGACGGGGACGAGCTCACTCTGGGGCACCACGCCGCGTCCATGGCCTTTCGGGTCCAGATTCAATGAGAATTGCGCGGATGATCGCCCCGGTCCACTCCCTGGGGCCGGGGGAGCGGGCGGCGCTGTGGGTGCAGGGCTGCACAAGGGGCTGCCGGGGCTGTATCTCCCCGGAGCTCCAGCCCCACACGTCCCACGAGGCAAACGAGAGCCTGCTGGCGGAGCTTCTCCGCTCCGCCGCCCGGCGCGGCTGTGACGGCCTGACCATTTCCGGGGGAGAGCCCTTTGAACAGGCGGAGGGCCTGCGGGAGCTTCTGACCGCCGTCCGGGGGGATTTTGGCGACATTTTGGTCTACACCGGCTTCCGACTGGAGGAGCTTCAGGAGGGCGCGGCGGGCCGGGCGGGTCTGGACTGCCTGGGACTGACAGACGTGCTGATAGACGGCCCCTATGTTGAGGCTCTCAACTGCGGATGCGCCCTCCGGGGGTCCGAAAATCAGGGCATACATTTTTTGACCCCGGAGCTGGCCGGCCGCTACCGGGCCTATATGGAGCGGGGCAGATTTCTGGAGAGCTTTTCCCACAACGGGGCGGTCATCATCACCGGCATACAGGATCGGAGGGAGCGAAATTGAGGGAGAACAGCATTCCAAAGTGGCAGCGGGAGCTGCGCGCCTTTCTGGGCATCAACAGCGGCATCATCCTGGAGGGCAACGTCTACGACGAGTACCCCTGCTTCAGCTATGGGGAGGACGGGGTTTCCTTTCTGGACACCGACAATCTGGACCAGGCCATCCGAAGCCTTGTGGACGAGGAGAGGACGGCGCTGTATTTTTTCGACCCCGTGGACGGCTTCTACTGCTGTCAGGCCGATATGGAGGCCCAGCGGGAGGCGCTCATGCCGCTTTTTGAGGGCTACTCCTGCACGGAGACCACGAAAAATCACGGCTGCACCCTCTGCCTGATGCCCAGCGGCAGGAAGAGAGGCCGGAGCGCGGCGGAGACGGAGCAGTATATCTGGGTCAGCGAGATCATCCGGGCCGCCATCACCGACGCCGTCCGCGGAGGGGAGAACGAAAATGTGGCGTTTGTCCTGAATTTCGCCTCCCGGCTGGACGCCTGCAATCTCCGTCAGGCGGAGGCCAACACCATGTTTCTGAACCTGATGGCGGCCACCGCCGCCGGGCAGGCCTCCCAGCTCTTCTGCAACTCACTGATTCTGGTGGTGGATAAGTACAACGACATCCCCGCCTGGGTCTATCTGAACAACCCCAACATCCGGACCATATCCATCAACAAGCCGGACCGGAACACCCGGCGGCTGTACCTGGAGAATTTATACGGCGACCTGGCGCCCTTCCAGCTGCTCAGCCGGGAGAACTATGAGCCGGGGAAGCAGTTTGTGGCGGAGACGGAGGGCCTCCAGCTCCAGGAAATCAAGCAGATCCTCCGCCTGGCCCGCCGGAAGGGCATCAAGCCGGATGAAATCAGCCTGGCCTTCCGGCTGTACAAGTACGGCGTGCTGGACAACCCGTGGGAAAACCTGGAGAACGACATTCTCGTCCACATTGAGAGCAAGCTGGAGGAGCGGGTCAAGGGACAGGACGAGGCGCTGCGCAAGGTGAAGGCGGTGGTGACGCGGGCTGTGAAGGGCCTGTCCGGACTTCAGCACTCCGGGGCGTCCCATAAGCCCAAGGGCATTTTGTTTTTTGCCGGTCCCACCGGCGTGGGCAAGACCGAGACCGCCAAGGCGCTGGCGGAGGCCATCTTCGGCGATGAAAACGCCTGTATCCGCTTTGATATGAGCGAATACCGCCTGGAGCAGAGCGACCAGAAGCTCTTCGGCGCGCCGCCGGGGTATGTGGGCTATGAAGGCGGCGGGCAGCTCACCAACGCCGTGAAGTCCCGGCCCTTCAGCGTGCTGCTCTTTGATGAGATTGAGAAGGCCTCCCCCACCATCCTGGACAAGTTTCTTCAGATCCTGGAGGACGGCCGCATGACGGACAACCAGGGCAACACCGTCTACTTTGGGGAGACCATCATTATTTTCACCAGCAACATCGGCCTGACGAAGGAGGCTGCGGGAGAGCCCTTCGGAACCGCCCGGCGGGTCCCCGCCATCACCATCGAGGACCCCGAACGGGAGGATACCCCGGAGTTCCGGCGAAAGGTGACGGAGCAGCTGACCGGGGGCGTCAAGGACTACTTCAACAATATCGGCCGGCCGGAGCTGCTCAACCGGCTGGGAGACGACAACATTGTGGTCTTCCAGTTCATCAACAAGCCGGACGCCGAGGCAATCTGCGACTATAAGCTGGGCAAAATCTGCCAGACGGTCCGGGAGGAGAAGGGCATTGCGATTGTCACGGAGGAGGTCCGGGACGAGCTGCGCCGCCGGGCCGTGCTGGAGCGCGGCAACGGCGGCCGTGGGGTGGGCAATATGCTGGAGCGGGAATTTTTGAACCCTCTGGCGGGCTTTATCTGTACGCTGGCGGAGAATCCCAGAGCCCTCCGGTGCCGCCTGGGCCCGGACGGCGGCCTGGCATTTGAGGTGATGAGCGATGAAAATTGCGCTGGCCTGTAGGGTGGAAAAGGGCCGCCGGGAGAGCGGCGACGACCGCGCCCTGCTGCCGGGGCGGATTTTGGAGGCGGGCTCCTGGGCCGGAGAGGCCTCCCTGCCCTGTGCGGCGGCGGTGTGCGACGGCTGCGGCGGGTACGCCGGGGGCGGCCTGGCGGCGGAGACGGCACTGTCTGTGCTGGAACAGACGCCGCCGGAGGCGCTGTCCAGCCCGGAGGGGCTGGCCCAGGCGCTGGAGCGGGCCGGAGAGGCGGTTTGGGAGAAAAAACGGGAGTTCCCCCAGTATGGGCGGATGTGCACCACCATCGCCGGGTGCGTGTTCTGCCCGGAAAAGACCCTGATTTTCCATGCGGGGGACAGCCGGGTGTACCGGTATGACGGCTTCAGCCTGGCGCGAATGACGGTGGACCACTCCGTGGTGCAGCGGATGGTGGAGCAGGGCCGGATGACAGAGGAGGAGGCCCTGGTCAGTCCCCAGAGAAACATCATCAGCCGGTGCATTGGGACGGACAGCCCGCCGCCGGAGCTCTATATCTCCAACGTGCCCATCGGACCGGGAGAAATTTTTCTCCTCTGCTCCGACGGCTTCTGGGAGTGCATGGGAGACCGGCAGATTAAGAGACTGCTGTCCGGCGGGGGAGATCTGGAGGCGCTGGCGGAGCGGCTTGCGGCGGCGGCTCTGGAGGCCGGCAGCGAGGACAACATCACAGTCTGCCTGTGCGCCGGTCAGGGGGAGCGCGCGCCGGTGGAGCAGGTCCCGTTTGTCCTGGACTGAGCGCAGCCGAAATAAACGGAGTAGGGGGAGAAACTATGGAGCATATCAGAGAGAATGAGGCGCTGCCGGCCCGTCAGGCCACTCAGGTAGACGAGGGATGGCGGGCGCGGGAGGCCCAGGGCCGTCAGGCCACCCAGGTGGACGAGGGGTGGCGGACGCGGGAGGCCCAGGGCCGTCAGGCCACCCAGGTGGACGAGGGATGGCGGGCGCGGGAGGCCCAGGGCCGTCAGGCCACGCAAGTGGACGAGGGGTGGCGGCGCACCGTGGATGGAATGCTGGACTCTGTGCAGGTGATGTCCGGCGCAACGGCCCGGGCCTATGCCCACATAGACGAGTTCCGGCAGGCTGTGGAGGAGCTGGGAGAGCTGGTGTCCTCCGCCGGGACGCGGTACGCCATCCAGCGGACTCTGTCCAGAGAGGGGGGAGAGTCCGCCGTGCTTCTGTGCACCGCGCCCGACGGCCGGGAGGCGGCGGCGAAGGTCTATTTCGAGCCGGTGGACGGCCGGGGCTCCTCCATTGAGGCGCGGACCAAGGTGCTGGAGTACATGAGCACGGAGGAGGGGCAGAAGTACACCCTGGCGGTCCGCGAGATTGGACTGGCCGAGGTGGGGGGCGGCCGGTATTACTTTGAAATTACGCCCTACTGCCGGGAGGGGGACCTGTCGGGCCGTCCGCCCTACTCCTTTGAGGAAATTGTGGCGCTGACGGAGTACCTCAACGAGGCCCTGCACAGTATGCACAGCGCCGGGATTCTGCACCGGGACCTCAAGCCGGAGAACCTCTACCTGTTGGACGGACGGGTGGTCATCGGAGACTTCGGCGTGGCCAAGCTGGCCAGGGCCGGCGCGACGGTCCATACTGCCGGCACAGACGGCTACCGGGCGCCGGAGACGGTGCTGGCCGTGTCCGCCGGGGAGTCGGCCTTCTTTTTCGACGAGGCCAGCGACTACTACTCCCTGGGCGTCACCCTGGGCTCTCTGTTTGAAGGGCGTTTTGTGTACCAGTGTATGACGCCGGCCATGGTGACGCTGGCGGTCCGGCAGGGCCGCCTGCCCCTCACCAGGACGGACCCCCACCGGAGAGAGCTGGAGAACCTCCTCTGCGGCCTGTGCCGCTATGACTCCCGGTACCGTTTTGGGTATGCGGATGTGAAGCGCTGGCTGGAGGACCACAGCTACACCGGCGGCGCGGAGGGGGACGAGTGGCCCAGGCCCTTCCGAATGCTGGGGGAGGAGTACCGGGATGAGCAGAGCCTCTTTGAGGGGATTACCAAGGACGCCGCCCACTGGAAGGAGGGGGTGGAACTCCTCTATGAGAAGTATTTTGAGAACTTTTTTAAATCCTTCCGCCCGGACCTGGCCAGAGCGGCCCAGAAGGCGGAGGAAACCTGGCGCATGAGGGACCGGGACAAGGGCCTGGCCGTATTTTTAAAGCACCTCTTCACGCCGGGTCCCCTGGTCTGGAAGGGGTACGTCTTTGCCGGACTCCGGGAGCTGGCGGAGAAGATGCGCCGCAGCCGGAATCCATCCGTCTGCAGCGAGCTCCTCCAGAGGCAGTGCGTCTCCCACTGGCTGGACTACACCCAGGGAATTCAGGCGGAGGAAGAGACAAAGGCGCTGGTGAGAAGCATAGAGGACCTCTCCCAGAGGGAGCTGGAGCTGGCAGGTTACTGGTTTGAAAACAGCTTTTGTGAACAGCGGGCGCTGGACGTCGGCGGACGGCGGGTTTCCAGCCTGGAGGAGCTGCTGCAGGCCCTCTTCCAGACGCCGGACGCCTTCTATGACGGCGGCTGTAAAAAGCTGATGAGCCGGAAGGCCGGGGCGGACCTGTACGGCTTCCTATACAGCTTCGGCCTTCAGGAGATGGCGGAGGCGTACTGGGCGCAGGCGGAGGCGTGCGACGAGTTCAATCGGGCCGTCCTCCTGCTGTCCATGCTGGACGCCGCCGCCCAAAAGGCCGGGGCGGACGCCGCCCCCCTGCGGCACTTCTTTACGGAGTACGGGCCTGTGGGCATAGCCGTCTATACCAAGCGCCTGGTGGAGCGGGGGAAGGAGAACCCGGTCTACCAGCCCCTCAACGCGGCGGGGAAGCAGCTTTTGGAGGAGATCGCCGGCTTTCACCCCGCCGCCGCCCAGGACCTGGACGGCATTTACCGGGCCTATGCCCCACTGCTGGAGCTGGTGAAGAAGCTCCAGCTGAATTTGGCGGACAACCCCTTCTGCGTCTCCGCGGGAATCTATGAGAACAGAAATGTGCTGTGCGTCAATTTGGCAGGCTGTTTTGCCTTTGCGCTGTTCGGCAGGTCCGCGCCTCTGGGCTTTCAGGCCTGGCTTGCGCCGGCAAAAACCAATGCGGAGCCTGTACATACAGACAGAGAGGTAGGTGCGCCCAAATGACGGTGGAAAATAACGCCGCGCTGGAGAAGATGATGCGCCAGGCCCAGGAGCGCTTTGACCGCACGGGGAAGAGTCTGGACGCCCTCTCAGCCGCTGTGGACAGCCGCGCGGGAGGGAGGACCAGGGCCGGCCTCACCGGCGCCATCGCCGGCACGCTGTTCTGGGCGGCGGCGTATGGGCTGGCCTGTTATATCGTCTCAGGGCGGATTCCGGTTCTGCTGACGGCGGCCGCGGCTGCGGCGTCCGTCCTGCTGGTGGTCCTGATGGTGGCGGACGACGTGGTGCAGCTGCGGTACTACGGGATGATTTTTGACGTGCGGGAGAAGCTGCTGCAATTGAAGACCCAGTTAAATCTGAGCCGGAGCGCCCTGGAGTCCAATCTCCGGGCCTTTCAGAGCGCCCGGACCAGCGGCTGGGAGCTCCCCCTCCAGGCGGGGCCGCCTGTGGATGCGGCCGCCGGGCAGATTGACATGCAGCTCTCGGACATAGAGACCCTGCATACAGAGCTGCTGGAGAGGGCCAAGAACATCCTCTACTATCTGACCTGCCTGGTCTGGACCGGGGCCGGGAGCTGGGCGGTCTATGACGCCGCCTCCCCGCGCCTGCTCAGCGAGGGCGTGCCCCAGGGGTGGATTGACGGGGGGATGATAATTCTGGCGGTGATTGCCACAGCGGCGTCGGTTTTGGCCGCCAAGGCGATGTGGAGCCAGACCCGCTGCGCCGTCAATAACCTGACTCTGATTGCGGCGGCCGCGGGCCCGGCGGCCTTTGCGCTGGTACTGGCCGCGGTGGTGGCGGTTGTGATGATTGTCTTGTTTATTGTGCAGCTGGTCCTGGCCATATTGGGGGTGGTGGTTGTCATTGCCGTGCTGCTGGGACTGGCGTCCGGTGGGTGAACCATGGGAAAGACGCGGAAGGTTCTGGAGGTTCTCCTGTTTGTGCTGCTGATTGCCCTGTCCATCGGAATTTTTCTCCTGCGGGACCGGCTTCAGAACGTTGGAAACGTTGGGTACCTGGGGCTGTTTTTCCTGTGCCTGCTGGCCAACGCCACCGTGCTGCTTCCCTCCCCCAGCCTGATGATAGCGGCGAGCTGCGCGCTGATTCTGAACCCGCTGGCGGTGGCGTTTACGGCGGCGTTGGGGTCCTCCGCGGGGGAGCTTGTGGGGTACCTCTTCGGCAATACGGGACGGGACCTGTCCCCCAGGTTCCGGGCCTGTCTGGCGGCGCTGGGGCGCAGAATCCACAGGCCGGAAATTCTGGTGTTTGTGCTGGCGCTGCTCCCGCTGCCCCTGTTCGACGTGGCGGGGATTTACTCCGGCGGATCCGGAATGCCCCTGAGAAGGTTTTTCCTGCTGTGTTTTGCGGGAAAGTTTTTGAAAATGCTGGTCTACACAAGAGTCTATGACATTCTGGCCTGGGCGGAGGCGGTGCTTTAGCGCTCCGGAACCCGGATAAAAGCACAGCGGGAGGACGGCGTCCTCCCGCTGTGCGCTGGGGCTGGTCAATAGAGCTCCTGTCTGGTCCACTGGGCCAGGGGGAGATTGGTCAGACGGTCGGAGACGGCCAGCTGGGCCGCGATTTCCTTTGCCTTCCGGTTGGCCTGGCGGATGAGGCTGTCCAGGTCGATGTGGAGCAGCCGGTGTCCCTCGGCCAGGATGCGGCCGTTGACAATGACAGTGTCCACCTCGCTTCCGTCGGCGGAGTAGACCAGGTTGGGTACGATGTTGCGGATGGGGTCCAGGAAGACCGGCGTCAGCTCCGGCCGGAGCAGGTCCACCAGGATGATGTCCGCCTTCTTGCCCGGACGGAGGGAGCCGATCTGGTCCTCCAGACCCAGGGCCCTGGCGCCGTCGATGGTGCCCATGCGCAGCACCTGCCAGGCGGGGAAGGCGGTTCCGTTTCCAGCCTTGACCTTGTTCAGCAGGGCGGTGTTTTTCATCTCCTGGAACATGTTGTTCCGGTTGTTGCCGGGGGCCTGGTCGCTGCCCAGCCCCACAATGCCGCCCATCTCCCGGTATTCCGACGCCGGGGGCAGAATGCCGTTGATCAGGGCCATGCTGTTGGTGCACAGCACCATGCGGCAGCCGGCCTCCGCCGCCATGCGCACCTCCTCCGGGCGGGCGTGGCTGATGTGGGCGCTGAGTACGTCGGGCCCCAGCCAGCCGTGCTCCTTCAGCAGGGGAACGGCCCGCTTTCCATAGCGCTTTTCCATCTGGACGTTTTCCCGGATACTCTGGGAGACATGGATGTGGATGTCCAGGTGGTTGGACCGGGCGTAGTGGTACAGCTCGTCCATGAACTCCAGGGAGACCATGTTCACCGCCTGGGGACCCACCATGCAGGTGATCCGCCCCTCATAGCCGTGGTACTGTTCGGCCAGCTTCCGGCACTCCTGGAACCGGGCCTCCCCCACGCTGTGGTCAAAGGGGAAGACGTCCATGGGGTCATACCGGTAGATGTCGTGGGGCATCTCGTGGATCATCTCCGAAATGACGCACCGGTCCCCCAGCCGGATGTGATTTTCCAGGACGATGGAGGCGTTGCCGCCCATGTCGCTGATGGTGGTGGTCCCGTTGAGGAGGGATTCCGCCAGGTGGACCATGGAGCCCAGGCGGCAGCCCTCCTCGTCCACATAGGAGCCCAGGGGGAAATAGGCGTTGTACAGCCAGTTGTCCACGTCCTGGGCCAGGCCGCGGACGATGGCGTCGGCGGAGTGGGTGTGGCAGTCCACAAGGCCGGGCATGACCACCTTGTCCGACGCGTCGATGACCCGGTGTCCGTCGTACTCCTTCCGGATGTCCTCGGTCCTGCCCACGGCGACAATGTCGGAGCCCTGGATGGCCACCGCACCGCGGTTGATGATCCCCGTACCGGGTCCCTCCATGGTGATGACGACGCCGTTGAGAATCAGAAGGTCCACTGTTTTCATCTTTTCCTCCCGCCTTTCCGAAAGTTGGTCTGGGTTTTGCTGCATTTATTTTATTATATCGGATGCCGCGCCGGAAAAAAACTCCGATATTTCTTTTTTCAGCAACTGCCGTGCCAAAACAGAGCGGGGGGAAGAACGGCGTTTTTTGTCCCTCCGGACTCAGAAACCCAGGGGAGCGCGCCCGCCGGACCTGTATCAAAACAGGACATGTTAATTTGAAATTGCACACAGCGTCAAATCAGTTGACCGGCAATCGGGTTTGCGCTACAATATCAGTCACGCCGATTTTATACAGAACAGGAGAAAGTATGCTGAATCATCAGGAAGAACTTCGATTTTGCAGGGCCCGCCGGGCGGCCATCGCGCGGGATTACGCCCGCCTGAATCCGGAGCAGCAGAAGGCTGTGCTGGCCGCGGAGGGTCCCCTGCTGCTGCTGGCGGGGGCGGGGAGCGGAAAGACCACCGTGCTCATCCACCGCATTGCCAATTTGATGAAATACGGCCGGGGCTCGGACAGCCAGGAGGTGCCGGAGTGGGTTACGCCCGGCGACCTGGATTTTCTGGAGCGCTATGCCGCCGGAACCGGGACGCCCTCCCCAGCGGACAAGGAGCGGCAGGAAAACCTGTGCCGCCTGGAGCCCGCCGCCCCCTGGAGCATTCTGGCCATCACCTTTACCAATAAGGCGGCGGGGGAGCTGCGGGACCGGCTGGCCGCCATGCTGGGGCCGGAGGCGGAGGACGTGTGGGCCTTTACCTTCCACTCCGCCTGTGTGCGCATTCTCCGCCGGGAGATTGAACGCCTGGGGTTTGCCTCGTCTTTTACCATCTATGATACGGACGACTCACTTCGGGTGATAAAAGACTGCATAAAAGACCTGAATCTGGACGACAAGATGTTTCCGCCCCGCACTGTGCTGAGCGCCATCTCCCGCGCCAAGGACGCCATGCTGCTGGCAGAGGACTATCGGGCCCAGTGCGAAAAAAGCGGCGACTACCGCCAGACAAGAATCGCCCAAATCTACATGGAGTACCAGCGCCGGCTCTGGGAGGCCAGCGCCCTGGATTTTGACGACATTATCCTCCATACCGTCCGCCTGCTTCAGAAGTTTGAAGACGTGCGGGCCTACTACCAGAGAAAGTTCCGCTATGTCCTCATTGACGAGTACCAGGACACCAACAACCTTCAGTACCTGCTGGCCTCCACCCTGGCGGGCGGCTATGAAAACTTCTGCGTGGTGGGAGATGACGACCAGTCCATCTACCGCTTCCGGGGGGCCACCATTGAGAACATCCTCTCCTTTGAAAAGCAGTATCCAGCCTGCCGCACCATCCGCCTGGAGGAGAATTACCGCTCCACCGGACACATTCTGGAGTCGGCCAATGCGGTGATCCGCCACAACCAGGGCCGCAAGGGCAAGGAGCTCTGGACAAGGGCGGGGGAGGGGGAGAAGCTCCGCCTGTACCAGGCCATGAATGAGAGCGACGAGGCCCGGTATGTGGCCGCCCGTATTTTGGGCGGGCACAGCCAGGGCCTGCGCTGGAGGGACCACGCGGTGCTCTACCGGATGAACGCCCAGTCCAACCAGCTGGAGCAGGCCATGAAGCGCAGCAACATCCCCTACCGGATCATCGGCGGCACCCGGTTCTTCGACCGGGCGGAGGTCAAGGATATGGTGGCCTATCTGACGGCGCTCAACAATCCGGAGGACGATCTGCGCCTGGCCCGGATTATCAACAACCCGCCCCGGGGAATCGGCCAGAAGACCATCGAGACCGCCCAGGAGATTGCACAGCGGGAGAATATCCCGCTGTGCTCCGTGCTGAACCGGCCCAGGGACTACCCGGAGCTGGAGCGCTCCGCCCCCAAGCTGGCGGTATTTACCAACCTGATGGAGGAGCTGCGGCAGCTTCTGACGGAGCTGCCCCTGGACCAGTTCTATGAGGAGCTGCTGATCCGCACCGGCTATGCCACCATGCTGGAGACCCGCAACACGGTGGAGGACCGTACCCGCCTGGAGAACGTGCGGGAGCTGCTGACCTCCATCAACGGCTACCTGGAGAACGCCGGGGACGAGGCCTCCCTGGCCGGTTTCCTGGATGAGATTGCCCTTTATACCGACCTGGACAGTCAAGACCCGGACCAGGACTGCGTGGTGTTGATGACGGTACACTCCGCCAAGGGGCTGGAGTTCCCGGTGGTCTTCGCCGTGGGAATGGAGGAGGGGATTTTCCCCGGCGTCCGCTCCATCGGCGAGCCGGAGGAGATGGAGGAGGAGCGCCGCCTGTGCTATGTGGCCATGACCCGCGCAAAGCAGAAGCTCTACCTCACCTGCGCCCACCAGAGAATGATTTTTGGCCACACCAGCACCAACCGGCCCTCCCGCTTCCTGGAGGAGATTCCGCCGGAACACCTGGAGAAGTCGGGGTGGAACTCCCACAGCAGGGAGCGCTGGGGCGGTATGCCCAGCCGGACCTCCGGCTATGGGGGATATGAAGCCGCCGGCCGCAGCGCTTCCGGTCAACAGCGGTATAGATCCGCCTCCCGGACCGCCCCGTCCGCCGCGCCGGAGAAGCCCGCCGTCAATCTGGACGCCTTCCGGAAGGGGGATATGCTGCGGCATAAAACCTTCGGCAGAGGGATGGTCCTGTCTGTCCAGAAGACGGGGGGAGACGTTCTGCTGGAGATTGCCTTTGACGACGTGGGCACAAAGCGGCTGATGCTGAAGACCGCGGCGCCCCTTATGACCAAGCTGAGCTGACGCCTCCGCTGCCAGCATACGGACGGCCTGCCGTGCGGGAGGGCCTCGCCCCTCCCGCGCGCGGCGGCCGCTTGCCGGCGCTGTAGGAAAATATGAGAAAAGCCCCGGAGCTGTTTGGCTCCAGGGCTTTTCGTGTTTTTAGTTGGTGGAGATAAGCGGGATCGAACCGCTGACCTCTTGAATGCCATTCAAGCGCTCTCCCAGCTGAGCTATACCCCCAACTTCGCTGTCCGCCGAAGCACTTGGCGAACAACGAAGCTTATTTTAGCAGAACAATCGGGGGTTGTCAACAGTTTTTGAAAAATTTTTTAAAATTTTTCGAAGGCTCAGAAGGGGCCGTAGTGAATGGCGTCGGCGATGATAATCAGGACGTAGGCGGCCACCATCATTGTGCCGATGGACTTCACGGCGAAGCGGAACCACTTGCCGTAGTCAATGCCGCACAGGGAGCAGCCCACCACGCAGCCGGCGGGCCACAGGTAGTTGGTCAGACCGTCGCCCAGCTGATAGGTCAGCACCATGACCTGCTGGTTGATGCCCAGGATCTGTCCCATGGGGCTGAGGATGGGCATCATCATAACGGCCTTGCCGGAGCCGGAGACTACGAAGAAGTTGAAGCAGGTGACAAAGATGTAGACAATCAGCAGGGTGATCATGGGGCTCTTACCCTCCAGGGCGCTGCTCATGTAGTACACGATGGTATCCATAATGTTGGCCTCGTTGAGCAGGACCATCACGCCATTGGCGAAGCCGATGGCCAGGGCGGGGCCGAGGACCCGCGCCGCGCCGGCGGTGAAGCGGTTGCACATCTCTGTGGGGCCCACCCGGAACAGGATGGCCAGAAGAAGCATGAAAATAATATACGCCGCCGTGATATTGGGGAAGCTCCACCTGAGGGCCACGCAGCCGTAGCCCTGGATGACAATCAGAGCGACGAAGCCGACCAGGGCCAGAGCGCGCTTCCAGTCCATAGGAATTTCTTCTCCCAGGGAGGCGCTGGCGTCCTGATTCTGATATTCCTCAAAGCAGTAGCTCTTTGTGGGGTCCTTCCGGGTTTTGACCGCGTAGTGCAGGATGAAAATCAGACCAATGGTGAAGAAGACCACCAGGACGATGAAGCGGTACCCCATGCCGGAGAAGATGGGCAGCCCCACAATCTGCTGGGAGACGCCGGTGGTGAACATGTTCAGCATGCCGCAGGCGAAGCTTCCGCAGGAGCCCAGCAGGACGGCGGCCGCACCGGTCATGCGGTCGTAGCCCGCCGACATGATGACGGACACGCCCAGGGCGTAGAAGGGGTAGGCGCCCTCGCCGTAGCCCAATACACCGAAGATGGTGAACAGGACATACATAATGACCACCAGGCTGAGCTCTTTTCCCTTGGTGATGCGCACCAGCTTGTGAATGCCGGCGGAGAAGCTGCCGGTGGACTCCAGAAAGCCCAGCACGCCGGAACAGATGAGCAGGTTGGCCATGATGCCGATGCCGCCCACCACGCCGTTGTAGAAGGTCTGGAAGAAGGTGTCCGGCATGATGTAGTTCTTCTCCACAAAATTGAACACATCGGGGTTGACGATTTCGCGGCCGGAGTTGGGGTCCAGCACCCGTTCAAAGTTGCCGCTGGGGACGACGAAGGAGACGGCCCACACGATGGCCATAATGATGGTCAGGATGACAAAGACGTGGGGGATAGCAAAGGAACGTTTTTTCTTTTCCATAGCAGTCCGCGCGGCGCGGCGCCGCGCACTCCTTTCTCTGTGGTGGGACAGTCAGCCATGCCGGCGGAGCCACTCCACGGCGCAGTTGGCGTAGATGGCGGCGCCCTGGAAGAGGACGCTCTCATCCAGAACCATTCTGGGGTTGTGATGGGGATAGTGGTCCGGCCCTCCGGCGCCCAGGCAGACGAACATGCTGGGAACAGCCTCGGCAACATAGCTGAAGTCCTCCGTCCCCGACATGGGGCCGGTTTCCTGGATGTTCTCCGGGCCGGCCATCTCCGCAATGGCGGGGAGCAGCTCCTGGGAGAGCGCCTTGTCGGTATAGGTGCAGGGGCAGTTGAACGTCGTGAGCTCGTACTGGCCCCGCCAGGCCGTCACATAGTGGTCAATGAGCTGGGGCAGGCGCTCCAGAATATGGGCGCGGGCCGCGTTGTCATAGGTCCGCAGCCCCATCTGCAGCAGGGCGGTGTCGGGGAGCACATTGCTGGCCGTCCCCGCCTTCAGCACGCCGGCGGAGAGGGTGGCGGTGGCCTTGGGGTCCACCTCTCTGGTCATCAGCAGGTTGGCGGCGGTGTACACCTGGTTGGCAATCATCAGCGGGTCGATGGACAGGTGGGGGGTGGAGGTGTGTCCGCCCTTCCCCTGGATGGAGAGGGAGAAGGTGTCCAGAGAGGCGCTGGTGACGCCGGTGCAGTAGGTTACTTGGCCCAGGGGGGTGGTGGAGAAGATGTGCATGGCGAAGGCGGCGTCCACCCTGGGGTTCTCCAGCAGGCCGTCGTCCACCATGGTCTTGGAGCCGTAGCCCATCTCCTCGCCGGGCTGGAACATGAGCTTCACGGTGCCCTTCAGCTCGGACTCGTGGTTCTTCAGCAGCCGGGCCGCACCCAGGAGCATGGCCGCGTGGGTGTCGTGGCCGCACATATGGCTGGCTTTGCGGGTGGAGCGGAAGGGCAGGTCGTTTATTTCCTCCATAGGCAGGGCGTCGAAGTCCGCCCGGAGGAGAATGCAGGGGCCGCCGCTTCCGATGACGGCCACCACCCCGGTGGAGGCGGCCATATCGGGGAAGCCCATGTCCACGTATTTTTTGCGGACGCGCTCCTCCATGACGCCGCAGCGGTGAGACGGTATGCCCATCTCCGCCAGGCGCTTTTCGATGTAGGCGGCGGACTCCGGCAGGTCCATGCCCACCTCCGGAATCTGGTGGAGATAGCGGCGGTCGGCCACAATCTGGTCCTGGAGGGCCCTGGCCTCCTGATACAAAGCTTTCATGTCTCCTCTCTCCTTTCAAAGACCTTCTCTCCGTCTATATAGGTGGCGGTGACGCAGATCTGGTCGATTTTCATGGGGTCGGCTGTCAGAATATCCTCGCTGAGGGTGATGAAGTTGGCCCGGAAGCCCGTTTTCAGCTCTCCCATGTCGGGGAAGCCGGCCGCGCGGGCGCTCTCGCGGGTATAGAGGCGGAGGGCGGTTTCGATGTCCACAGCCTGCTCCGGACCGCAATCGGCGCCGTCCCAGGCGGTGCGGGTGACGGCTCCCTTCAGGTTGGGGAAGGGATCGGAGGGCACGGCCCAGGAGGTGGCGGGGGCGTCGGTGGAGAAGCACAGAGGCACGCCGGCCTTCAGCATGGCCTGAATGGGATAGGTCTTCTTCATCCGCTCCGCGCCCAGGTTGGCCAGGTAGCTCTCAATCTCCGCGTAGAGGAAGATGGGCTGGGTGGCCACAGCCAGGCCCTTCTCTGCGGAGCGCCGGATGGCCCTCTCAGAGGGCTCGGTCCAGTGCTCCATGCGCAGGTGGGGCACGTCTCCGTCCGTCCACTTGTCCTCGGCGTACACCCGGTCCACAATGCGGTCGATGGCCCGGCCGCCCATGCAGTGCATGGAGAGCTGGCAGCGGTTCTGTTTGCAGAAGGCGATGGCGCTCTCCAGCAGCTCGTCGGAGCACACAGGCAGGCCGCAGTCCGCTGTGTCCAGATAGGGCTCGTACATCCAGGCGGTGCGGCCGGAGACGCTGCCGTCGCCGATGAGCTTCAGGCCCGCCACAAAGAGCTGCTGGTCCCGGCGGAGGCGCTCCGGCAGGATTTGAAAATCCGGATTTCCGGCGTAAAAGTCCCACATATAATAGACGCCCACGGTCTGTTTCAGGCCCTTCCGGATGGCTCCGGCGTACACGCCGTAGTTGTCGCTGGGGTCCAGGCTGCCCATGTCGCAGATGGCGGTGACGCCCTGGGACAGCAGCAGCCTGCCCAAATCCACAACCAGATCCTCTTTCTGGGCCTGGGTGGTCTCCGGAATGAGGGGGGTAATGAGATTGCGGGCGTTTTCCCGCAGCACGCCGGTGGGCTCGCCGCTCTCGTCCCGGTCAATCTGGCCGCCCTGGGGGTCGGGGGTGTCCCTGGTGATGCCCGCAAGCTCCAGGGCTCTGCTGTTGACGCAGCGGATGTGGCCGCAGGTGCGGATGATGGACACGGGGGCGTCGCTGCACCCCTCGTCCAGGTCCCAGCGGGTGGGGGAGCGGCCCTCGGCCAGCTTTCCCTCGTCATAGCCCCAGCCCTCAATCCAGCGGCCGGGGCCCTGCGCCGCCCGCATGTCCCGGACGGCCTGCTTGAGCTCCTCAATGGAGTTGACCCTGGGGGGGAGGCTGGAGATCTTTTTGCTGAAGTCCGCCAGCATCACTGGGTGCATGTGGGCGTCCACAAAGCCGGGGAGGACGCGCCGGCCCTGGAGGTCCACAATCCCGTCATAGGGACCGCCGGGCAGGCCGGCCTGGCCGCCCACCCAGACAATCCGGCCGTCCTGTACCACCATAGCCTCCCCATAGGGGTTCTCCGGGTCAGAGGTAAAAATCTTTCCGTTGCAGTACTGTATGCGCATAGGGTGCAGCCTCCTGTCTTGCATGTCTGTCTATTAGTTACAGCAAATTGGATGCCAATAAAATGAAGCGGGCGCTGAGACCTGGGAGGGAACTCAGCGCCTTTGCTCATTTCATAGTGTAATGTTTCCAATGCGAAGTTGTCAAGTAACTTTGCGGGCTTTTGTAGAAAGCGGCATTTTTTTCGGAATATGGAGATGAAATCTATTCGCTTTTCCCAAAGAAAGCCAAAAATCAAAAAATTTTGATAAAAATATCAAAAAATTTTTATTTTATCAAAAATTTTGGATTTTCACGCAGGCCAAGCTTTTCCATCCGGTACTGGAGCTTCTGAGGGGAGATGGACAGCTTCTCCGCGGCGGCGTTGAGGCGGCTGGTCTGGCGGAGGGCCTCTGTGATGACGCCGGCCTCGTACTGCTCCAGCAGGCGCTTTAAATTGACGCTGCCGGTCTGAAGCCGCTCCTGAACCTGGGGGAGGGTGAGAGGTCCGCCGGCTGGGGCGGAGGGGGGCTGGACCTGGGCGGCCGTCTTCTCCTGCCGCTCCAACTTCTCCAGAAGCCCCCGGACGGAGTCCAGGGTAATCAGACGGCTGTGTTCCAGATTAAACGCGCTCTCGATGGTATTTTTCAGCTCCCGGACGTTGCCCGGCCAGCTCCAGCGGAGAAACAGATCCTGGGCCATCTGGCTCAGGCCCCGGATGTCCCGGTGCATACGCTGGTTAAAGCCGCGGATATAGTGCTCCGTCAGGGGCAGGATGTCCTCCGGCCGCTGGCGCAGGGGAGGAAGGCGCAGGCGCACCACCCCGACGCGGTAGTAGAAGTCGGAGCGCAGCCGGCCCTCCTGGACCAGCAGCTCCGGGTCCTCGTTGGAGGCGCACACGATACGCACGTCGAAATGGATGTTTTCCCGGCCGCCGATGCGGCGCACCGTCTGTTCCTCCAGGGCCTTCAGCAGCTTGGCCTGCATAGCGGCGTCCATGGAGTTTATCTCGTCCAAAAACAGCGTGCCCCCATCGGCCAGCTCAAACAGGCCCTTTTTGGACTCGGCGCCGGTGAAGCCGCCCTTTTCTGTGCCGAAGAACATGCTCTCCAGCAGGTTGACCGGGATGGCGGCGCAGTTTTGCGCCAAAAAGGGGCGGCTCTTCCGGGCGCTGAGGGCGTGGAGAGCCTGGGCGAAGAGCTCTTTGCCGGTGCCGGTCTCTCCATAGAGCAGGACGGAGGAGTCGGTCTGCGCCACGGAGCGCACCGCCGCCTTCAGCCGGGACATCTCCTCGTTCCGGGTGACAATGCCGTCCAGAATGGAGCGGTCCTCAGCAAAGGCAGGGGAGCCCAGCAGGTCCTGCACCTCCAGAATCTGCGCGATGTCCACCGCGCCCTGAATCGTCCCCTGCTCCCCCAGAATGGGGTAGGTGGTGGTCGCCATGGTGATCCGGAAGCGGCCGTGGGTCAGCACCTGCTTTTCTCCCACCGTCACCTGGCCGGTGCGCAGGGTGTTCATCACGGTGCTGTTTTCCTCCGACAGCTCGGTGTACACAGAGAGCAGGTGGCTGCCCACCACGCCCCGGCCGAATTCCTCCGGCAGCTTTCCGAAGGCGTTTCCCGGCTTGTAGTACTCCACGATGCCGTCCTTGTTGACCACCATCATGCCCTCCACGTCCTCTCCGTGCAAGTTGATCAGGCGGGTGATCTGCTGAAAGTATTCCGTCATGGCGCGCCTCCTCAGAGCCGCTGCGCGGCCGCTGTATTTTTAGAAAACAAAAAGGACGCCCGTATGGACGTCCTTTTTTTCTGGAGCGAGTGACGAGGCTCGAACTCGCTACCTCCACCTTGGCAAGGTGGCGCTCTACCAGATGAGCTACACTCGCGGCGACGGGTGTTATTGTAGCAGAGGGGCGGCGGATTGTCAACGGTTTTTTCAAAAAAATTTGGAGAAAAATAAAAAGTCCCGTCTATAGGACAGCAAATACAGTAAGCTGTTCCCATCAAAAACGAAAGGAGCAGAATCGTATGGATTACAGCATCGTTTGGGTAAGAGGACATGTGGAGGTCTATGACTGGGCCGGCCGGTTCTGTTTCTCGGCGGACAGCGAACGGGAGGCCATGGAGGAGCTGGAGGGCGTGGCCTGACCGGAAGAAGCTTACTGAGCGCTATGGTCCGCGGTTTCCGCTGCGTTTGCCCCGCAGCGGAAGCCGCGGGTTTTATTTGCCCGCAGAAGGGGGCTTTTCTGTGGGCGGTTCCGTGAAAAACGACAGTTTTCCAAAGAATTCCCATCCGGAGGCAGAATCCCCTCTTGCTTATTGTCCGGATTTGTGGCAGAATAGACCGTGCACTGGACGGCAGAGCCGTGGAATGAGGGGATGCCATGAGACAGATCAACCGATTTTTGGGCGTTTTGGCCGCGGCGGCGCTGCTTTGCGCGCTGCTTCCCCTTGGCGCGGCGGCCGCACAGCCCGTGCGGGAGGCCACCATTCTGTTTACCCACGACCTCCACTCCTGTTTTTTCCCCAGAAGCCAGGAGAGCGGCGAGCTGGGGGGATTTGCCCGGCTGTCCGCCGCGTTGGCGCAGGAGCGGACGGAATATCCGGAGGCCCTCGTGGTGGACGGGGGCGATTTCTCCTCCGGGTCGCTGCTTCAGACCCTCTCCGCCTCCCAGGCCCCGGAGCTGCGCGCCCTGGGCGCGATGGGCTATGACGCTGTAACCGCCGGAAATCACGAGTTTGACAACGGGCCCCAGGGGTTCTGCCAAATGCTCGCCGCCGCCCGGCGCGGCGGGGAGCCGCTGCCCGCCCTGGTGATGGCCAATTACCGCCCGGCAGAGGATGCAGCGGACCGGCTGGACCTCCAGCGGGAGATGGCGTCCTACGGCGTGCGGGAATATCTGCTGCTGGATCGGGGCGGCGTCACCTATGGAATTTTCGGCCTGATGGGGGAGAGCGCCCATGAGAGCGCCCCCGCCTCCGGTTTTGCTCTGGAGGACCCCGCCCGCGCCGCCCAGCGGTGTGTGGAGCGGCTGGAGGAGCAGGGGGCGGACGTGATTGTCTGCCTGTCCCACAGCGGTACCAGCGAGACGGGGACCTCGGAGGACGAGGACCTGGCCAGAGCGGTGGAGGGCATCGACCTGATTGTGTCCGGGCACACCCACACCACCCTGGAGGAGCCGCTGGCGGTGGGGGATACGTATATCGTCTCAGCGGGCTCCCACTGTGAAAATTTGGGGCGCGTTACCCTGTCCTGGAACGAGGCGGGGGAGAAGACTGTGGCGGACTACCGCCTGATTCCCATCGACGGGGCGGCGGGGGAGGACCCGAACCTCTCCGCAATGGCGGAGACCTGGAAGGAGCAGGTGGACATCGGCTATCTGGCGCCCTATGGCCTGACCTGCGATGAAATTTTGACCCGCAGCGACTTTTTCCTCCCCCTGCCGGAGGCGGGCGTCCAGGAGGGCAGCGCCCTGGGAGAGCTGACGGCGGACGCCTTCCTATGGGCGGCGGAGCGCCTGGGCGGATTGGACGCCCCCGCAGCGGCGCTTACGGCCTCCGGCGTGCTCCGGGCGCCCCTGCCGAAGGGAGACCTCACCACATCCCAGGTATTCGAGGTGCTGTGCGTGGGCTCCGGGGCGGACGGCTCCGCCGGCTCGCCGCTGGTGTCCTGCTACCTCACCGGGAAGGAGCTGCGGGCGGCCCTGGAGGTGGACGCCTCCATCGCGCCTGTGATGCCCGACGCCCAGCTGTACTTCTCCGGCATAGAGTACGGCTTCAACACCCACAGGATGTTTTTGAATAAAGTGACGGACGCCCGCCTCACCCAGACGGGAGAAAAGCCGGAGAGCGAGCGGCTCTACTGCGTCGTCACCAGCCTGTACTGCGGGCAGATGCTCAGCGCCGTGGAGGAGCGCTCCTTCGGCCTGCTGTCCATCGTCCCCAAGGACGAGAACGGAGAACCCATCACGGATTTGGAGTCCCGGATTCTCCGGGACAGCGCCGGCCATGAGCTGAAGGAGTGGTACGCCCTGGCGGCCTACCTTCAGAGCTTTGGAGAGGACGGTATTCCCACCTCCCGCGCCTGGCCGGACGGCCGGAAGGACGTGAGCCAGAGCTGGAACCCCATTGAGCTGGTGAAGAGTCCCAGCCTGCTCACCGTGGGAGCGCTGCTGCTGGCGGCGCTGCTGATTGCCGCGGCGGCGCTTCTGGCGCGGGGCCTGGTCCGCCGCCGCCGGAACAGCCGGTACGGCGGCTGCCGCCGCAGGCGTTTGTTCAGAAAATAGGTATCTCCGCGCGGTCTTCCGCGCTGTGATAAAGAGAAGGATGGAGGGACCGTGGGGCGCGGCATGGAATGCGGCGCCCCAGGGTATGACGCATAAGGAGGAGAAAGCGTGAAACAGCAGTATCAGATCGTGAGCAAGAAGGTGCTGACGCCGGAGATCAGCCAGATCTCGGTCCACGCGCCGCTGGTGGCCGCCAAGGCGAAGGCCGGGCAGTTCATCATCCTGCGGGTGGACGGGAACGGGGAGCGCATCCCTCTGACCATCTCCAGCGCGGACAGGGAAAACGGTACCATCACTGTGATCTTCCAGAAGGTGGGGGCCACCACCCTGGAGCTGGACCGGCTTCAGGAGGGGGACTTCCTCCATGACTTTGTGGGGCCTCTGGGCGAGCCCACCCACGTGGACGGCTACGGGCGGGTAGCCGTTCTGGGCGGCGGCCTGGGCTGCGCCATCGCGCTGCCGGTGGCCCGCGCCCTCCACGAGGCGGGCAACCAGGTGGACCTGATTGCCGGCTTTAAGACCAAGGACATCGTTATCCTGGAGGAGGAGATGGGCAAGGCCTGCACCGATCTCCATGTGTGCACCGACGACGGCACCTACGGCTATCACGGCTTTGTCACCGGCAAGCTGGAGGAGCTCATCAAGAGCGGCGTCAAGTTTGACCATGTGTTCGCCATCGGTCCGCTGATGATGATGAAGTTTGCCTGCAAGCTCACCAAGCAGTATGAGATCCCCACCACCGTGAGCATGAACCCCATCATGATCGACGGCACCGGCATGTGCGGCGGCTGCCGCCTGACCGTGGGCGGCGAGGTGAAGTTCGCCTGTGTGGACGGCCCCGACTTTGACGGCCACCAGGTGGATTTTGACGAGGTCATTGCCCGGAACAACACCTATAAAGACTTTGAGACCAAGGCGAAAGAGGCCCACCTCTGCCGTCTGGGAGGAGGCGCCCTCAATGGCTAATATGCAGATGAACAAGACCCCCATGCCCGAACAGGACCCCCAGGTCCGCAACCACAACTTCCTGGAGGTGGCCCAGGGCTATACCCTGGAGCAGGCTATGAACGAGGCCCAGCGGTGCATCCACTGCAAGAACCCCGCCTGCGTCAGCGGCTGCCCGGTAGGCATTCCCATCCCGGAGTTTCTGTCCAAGGTGGCGGAGGGGGACATCGCCGCCGCCTATGAGATTCTCTCCAACGCCAACGCCCTCCCTGCCATCTCCGGCCGGGTGTGCCCCCAGGAGAACCAGTGCGAGGGCAAGTGCGTCCGGGGCGTGAAGGGCGAGCCCGTGGCCATCGGCCGGGTGGAGCGCTTCGTGGCCGACTGGGCCGCGGAGCAGG
>CALXGC010000169.1 GCA_944387755.1 uncultured Oscillospiraceae bacterium | reverse complement strand
ACAATTTGATAACAGCCCATCGTATAGGCTGGATAATATGGACACATCAAATAATCAAAAAAATGAGGTATCAAATTTATGAAGCAAAATCCGTTAAACACGATGCCCAACAACGAGTGGGAGTAATACATTTTAGAAAAATCCCTAAAACTAAAATCCGCAAACCGCTGCTGCTCAACGGTTTGCGGATTTTCTATTTTTTAATCCGGCGCTGTGTTTGCGGAACACCCACAAATTTTGCCGGATGGGCGGAAATATGAAATTAACTTCATATTTCTATTGACAAAGATATGTCTATATGTTAATATGAAGTTACCTTCATAAGAAGTTAACTTCATATTGATGGGAGAAAGTGTGTGAAAACCAGAGTAAAAGAATTGAGAACAGCGGCAAAAATGACACAGCAGCAGTTGGCTGATTTGGTTCATGTTTCCTCAAGAACAATTATCTCCATAGAAAAGGAGCAGTACAGCCCGTCTCTTATGCTTGCTTACAGAATGGCGCAGATATTTGGCGTAACGGTTGAGGACTTATGCTGCTTAAAAGAAAACAAAGCATTGGAGGATAAGCAATATGAAGATTTATAACAAAAAAGGATTTCTCTCAGGAATATTTTTAACATTGTTAGCGATTGTGGGGATGGCGCTTGATTTCCGTTCGCCGGCTGCTAATACGCTGGTTCAGGTAAGGGACAGCGTAATCTCTGTATTTCTGCTTTTGATGGGAATCAACTCGTTTTGGAGAGCGTTTTCGAAACACGCGACAAAAGAGGATATGATTGCGGAATATGACGAAAGGAACCGTTTGATAGAATACAAAAGCCAGTCGCGAATGTTGGATATAGCATATACTATTTTGTTTGGGCTTATGGTTTGTGGGTTCATTGGTTTCAAATTGACGGCAAACGCAGTGTGGGGATGTATTTTTATCATTCCAGGTTTCCTTTTGGGGTTGTTCCTTATCATTCATATAGTTGTCAAATTATATTACAAGAAGCGTGTGTAGGAGGACATGATGAAACAAAGACCTGTAAAGGATGAACGTGACGAGCAGATAGATACTCGTTCTAAAGGCGAGTCATTGGATTTTATGATCGCTGCCACACAAATTTTGACGATTATGTGTCTCGTGAAAGGAAATCCGGCATGGAAGGGAAGTCTTGCACTTCTGTTCATTGGCGGAGCCGCCCGGTTATTTTATAAATACGATAAAAATAAAAAAAAACCGTACATTCAGGTTGGCATTGCGCTAGGGCTGATCGGTGTGGCGTTATTTGTATGGTTTGGAATTGCCGGATAAAAGCTAAAATCCGCAAACCGCTGCTGCTCAACGGTTTGCGGATTTTCTATTTTTGTTTGTCGCACGTCATTGGAACACCTGCACATTCTTTGCGCAAAGAGGTAAAACTTTTCCTTGCAATGGGCCTTCAAAACCGGTATGATATAAAAAGCCGTTTTTTCGACCATCTTATTGTATCAGAGGCCGCCGCTCTCTGCGGCGCAAGGAGGTTTTTCATTCTATGCGGACGCGGCAATTTTTTGTCTCCGGTTTCGCGCTGTTCGCCATGTTTTTCGGGGCCGGAAATCTGATTTTCCCGCCCTTTCTGGGTAAATCCGGCGGCGAGGACTGGTTTCTTGGATTTTTGTGTTTTTTCCTGGTGGAGGCCCTCTCCTGCGTGGGAATCTACGCCATGATTCACGGGGGCGGCAGCGTCCGGGCCATGGGGTTCTCCATTGGAAACCGGGCGGGCACGGTGCTGAACACCGCCGCCATTTTGTGCACCGGCGTCTTCATCGCCCCGCCCCGCACGGCGGCCACCACCTATGAGATGGCGGTCCGGCCCCTGTTCGACGGGGTGAGTCTGCTGCCCTTCTCCGTGGTGTTCTTCGGCGTGGTGCTTCTGCTCACCCTCCGGCCCAGCCGGGTGGTGGACATTGTGGGAAAATTCCTCACCCCCGCCCTGATTGCAGGCATTTTGATTCTGATTGCGGTGGGCATTGCCAGCCCCATTGGAGAGATTGCCCCCTCCGCCACAGACAACATCGTCCGGGACGGCGTGCTGGCGGGCTATCAGGCCATGGACATCCTCTCTGTGGCAGGCTTCGCCATCATCATCCAGGACTCCATGGTCCGCTCCGGCCTGACCACCTGGCGGGAGCAGCGCGGCCATGTGGCCGGCTCCGCCGGGGTGGCCGCCCTGCTGCTGGCGGTGGTATACGGCGGACTCACCTATCTGGGGGCCTCCACCGGCGCCGCCTTCGGCAATGGCCTGGACCAGGCGGGCCTGATTGTGGCCATCACTCAGGAGCTGCTGGGACAGGCGGGGGTCGTCATTCTGGCCGTGGTGGTGGCCCTGGCCTGTCTCACCACCGCTGTGGGGCTGTTCGGCGCCACCGCCTCCTACTTTGAGCGGATGTCCGGCGGACGGCTGTCCTACCGGAAAGGGATTGTGCTGCTGGCCATCATCGGCTGCGCCATCTGCAACCTGGGCCTGTCCGCCATCATCGCCGCCGCAAGCCCGGTGCTGTCGGTCATCTGCCCGCCCTTTATGACCACTGTGGTGCTGCTGGCCTTCCAGCGCTGGATCTCCCGCCCCGGCCTCTACAAGGGGGCCGCCCTGGGCGCCGTGCTGGCCGCCTTCGTGCTGACCCTCCACGACTACCTGCACGTCCTCCCCATCGCGGCCCAGCTCCCCCTCTATGATTACGGCTTCGGCTGGATTCTGCCCGCCGCCGTGGGCGCCGCCGCCGGGGCTCTGCTCTCCAAACCCGCACGCCCGTAGGGCGTCTCTCAGACCGGATGGCGCGCCGTTCAGTTCGCCATCCGGTCTGTGATTTTATACGTCAGGTACAAACCCGCAATCAGAGCAGCGGCCACTCCAGCGTGGAGATAAAACAGTGGCGCCGTCAGCAGCAGGCAGAGCAGCACCACGGCGGCCATGCCTGTAAAGAGGGCGGCGGTAATCCATCTGGCCGCCCGGCCCTGGGCGTCGAAGGACGTGCGGCAGATAAGCTGCACCAGGCCATAGGAGAGGGCGGCAATCAGCAGTCCGGAGAGGAGCTGTCCCGCTGTCACAGGCAGCAGCAGAGAGAACGCCCCCTGGACGGCGGCGGTAAACAGGCTGAACACCAGCCAGATCACCGCCAGCATCGCCGCGCTGAGGCTGACCACGCTCAGGCTGTAGATCGCCTGTTGTCCGGCGCTGCGCCGGGGCAGCGCCGCCAAAATCTCGTCGCAGAAGGCGTGAACGTCCTCCCCCAGGACCTGGCGGGCGGACTGGCCCCGCCGCTCCCCCTCCAGGAGCATATTCAAAATGTCCCGGCGGACCTGCTCCTGCCGGTCCGTGGGGGCGGAGGAGCCCCGGAGATAGGCGACGATGTCCGTGAGCACCTGCTGATTCCCCGGCGCAAGCTGCTTCTCCAGGCGGCTGTTTTCTTCCAGAAGTTCTTTTACCGATTTTTTCATGTCTGTGCATCTCCTCTCAGGGCGGCCAGCAGACTGTCCACCGCATGGGACAGCTCGGCATAATTTTGCATAAATTGCCGGAGCTCCTCCTCCCCCGCCGGGGTGAGGGTATAATACTTCCGCCGGGGGCCCAGCTCCGAGGGCCGGAAGTCGGCGGACACCAGGCCGTTCTTTTCCAGCCGCAGCAGCAGGGGGTAGATGGTGCCCTCCGGAACCGCGCCGAAGCCATAGGCCGCAAGCTGGCTGGCAATCTCATAGCCATAGGTCTCTTTTTGGGACAAAATCCCCAGGACGCAGCCCTCCAGCGTGCCCTTGAGCATTTGGGACGGAATCACAGCCGGACCTCCTCTCTCCGCTGCCGTTTTGCGCCGCAGCGCGCTTCACAGCTATATTGTAAAACAAGATAGCTGTGCTGTCAAGAGAGAAACCGCCTCTTGACATTTGATTGAGATCTGGTATGATGGTGTGGAACCGTCCGGCTGCCGGGCCGGCGGAGCGCATTTATCCGTGTATCAGCAGGCCTTAGAAGATACAGGGATAAGTGCATTTTTTATTTTGCGCGCCCCCGTCCGGGGCGCCGGAAAGAGAGGAAGAGAGACAATGGCTTGGCTCTATCTGTGTATCGCAGGGGTGATGGAGGTGGTCTGGTCCACCTGTATGAAGTTTTCCCACGGCTTTACAGACCTGAAATTCTCCATTTTGACCGTGGCCGGAATGATTGTCAGCTTTGTATTTTTGGCGCAGGCCACGAAGGCGCTGCCCCTGGGAACGTCCTATGCGGTCTGGACGGGCATCGGCGCTCTGGGGGCGCTGATTGCCGGGGTGCTTCTGTTCCGGGAACCGGCCACTCCCGCCCGGATGTTCTTCGCCGCGCTGCTTCTGGTGGGCATTCTGGGCCTAAAGGCCACCTCCGGACACTGAAAAAAGCCGCCTGCTGGCACGCAGGCGGCTTTCTCTCTCAGACCCGGACGATATACCCCTCCTTGCGGGGCTTCGGCGCGGGAATCTCCTGGGCGTAGCCCAGAATACAGTGGCCCACCCCCCGCAGGGACTCCGGCAGGCCCCACTTCTTCAGCAGCGCCTTGCCCTCCGGCCGGTCAAACAGCTCCATCGCCCGGTTGATCCAGCAGGAGGCCACCCCCAGGGACCAGGCGGCGTTCATCAGACTGCCCATGACCAGGGAACCGTCCTGGAGCCAGGTGTTGGCGCTGGGGTCGGCCAGCACCACCACCACGGTGGGCGCGCCGTAGAAGGGGTCGCTGTCCGGCCGGCCCAAAATCTCCGCGTTGCGCCGGGAGAGATAGGCAATGGTCTCCGGGTCCTGCACCGCCACCATCACGGCGGGCTGGCGGCCCATCCCAGAGGGGGACCAGAGGGCCGCCTCCAGAATCGCGTCCAGCTCCTCCGGCTTAATCTGCTCCTTGCGGTAGCTGCGCACGCTCCGGCGCTCCCGCAGAACCCTCAGCGTCTCGTTCATAGACCTTCATCCTTTCTGTCAAACCCGTCAAAGCATAGGGACCGCCTTCATTATAGCACGGCTCCGGTCAAAACCAAAGGGCGGAGAACCAGATTTTTTTGCGGGAAGACTACCGGTTTTTTCAAATCTATGATACACTGAGAAGGGAAAATCAAGAAAATGGAATGGAGGAGTCAGCCATGAAATGCCCCTACTGCGGCTATCTGGAGAGCAAGGTGGTGGATTCCCGTCCCGCGGACGAGGGGGCCAGCATCCGCCGCCGCCGGGAGTGCCTGTCCTGCCACAAGCGGTTCACCACCTATGAGACCATGGAGAGCCTTCCCCTGGTGGTGGTGAAAAAAGACGGCAGCCGCCAGAGCTTCGACCGGAACAAAATTATGAGCGGCCTCATCCGGGCCTGTGAGAAGCGCCCGGTGTCTGTGGACACCCTGGAGGAGATTGTCTCCGAAATTGAGCAGACCCTGCAAAACGAGATGGAGCGGGAGGTGCGCTCCTCCAGGATCGGGACGCTGGCTATGGAGCGCCTGAAAAAGGTGGACGAGGTGGCCTATGTGCGCTTCGCCTCTGTATACCGCCAGTTTAAGGACATCAACACCTTCCTGGAGGAGCTCAACAAGCTGCTGGCCGACCGGTAGCCTTCCGCAAATTTTTTACTTTACAGTGCGCATTCTTACGGTTATATTTATGAAGAGAGATGCCCCAACGCCTTCATCCTTGCAACTAGAAAAGGAAGCTTCCCGCCGGGGAAGCCAGTGCATCCCATCCACCGTCCGTTCTTCTGTAGGGGTGATACCATGAACCTGAAAACATTTTATATCAACAGCCTGCGCATCCAGTACCAGGAGGCACAGCTGGAAGACTCCATCTTTGACAAGTGCTACCTCATTGAAAACGTCTACAATGACAGCATTGTGGCCATCCCCGACGGCGGTTTGGATTTTCAATTCGTCTGGGAGAACGGCGTCTGCCGGGGCTATATCTGCGGAAGCTTTTTGAAATCAAAGTTCTCCAAAATCAGCACCTATCAAAAATGCTTCGGCCTGAAGCTGCACCCCGGAACGCTCTTTACCTTCATGGAGCAGAACGCCATTCCGACGTTCATTGAAAACCGGATTCCTCTGGGAAATTTCCTGAACATTTCCCATCTGGAGGCGCTTTTGATGCGGCAGTCCTCCTTTCCGGATATGATCCACGCGGCGCTTCAGTTTTTTCACCAGCTTCCCCTCTTCCCGTCCCACTACATCGCCAACTGCGCCGCCGACATGATTCTGGCCTCCTCCGGCGCCACCCGCATCTCAGATATGGTGGAGCGCCTGGGATACAGCCACCGGTACGTCAACAACATTTTCAAATCCCACTTCGGCATCTCCACAAAAAAGTATGCGGAAATTGTCCGGGCCCAGGCCGCCATCGACTCTCTGCCCGCCAACAGCGTCATGGACGTGGTGGAGAATCTGGGGTATTACGACCAGGCCCACTTCATCCGCGCCTTTAAAGACTACACCTCCCTGACGCCCAAATCCTTTTTGGAGCAGCTCCACAAAAAAAACGGCGCCATCATCGTCTAGCCCCACAGCCGGCAAAAACCCGGTCCGTGCCCAGAGAGCACGGACCGGGTTTTTTGAACCGCTCAGGACTCCAGCAGTCCGGCGTTTACCAGAAACTCGCGGGCCACCTCGTCTACCTCGCGGCCCTCCACGTCCACATAGTAGGTGAGCTCGCTCATCAGCTCGTCGGTGAACTGCCCGTTGAGGAGCTTCAGGGTGTCCTCCAGGCCGGGGGCCTCCTCTTCAAAGCGCTCAAACAGGTCGTTGCGCACCAGAATGGTCCCGAAGTAGTCGGGGAAGAAGTGCAGGTCGTCCTCCAGCAGGGTCAGATTTGCCCGCTTGTTCAGGCCGTCGGTGGCGTACACCACCATCACGTCGTAGGCTCCCTGCTCCACCAGGGTGTACTTCATCATAATGTCCACCGGCTTTACCTCGGCAAAGTTCAGGCCGTAGGCCGCCGCCATGGGGTCGAACTTCATATCTCCCGCGTCGGTGAAGAAGTCCTGCTCCGCGCCGAAGCGCAGCTCCGGGGCGATGGGGACCAGGTCGCTGATGGTCTCAGGGTGGTAGGCGTCCACCACCTGCTGGGTGACGCCGATGACATAGGTGTTGTTCACCCCAATCTTGCCCATCAGGTGCAGGCCATACTCTTCGTTCATCCGCTGGTCCACAAAGTCGTAGAGCGTCTGCCCCTCCGGGATGTCGGTGGTATCCAGACCCATGATGGTGGTGAGCAGCGTGCCGTCCCAGGTGTACATCAGGTCGCAGGTGTGGCCGTCCCCCACCAGGGCGTTGAAGTTGTTCACCGCGGTCATCTCGTCCTGGATGGTGACGGGCAGGCCGTCCCGCTCCTCCACCAGTTGTTGGATCATGCTGTTTACAAGCTGCACCTCGGAGAACTGCCCCTGGTAGAGGAGCAGGCCGGCGGTGCTCTTGGGCAGGAAGGCGTACACGCACAGGGCGGTCACAGCGGCGGCGGAGAGGACGGCGGCGCCTCTGGCGGTATAGCGGCTGGCCTTGGAGCGCTGGCTGTTCCGGCTGTTCAGATACCGCTCCGCCAGACCCATCAGCAGGTCAATGACCAGGGCGGCTGCCATCAGCACCCCTGTGCCCCCCAGGATGGCGGCCATATCCTCCTGCCGGATGCCGGTGGTGATGACGCTGCCCAGGCCGCCGCCCCCCACGAAGGAGGCGAACACGGCGGTACCGATGGCGGTGACGGCGGCAATGCGGACGCCGGTGAAGATAATGGGGGCGGCGATGGGAATCTCCACGTGGAGCAGGCGGTACATCCGGGTCATGCCCATGCCCTTTCCTGCCTCAATCAGGTGGGCGGGCACCTGGTCCAGGCCCAGACAGGTGTTGCGGACGATGGGCAGCAGGGAATAGAGAGCCAGGCCCACAATGACGGTCCGCTTGCCCGGCTCCAGAAGGACCATGATGATGCCCAGCAGGGCCAGAGCGGGGGTGGTCTGAATCAGGTCCACCACCCGGAGGATGACCTTTCGGGTGGAGGGATAGAAGTAGCAGACGACGCCCAGGGGAATGCCCGCCAGAATGGCGAACAGAAGGGCGGCCACCACCAGAGAGATGTGCTCTAAAATCATTGTGGAGGTCATGTGTTGCCGCCTCCCTTCTGCATTCCCTTGGGAACCACCCGGCGCTGGAGGGCGTCCACCAGGGAGCCCAGCACAAAGGCCAGCAGGGCGGCGGGGATGGCGCCCATGAGGATGAGGCCGTTGTTGCTGGAGGAGAGGCCGGCGTAGATGAAGTCCCCCAGGCCGCCGCCGCCAATCATGGAGGCCAGCACAGCCCAGCTGACGGTGTACACGGTGGACATGCGCAGTCCGCCGATGATGGTAGGCAGAGCCAGAGGCAGCTCCACCCGGAGGAGGCTCTGCATTGCGCTCATGCCGCAGCCCTTGGCGGCCTCAATATACTGCTGGTCCACCGACACCAGGCCGGCGTAGGTATTTTTCAGCACAGGGAACGTGGCGTACACCCCCAGAGCCACCAGCACCGTGGCCGGCTGGGCGCCCCAGAAGAGGACCAGCAGGCCGATGAACACAATGCCGGGAATGGTGTTGAACACCGAAAGAATGGGCAGGACAACGCCGGAGAGCTTAGGCTTTCGGGAGAGGAGGATGCCGATGAGCACCCCCAGCGCAAAGCCCATGGCCACCGGAACGGCGGTAAAGAACAGATGCTGCATCAGCTTGGCAGGAAGCTCGTGGATCGTCAAAGCCTTTCACCCCCACAGTTGTTCCGCCATGGCGGAGGTCATGCTGGTCTTGGTGATCAGGCCGTCCACCTTCTCCTCCCCGTCCAGGACGATGAGGTAGGGCGCGCCGCTGGAGATCAGCAGGTCAAAGCAGTCCTTGGCCTTGTCCGTGGTATGGACGGTGGGGGTGTTGCAGCGGATCAGGGGCTCAATGGTCTTGACCACATGGCCGGTGAGCCGGATGTCCGCAATGGACACCGTGCCCTGATAGCGGTCCTGACCGTCCACCACAATCAGCGTGTCCACGTTGCGGCGCTGCATTTTGCTGACGCACTCGTTGACGCCCCGGTCGGCGGAGACGGTGGACACCCCCTGGCGCATAAAGTCGGCGGCGGTGAGCTCCTTGGGGGTCTGGACGTCGATAAACTTGCCGAGAAAGTCCTGGATCTGGCCGCTGGCGGGGTGGGCCAGCATCTCCTCCGGAGGGGCCATCTGGACGATGTTTCCGTGGTCCATAAAGATAATGACGTCGGCCAGATCCAGAGCCTCCTCCATGTCGTGGGTGACAAAGACGAAGGTCTTGTTGAGCTTCTGCTGGAGGGAGCGCACCTCCTGCTGAAGGGAGCGGCGGGTCATGGGGTCCAGGGCGGAGAAGGGCTCGTCCATCAGGACGATGGGGGGCGAGGCGGCCAGCGCCCGCAGGATGCCGATGCGCTGCTGCTGCCCGCCGGACATCTCCGAGGGGTACTTGTGGGCGTACTGTTCATAGGGCAGATTGACCATCTCCAGCAGCTCCCGGACAATCCGGTCGCACTCGCTCTTGGGGTATTTCAGCAGAGTGGGCACCACGCAGATATTCTGCGCCACGGTCATATTGGGGAACAGGCCGATCTGCTGAATGACATAGCCAATGTGGCGGCGCAGCTCCACCTTATCCTTGGCCGTGATGTCCTCGCCGTTGAGGTAGATCTTGCCGGAGGTCGGTTCAATCAGGCGGTTAATCATCTTCAGCGTGGTGGTCTTGCCGCAGCCGGACGGTCCAATCAGGACCGCCATCTGGCCCTCCTGAATCTCGAAGGACAGGTCGTCCAGAATTTTCTGGCTGCCGTAAGACAGGGAAACATGTTCAAAGCGAAGCAAATGGGGCACCTCCTTGAAAAATGGCGCGGCGCCGGGCCGCACAGCAAAAATGCACAAATACAGTATACCAAACCAGCGCAGTTCCGTCAATTAAACAGGCCCGAAAATTCGCTCCGCCCAACAAAAACAGAACGGCCGCCGGAAATTCCTTAAGAAAATTTTATGCGAAACTTAATAAAGCCCCCAGAAGAACCTTAACAATCCTTTGATATGCTTATCCCATCCGGAAAAGGAGGGAATTTGCATGGAATGGATGGTCCATCTTCTGATGGGGACGGCGGGGACGCTCAGCGCGGTCATGGCGGTGTGGGGCGGGTACTATCTGCTCACCGGGCTGATGTCCTGGCGGCGGCCCGCCCACTTCGGCCGGCAGCCGGCCCGCACCCGGTTTGCCGTGCTGATTGCCGCCCGGAACGAGGAGCTGGTGATCGGGGCGCTGATCAACAGCCTGCTGGCCCAGGCCTATCCGCCGGAGCTGTACGACATCTGGGTCATTCCCAACAACTGCACCGACAACACCGCCCGCGCCGCCCGCGCCTTTGGGGCAAACGTGCTGGAGTGCACCGTCCCTGTGCGGTGCAAGGGGGACGCGATGGGCTTTGCCTATGACCGGCTGAAGGACCGGGGCTATGACGCCTTTTGTATTTTTGACGCGGACAATGTGGTTCATCCCGCATTTCTGGCGGAGATGAACAACGCCTGCTGCGCGGGGGTGCAGGCGGCGCAGGGCTATCGGGACAGCAAAAATCCCTGGGACAGCCCCGCCGCCGGCTGCTGCTCCATCTATTACTGGATGATGGACCGGTTTCACAACGGTGGGAAGGCCGGCCTGGGTCTGTCCGCCCTGCTGGGCGGGACGGGCTTTATGATCTCCGCCACCGCCCTGGAGAAAATCGGCGGCTGGCGCACCCGGAGCATCAGCGAGGACCTGGAGATGTCCGTCCAATGCGCGCAGGCGGGAATCCCCATCGCCTGGGTCCCCGGTGCCGTCACCTATGACGAGCAGCCCCTCACCTTCCGGGAGTCCCTGAAGCAGCGCCGCCGCTGGACCAGCGGCACCCTTCAGGTGGCGGGCGGCTGGCTGCCCCAGCTGGCCCGCGGCTTTCGGGAGCGGCCCTCCCTGGGGCTGGCGGACATGGGGGCCACCATGCTGGTTCCCGCCTATCAGGCGGCGGCCCTGGCCAGCCTGGCCGTGGCCGGGCTGGCGGCGGGCTTTGTCCATCCGGGGAGCTTCTCCCCCGCCCTGTGTCTGGGGTATGCGGCGGGCAATCTGCTGCTGGCGGCGCTGGGAGCCACCCTGTCGGCGGTGCTGGTGCTGGCCGCGGAGGAGAAGTGGGACAGGCGGCTGCTTCCGGCGCTGTGCGTCTACTGGCTCTTTCTGCTGAGCTGGGCCCCTCTCACCGTGGGCTGTCTCTTTAAGAGAACCACCGTGTGGGAGGAGATCCGCCACACCCGAAATATTGTGCCGGACCGGGGCAATCAGGTGCTGGCGCCCTGAAGCGCCGCGCCTGTCCATATAAAAAGCGGGAGCTCCAGGCTGTCCAGCCTGGGACTCCCGCTGGTTGTTTTCCGGCTCAGGCCAGCGGCTCGAATTCGCTGGCCGGGCGGCGGCAGATGGGGCAGATGAAATCCTCCGGCAGCGTATCGGACTCGTACACAAAGCCGCAGATTTTGCACACAAAGCCCCTGGGCTTGGCGGCCGGCTGAGGCTCCCCGGCGGGCTCCTCGCCCCGGACGGAGGCGGCCAGGGCTCTGGCCAGGGCCTCCAGCTCCTGGTCCTGTCCGGCGGCCAGGGTGGACTTCAGGGTGACGGGGGCCTCCAGCAGCTCCACATTCTTCATGCCGCCCAGAATTTCGCCCATGAGCTTTCCGCTGGCGGGGGCCCAGGAACCGTTCTGAATGAGGGCCGCCTTCCGGTTCCGCAGGGCGTGGTGGGCGATGTCGCGGAGCAGGTTCTCCATGGTGACGAAGATGCCGTTGTTATAGGTGGTGGAGGCAAAGACGATGTGGCTGTACTTAAAGGCCTCGGACAGCACATAGGAGCAGTGGGTCACAGACACGTCGTACATCTCCACCGGGACGCCCAGCTCCGCCAGGCGGCAGGCCAGGATGTTGGCCGCCGTCTCCGTGCCGCCGTAGACGGAGGCGAAGGCGATGAGCACCCCCTGGACCTCCGGCTCATAGGCGGCCCACTTGGCGTACTTCTCCAGAATGTAGCCCAGGTCCTTCCGCCACACGGGGCCGTGGAGGGGGCAGATCATCTGGATATCCAGGCCGGCGGCCTTCTTCAGCAGGGCCTGGACCTGGGGGCCGTACTTGCCCACAATGTTGGCGTAGTACCGCCGGGCCTCGTCCAGCCAATCCCGGTCGAAGTTCACCTCGTCGGCAAACAGAATGCCGTTGAGGGCGCCGAAGGTCCCGAAGGCGTCGGCGGAGAAGAGAATCTTGTCGGTGGAGTCGTAGCTCACCATCACCTCCGGCCAGTGGACCATGGGGGCGTTGACGAAGGTAAACGTGTGTTTTCCGGTGGAGAGGGCGTCCCCCTCGTTGACCAGCTTCACTTTGCGGGGATCGGTGGCGTGGAACTGGCGGATCATGTTCAGGGACTTGCCGTTGCAGACAATGACGGCCTCCGGGTGGCGGAGCATCACGTCCCCCAGGGTGGCGGCGTGGTCGGGCTCCATGTGGTGGACGAACACATAGTCCAGCTTCCGCCCTCCCAGGGCATAGTCCAGATTCTCAAAGAACTGGGTCTGAACGGCCCGGTCCACGGTGTCAAACAGGACGGTCTTCTCATCCAGCAGCAGATAGGAGTTGAAGGACATCCCTCTGGGCACGGGGTGGGCGCTCTCAAACAGGGGGTGCTGGCGGTCGTTGCCGCCGATCCAAAGCAGGTCCTCGGTGACGTTGCGGACACAGTACATAGATAAAACCTCTTTTCTAAGTAGGTTGGGGAACTGAACTTATCTTATCATAGTCTGCGCGGAATTGATAGGCCCAAACCCGATTTCGGATAGGTTCACAAAAAAGAACGCCCGGCTTCGGGCTTTTGGGACAAAACGATTTATGCCGGCGTCGCCCTGGGGTCGGGGTTACAGGATATTCTTCCACGACGGCTGTTCCATCTCGCTTAAAAGCTCCAGCTGGGCGATGAGGTCCGCGTTGGCGGCGGCGTACTGGCCGGGCTCCTCCAGGGCCAGGTACTGCTCCAGGGTCCGGAAGGAGCGGAAAATCTGGTCGGCGTCGCTGTGGCGCATGAGGACGTGAAGGTAAAACCCGCGGTCCTGCCAGCGCCGGAAGGCCTCGCCGCTCAGGGCGGCGGCCCCCTCCCAGTCGCCCTGGGCAGCCAGACCCTGGGCCCGCTCCAGGCGGACCGTAAGCCCCTGGGTGAACTGCGCCGCGTACCAGGCGTTTCCCAGACAGGCCGCCGCCAGCGCCGCCAGAATGGCCGCCGCAATCCAAAGACGTCTCATGCCTCTCCCTCCTCCGCCGCCTGCTTCGGGGCCAGGTAAATCCCGCCGGCCTCGTCCACCGTCATGAGAAAAATCTCCTCCGCCTGAAAGCCCTGCCGGCGAAGCTGCTCCTTCAGCCAGTTCTCGCCGTATCCGCTGGCGGCCAAATTTTGGGACAGCAGGCGCCCGTCGCTGATGAGCACCAGAGGCAGTCCCCTCTCCCGGACCTCCAGGCCCAGCTGGCCCTGTCTGGGGGGCGACTCCCGCTCCCACGGGAGGACGGAGAGCTGGCCGTTGGTCTCCAGAATGGCATAGGCCACCCCCGCCGGGCTGGCATAGCCCTGGGAGCGCAGCTCCTCCAGCAGCTCGTCCACCGTCAGGCGGTTGCGGCGCATCTCCCCCTGGTCGATCTCCCCCCGGCGGATGACCACGCTGGGCCGGCCGCACAGCAGCGCCCGAAAGCCCAGGCTCTTCATGGTAAGCACCGACAGCAGCATGGTCAGCGCCAGCAGTGTGAGAATCGGAATCACCCCTGCCAGCAGCGGAATGCCGAAATCCTGCATGGGCACGGCGGCCAGGTCGGCGATGATCAGGGAGAGCACCAGCTCCGAGGGCTCCAGCTCCCCCACCTGGCGCTTCCCCATCAGACGGACTCCGGCAATGATCAGCAGGTACAAAATGACAGCGCGGACAAATCCGGTAAACACGGCGCTCCCCCCTCCCCAGCGTTGCCGCGCCCGCGGGCCGGCTCTATCAGTCTTGCCCCTTTCTGGGGAATTTATCCTGCCGTCCCCCTCCCTCCGGCAAAAAGTTTTATGAAAAAAGAGGAGTCTCCCCCTTGCAAAGCGGAAAGTTTTCCGATACAATATCTTGAAACATTTTGTGCGCTGGTACAAACTGAACTGTAGCGGTGAACTGGAACGGAAGGGCGTGTAAGAAAATTGATGAAAGCGACTTTGATTCTGGCCAACGGAAGCGTATTTTCCGGGACCAGCATCGGCAGCACCTCCGACCGGGTATGCGAGATGGTCTTTAACACCTCCATGACCGGGTACCAGGAGATTCTGACCGATCCCTCCTACGCCGGACAGGGTGTGGTAATGTCCTACCCCCTCATCGGCAACTATGGCGTCAACCACGAGGACAACGAGTCCAGACGCCCCTGGGTAGAGGCCTTTGTGGTCCGCCACCTCTCCCCCCGGGGCAGCAACTTCCGCTGTGAGGGCGACCTGGGCTCCTATCTGAAAGAGCATGACATCACCGGCATTCAGGATGTGGACACCCGTGCTCTCACCAAAATACTCCGCAGTCAGGGGAGCATGAACGGCATGATCACCTGCGCGGAGCATTTTAATGTGGCCGACGTGCTCCAGCGCCTGAAGGAGTACAAGGTGACGGACACCGTGGCCCGCGTCACCCGCAGCGCTCCGGAGGTCTTCCCCGCCTACGGGGAGGAGAAGCACCGCGTGGCCATGATGGACTACGGCGTCAAACAGCACATGATTGAATGCCTGCGCCGCCGGGGCTGCACCGTGACGGCCCTGCCCGCCTTCACCACCGCCCAGGAGGTGCTCTCCGGCGGCTTTGACGGCGTGATGCTCTCCAACGGCCCCGGCGACCCGGCGGAGAATACCTCCATCATCGCCGAGCTGAAGAAGCTCTATGACAGCGACATCCCCCTCTTCGGCGTGTGCCTGGGCCACCAGCTTCTGGCCCTGGCCACCGGCGCCAGGACCGGACGCCTGGCCTACGGCCACCGGGGCGGCAACCACCCCGTCCGGGACCTGGAGAAGGGCCGGGTGTTCATCACCAGCCAGAACCACGGCTATATGGTGCTCTCCGACTCCGTGGACCCGGCGGTGGCTGAGGTGTCCCACGTAAACGTCAACGACGGCACCTGCGAGGGCCTGCACTATAAGCGCCCCAACTGCTTTACCACGCAGTTCCACCCGGAGGCCAACGCCGGCCCGCGGGACACTGAGTATCTGTTCAACCGCTTTGTGGCGTCTATGGGAGGTGACAAGTAATGCCGAAGGATCCGAATATTAAGAAGGTTTTGATGCTGGGCTCCGGCCCCATCGTCATCGGCCAGGCCGCCGAGTTCGACTACGCCGGCACCCAGGCCTGCCGCGCCCTGAAGGAAGAGGGCATCGAGGTGGTGCTGGTCAACTCCAACCCCGCCACCAT
>CALXGC010000168.1 GCA_944387755.1 uncultured Oscillospiraceae bacterium | reverse complement strand
GACAAGGACTTCCGCCTGAAGGGCCTTATCACCATCAAGGACATTGAGAAGGCCGAGGTCTACCCCAACTCCGCCCGCGACGAGAAGGGCCGCCTGCTGGTGGGCGCCGCCATCGGCGCCACCTCCGACGTGCTGGACCGTGTGGCCGCCCTGGTGGAGGCCGGGGTGGACGTGCTGGGCCTGGATTCCGCCCACGGCCACGAGCAGCACGTCCTGGAGACGGTGAAGCGGGTGAAGGCCCTCTACCCCGACGTGCAGCTCATCGCCGGCAACGTGGCCACCGCCGACGCCACCAAGGCGCTTATCGAGGCGGGCGCGGACTGCGTGAAGGTGGGCATCGGCCCCGGCTCCATCTGCACCACCCGCGTGGTGGCCGGCATCGGCGTGCCCCAGATCACCGCCATCTATGACGCCGCCTGCGTGGCCGCCCAGTACGGCGTGCCCATCATCGCCGACGGCGGCGTGAAGTTCTCCGGCGACATCGTGAAGGCCATCGCCGCCGGCGGCAATGTGGTCATGATCGGCTCCCTGCTGGCCGGCTGCGAGGAGTCCCCCGGCGAGACCGAGATCTATCAGGGCCGCCAGTTTAAAACCTACCGCGGCATGGGCTCCCTGGCCGCTATGAACCGCGGCTCCAAGGACCGCTACTTCCAGGAGAACAACAAGAAGCTGGTCCCCGAAGGCGTGGAGGGCCGCGTGCCCTACAAGGGCTCCACCAGCGACACCATCTATCAGCTCATGGGCGGCCTGCGGGCCGGCATGGGCTACACCGGCTGCCACACCATCGAGGAGCTGCAGCAGAAGGCCCAGTTCATGCAGATCACCGCCGCCGGCCTCCGGGAGTCCCACCCCCACGACATCTACATCACCAAGGAAGCCCCCAACTACACCATCAGCCCCGACTGATTGACTCGTTTCAGGGCCGCGCCAGACGGCGCGGCCCTTTTTCATTTGAAAAAAACAGGAGGCGTTGTCTATGGAGCGATACACCGTACAGCGGGAGGGCGTCTGGACGCTGGAGGCGGGCGAGGCCGCCCTCCCCAAGGCGCTGGAGCGGCTGGCCAGATGCGAAAACCTGCTCGCCGGTCTGGAGCAGGAGCAGGCCGGACTGTCTGAAAAGCTGGAGTCCCTCAAGCTCCAGGGGAAGCAGAAGACCGTCCAGTTCCGGGAGCTCATGGCCCGGAAGCTGGTGAACCAGCAGCTCCGGCTGCGGCTCGCGGAGTACGGGCTCTGACGTCCAAGACCGCGGAAGGAGGAATTTCTGTGCTCAGTTATCTGGACGGCGGGCTGCTGATGGGCCTGCTGCTCCCCTTTTGGGGAACTGCACTGGGGGCGGGGTGCGTCTTTTTTCTGAAAAACCAGCTTCCCCCTCTGGTACAGAACGTTCTTTTGGGTTTTGCCTCCGGGGTGATGGTGGCCGCCTCGGTTTGGTCCCTGCTCATCCCCGCCATGGACCGCGCCCAGGCGTTGGGCAAGCTGGCCTTCTTCCCGGCGGCGGCCGGACTGCTGCTGGGGATGGCCTTTCTGCTGGCTATGGACCGGCTTGTGCCCCACCTCCACCTGGGCAGCGAGCAGGCGGAGGGCCCCCGCAGCAACCTCAAACGCCGGACCATGCTGGTGCTGGCGGTGACGCTCCACAACATCCCGGAGGGGATGGCGGTGGGAATTGTGTTCGCCGGAATGCTCTCCGGCGCGGAGGAGATCTCCCTCACCGGCGCCTTCGCCCTGTCCATCGGCATTGCCATCCAAAACTTCCCGGAGGGGGCCATTATCTCCCTCCCTCTGAAAAGCGAGGGGGCCAGCCGGAGGCGGGCGTTTGGGTACGGCCTGCTCTCCGGCGCGGTGGAGCCGCTGGGCGCGCTGCTTATGATTCTGCTGGCGGCGCAGCTCGCCCCCGCCCTCCCCTATCTCCTGGCCTTCGCCGCAGGCGCCATGCTCTATGTGGTGGTGGAGGAGCTGATTCCAGAGGCCAGCCAGGGCGCGCACTCCAACCTGGGCACCGTGGGCTTCGCCCTGGGGTTCACCCTGATGATGGTGCTGGACGTGGCCCTGGGCTGAAAAAGCGGGACCGGCAGAGCCGGTCCCGCTGCTTAGACATGTTTTCTGGCGATGGCCTCGGCAATGCGCTCCCGGCAGGCGGCGGCCTGCTGGGGATCCCGCTGGAACAGGGCGGCGTACAGCAGGTCCAGCACAAAGAGCTGGGCTATGCGGGCGGTGGCCGACCCGGCCTGGAGGGGCCCCTCGTTGGAGCCGCACTGGAGCACCACGTCCGCCTTCACGCCGCCGGGGGACTTGGGAAAGCGGGTAATGAGGACCAGGCTGCCCTTCCGGAGGTGGGCAATCTCCAAAGCGTCCTGCAGCTCCTGGGTGGAGCCGGAGTAGGAGAAGTAGAGCACCGCGTCCCCCCGCTCCATCAGGGCCAGCGCGGCCATCTGCTGGTGGGAGTCGGGCACCAGGACAAATTTGGGCGAGATGGAGGACAGCAGGCTCCACGCCTCCTCCGCCAGCACCATGGAGCTCCCCTGGCCCATGCACAGCACCCGCCCCGCCTGGAAGAGCACCTCCACAGCCCGCTCCACCGCCGCCGGGTCCAGCCGCTTCACCGTCTGTTCCAGGGCGGCCGCATTCTCCTGGAGGCGCTCCCGGCACAGGGCCTCAAATCCGTCCCGCCCGGAGCCCTCCGCGCCGGCCGGTCCGGCTGGGCGGGCGGTCTGGGCCGCCATCACCGCCTTGGCCGCCTCCAGCTTGAAGGCGTTGTATCCGCCCACGCCGAGGCGGCGGCAGAAGCGGGAGATGGTGGCGTCGGCCACCTGGCACTCCTCCGCCAGCTCTGAGATGGAGCGGTACTGGACCTCCTGCCTGTGCTCCAGCACATAGTCCGCCACTTTCTTCTCTGAATTGGTCAACTGATAGTACTGGCTGCTGATGACTTCAAAAATATCCTGCTGCATCATCGAATTCCTCCTCTCCAGAGGCCGGGCCCGCCGGACGGGCCGCCAGCCGTACCCTCTAACCGTGTCTTCTTGTACATTTATTATAGACCACTTTGGGAATAATCGCAATTATATTGTGCAGAAGAAATCATATTTCGCCGGACAGGCAAGTTTCTCCGCCGGGCGCATATACCTGTTTTCCGGAAGGGGGACGGCTATGAGACGGCTTTGGAAATACCGGGATCTCTTTTTGGCGCTGGGACTGCTGTGCGCCGCTCTGGCCCTGGTGGCCTGGCCCAAAGAGGCCATGTCCGCCATGAGGGACGGGCTGAAGCTGTGCGGCAATGTGATTCTCCCCTCCCTGTTTCCCTTTTTTGTGCTGTCCTCCCTGGTGGTGGAGCTGGGGATGTCCCGGTATCTGGGCCGGCTGTTTCAGCCGGTGATGGCCCCGCTGTTCCGGATCAATGGGGCCTGCGCCTCTGCGGTGGCCCTGGGCTTTCTGGGCGGCTATCCGGTGGGGGCGCGCACCGCCATCTCCCTGTACCAAAACGGCCAGTGCTCCCGCACGGAGGCGGAGCGTCTGCTGGCCTTCTGCAACAACTCCGGCCCCGCCTTCATATTCGGCGTGGTGGGGACCGGCGTCTTCGGCAGCGGGGCCGTGGGCCTGCTGCTCTATCTGGTCCATGTGGCCGCCTCGCTGGCTGTGGGGGTGATTTTCCGCTTCTACCGCCCCGGTGAGGGCCCCCGGCGGGGGCGGCTCTCCAGCGCCCAGTTTCAGACCGTCTCCTTTTCCGCCGCCCTCACCCGCTCCGTCACCGGGGCGCTGTCCTCCACTTTGAACATCTGCGCCTTTGTGCTGTTTTTTACGGTGACAATTCGAATGCTCAGCCTGACCGGCGTGCTGGCCGGGCTGGCCCGGCTGCTGTCCTTGGCCTTCGGCCCCTTCGGCTTCTCAGAGTCCTGGGCCCGCCGCCTGCTCACCGGGGCGCTGGAGGTGTCCTCCGGGGTCTCCTCCCTCACCAGCGGCTCCCTGTCCGGGCGGCTGTCCATGGCCGCCTTTATGCTGGGGTGGGCGGGACTGTCCGTCCACTGCCAGGTGCTGGCCTTTTTGGGGGACAGCGGACTGTCTATGCGCACCTATCTGACGGGAAAACTCCTCCACGGTGGGATCTCCGCCGCCCTGCTGGGCCTGCTCGCCCCCCGCCTCCCTCTGGAGGCCCCGGTGTCCGCCTATCTGGCGGAGCAGGCGGAGACCCTGGCCGCCCTGGATTTTCAGCAGGCGCTGACCATCTCCGCCGTCTCCGCCTGGTGTCTGTGGCTGGTGTTCTTCGGCCTGGCGCTGTGGGCGGTGAGGGGCAAAAATAGGGATGGAAATATTTGGATTCGTGGTGTATAATGGACCCGTCCCATCAAACGGGTTTTGAAGGAGGAAGCTCTATGCCGCTGTTCCAAACGGACATCGATCCCTGCTGCGCCTACTGCGCCAGGAGCCGCCCTCTCAACGGCGAGGCGGTGCTGTGCGAAAAAAAGGGCGTCATGTCCCCCGCGTCCCACTGCCGGTCCTTCCGGTACGACCCCCTGAAGCGGGTCCCGCCCCGGCCTGTCCGGGCGGACTTCAGCCGGTGGAAGGAGGAGGATTTTCAGCTTTAGCTTCCGCGAAAGACACAGAGAAGGAGGAACTTCCCCATGTACGAAACCGAACCGAAACATATTCTGTGCTACGGCGACTCCAACACCTTCGGCACGGACCCCACCCACCGCTCCGTGCGCCACCCCTGGGGCGTGCGCTGGCCGGGCCGCCTGCAAACGCTGCTGGGGGAGGGCTGGCGGATCATCGAGGAGGGCCTGGGGGGCCGGACCACGGCGTGGGACCACCCGCTGGAGCCGGGGCGAAACGGACTGGCGTATCTGCCCACCGCCCTGCACAGCCACCGCCCTCTGGACCTGGTGATTCTCTCCCTGGGCACCAACGACTGCAAGAGCATTTTCAACGCCTCCCCCCGCTTCATCGCCCAGAGCGCCGGGGCCCTGATTGACGCCGTCCAGCGCTATCCCTACGGCCCCGGCGTCCGTCCGCCGAAGGTCCTGCTCCTCTCCCCCATTTATATGGGCCCGGACATCGCCTCCAGCGAGTACCCCGACTTTGACCAGACCTCCGGGGAGAAGGTCAGAGCGCTGGCCAGGTGGTACGCCGCCATTGCGGAACAGCGCGGCTGCGCCTTTCTGGACGCCGCCCAGTTCGCCGGTCCGGGACCGGACCAGCTCCACATGGACGCGGAGGGCCACCGGGCGCTGGCCGGGGCCCTCGCCCCCGTGGTGCGCGGGCTGGTATAGCGCAAAAACGGCTGGAGCGTGCCCCACACTCCAGCCGTTTTTTTCTGTCAGTCCAGGCAGTACATGGGCCTGGCCTCGCCGAACAGGTCTATCATGCCGCAGTAGTTCAGGGTCTCATAGGTCATCAGCCACTCCTGCTGCTCCGCGTCCAGCTCGTCCCTGGTCAGATACTCCCCCTCGCCGGTGATCAGCCCCACCGGGGTAATCACGGGCAGCACCTCATAGAGCTGGGAGAGAAAGTTCATGTATCCCGTAAGAGGCAGTCCAGCCAGCTGCGCCGTCAGCACCCCCAGAAAATTGGGGCTGATGGCCACGCCGTCCAGCTCCGGGATGTCGTAGTTGGTCCAGATGAAAAACGGCGTGGCGTACTGCTTCAGCACCTCCTCCGTGGTGCGCTCCGACAGCTTTTTGCCGTAGAGCGCCTCATAGAAGGCGTTTTTCAGCGGCGGCTGGTGGTCCCCGAAGAAGACAATCATGGTGGACTCCCCGCTCTGGCTGTAGTGGGCAATCAGCTCCCGGAGGGCGTCGTCGCTGGCCTTTATCAGGGACAGGTACTGCTCCGCCGTGGTGTCCAGTCTCCGCTGCTCCGCCGGAAGGGTGACGGTCTCCTCCAGGTTGTGCCAGCCCTGGGCATAGCCGCTGTGGTTCTGCATGGTGACGTTGAAAATAAACGTCCGGTCCCCCTGCCGCGCGTCCGTAATTTCAAAGAGCTTCTCATAATCCGACTGGTCGGAGATATAGCGGCGGATCATATAGGGATTTTCCACGTCCTCCTGGTAGAGCTGGCGGTCAAAGCGCATATTTTCGTACACAATGGGCCGGTTCCACCCGGAGGACTGATAGGGATGGAAGGCGGTGCTCTCATACCCCTGGACGCCCGCCAGGGCGGCCAGGGAGGGCATGCCCTCCTCGGTGTAGAGCTGATAGGCCACGGTGTGAGGGGGCTGGAAGATGGTGGCAAAGCCGGTGAGATACTCAAACTCCACGCTGGCCGTGCCGCCGCCGGTGACGGGGGAGTACATCCAGCCCCTGACGGTGTTCTCCTTCAGGGAGTGGAGAAAGGGCGTCGGGTCCTGGGAGACCTCCAGGTCCTCAAAGATTGTCATGTCCGCAAAGGACTCGTTCATAATCACGATAATATTGTCCGGCTGTACGGCGGCGTCCCCCTCCAGGGCGGGGTAGCGCTCCATCAGGTCCAGCACGGCCTCGTGGCTGTAGTCCTCCGGCATGTCCACCGAGCTGTAGCGCATGGCCACCGTGAAGTTCAGCAGAAAGCCGTTGGCCTGCGTCACCCACTGCTGGGTGTAGATCCCCAGGGCCGGGAGCGCGCCTGTGCAGAAGAAGGCGAAGTTATAGCCCAGAATGACTCCAATCAGCCCCGCGCCCAGGGGCTTCGGCAGCCGGTCCCGCCGCCTCTGGGGGACGCAGAAAAACGCCAGAAACAGATAGGCGGTCAGCAGAATCAGCGCCTCCCGCATGGCCGCGTCGATGGAAAAGTCAAACGCGCCGGCCACATTGGCCGCCGTCCGCCAGGCGGTCAGGTCCGCGGGGAACAAAATCCGCCCCCGAAAGCGGAGCACATAGTGGTTCACCAGTCCGATCAGAAAGCAGGTCACAGATGCGGCCGCCTCCGCCCGCCTTCTCCGGCCCAGGACCAGCCGGCAGAGGACAAACCAGATGTAGTACCAGATCAGGTTCATCAGCACCTGCCAGGCGTACAGGTCGGAAAACACGTCGTTCCCATTTAAAATTTCCACCATCCAAAAGCAGGCCCACGGCCCCAGCAGAAACACCAGCCGGGACGCCCACGTCTCCGGACGGCGCGCCAGCTCCGCCGCCGCTCTGGAACACAGAATATACAGTCTCTTCAAGCGCGTCTCTCTCCTTTTCGCAGTCCTCTTTAGGATACTGCTTTTTTTCATTTTTTCAAGGAAATTTTTCTTAAACTTTACAACATACAGACGCAAAAAAAGACCGGCGGATGCCTCTGAATATGCCGCCGCCGCTGAAAATATGCAAAAGCGCTTTCAAAATTATTCACGTCCTTTTCCCCGCCTCCGGGATTTTTCTCCGGCGCCCTGTCATTTGCCACAAAAAAAGGCGGTTCAGACGGGAGATTTCGCATATTTATCTATTGACGTTGAATATTTTCCGGTAGTATACTCATACCATCCTGTTTGAGCCTGCACAGCGGCTCAAATTTGAAAAAGGAGATTGAAACGAATGACGAAAAAACTTCTTGCACTGGGCCTGTCCCTGACCATGGCCCTGTCCCTGGCCGCCTGCACCGGCGCGGGGAGCAGCGACGCCTCCTCCGCCGGCTCCAGCTCCAACACGGACGCCAGCGCCTCCGCCGGCAGCTCCAGCTCCACCGCCGACACCGCCGACCTGTCCGAGGCTCTGGTGGAGCCCGGCAAGCTGATCATGTCCACCAACGCCGCCTTCCCGCCCTATGAGATGGTGGCCGACGGCGAGGGCGCCTACCAGGGTCTGGAGGGCATCGACGTGGAGATCGCCATGGCCATCGCCGACAAGCTGGGCCTGGAGCTGATTATTGACGACATGGACTTCGACGCCGCCCAGATGGCGGTGCAGAACGGCGCCGCCGACGTGATGCTGGCCGGCCTGAGCTACTCCGAGGACCGCGACCTGGTCATGGACTTCACCGAGTCCTATGCCACCGGCATCCAGGTGGTCATCGTCAAGGAGGGCTCCCCCATCCAGACTCTGGACGACCTGGCCAACGCCGAGATGATCGGCACCCAGCGCGGCACCACCGGCTTCCAGTACGCCTCCGCCCCCGTGGAGGAGAACGGCTACGGCGAGGAGCACGTCACCGGCTATGACAACGGCGCCACCGCCGTGCAGGAGCTGATCAACGGCACCATCGACGCCGTCATCATCGACAGCGCCCCCGCTCAGGAGTATGTGGCCGCCAACCCCGACGCCGGCCTGGTCATCCTGGACGCCCCCTGGGTGGAGGAGAGCTACTGCGCCGCCGTGGACGAGGGCAACACCGTCCTGCTGGACGCCATCAACGCCGCTCTGACCGAGCTGATTGACGACGGCACCGTCCAGACCATCATCGACAAGTACATCACCGCCGAGTAACCTGCAAAACAGTTCCCGCAGAAGGAGCGGCCGCCAGCCGCTCCTTCTGCCCTGTCTGCAAAAAAAGAGAGAGGGGGAAGCCCGCAAATGGATTTTACCCAACTGTATGAGACCTTCCGCGCCCTGGAGGAGCCGAGCTTCTGGCAGCAGGCCTATATGAGGTTCTACATGGCCTGGTTCTATGAGGACCGGTGGACCATGTACTTCGACGGCCTGCTCACCACCGTCAAGGTGACGGTGATGGCCCTGATTATCGGCGTCATTCTGGGCGTGGTGGTGGCCATGATCCGCACCGCCCACGACCAGCAGCGCCCCGGCCGCCGCAACCCCTTCCTGGGCGCCGTCAACTTTGTGTGCAAGGTCTATGTTACCATCATCCGGGGCACGCCCATGATGGTCCAGCTTTTGATCATGGGCCTGGTCATCTTCGCCAGCAACCGGAACAAGACCCTCATCGGCGCGCTGTCTCTGGGCATCAACTCCGGCGCTTATGTGGCCGAAATCATCCGGGGCGGCCTGATGTCCCTGGACGTCGGGCAGACCGAGGCGGGCCGGTCCCTGGGCCTCAACTACTTTGACACCATGCGCTTCATTGTCATTCCCCAGGCCTTCAAGGCCATTCTCCCCGCCCTGGGCAACGAGTTTATCACCCTGCTGAAGGACACCTCCCTCATCAACGTCATCGGCGGCAAGGAGATTGTCTACTTCGCCCAGGCCATCATCACCAACACCTATGAGCCCATGTACCCCTATCTCATCACCGCCGTCATGTACCTGATTCTGGTGCTCATCTTCACCTGGCTCCAGGGCAGGCTGGAAAGGAGGCTGCGTCAAAGTGATCGACGTTAAGCATTTGAGCAAGTCCTTCGGCAACCACCTGGTGCTGGACGACATTTCCGAGCACATCTGCCCCGGAGAAAAGGTGGTCATCATCGGCCCCTCCGGCTCCGGCAAGTCCACCTTCCTGCGCTGTCTGAACCTGCTGGAGACGCCTACCTCCGGCTCCATCACCTTTGAGGGGACCGAGATTACAGACCCCAAGGTGAACATCGACCAGATCCGCCAGCAGATGGGCATGGTGTTTCAGCACTTCAACCTCTTCCCCAACATGACCATCCGGCGCAACATCACCCTGGCCCCTGTGCGCACCAAGCTCATGAGTCAGGCCGAGGCCAACGACACCGCCACCGCCCTTCTGAAGCGGGTGGGGCTGGAGGACAAGGCAGACGCCTATCCCGCCCAGCTCTCCGGCGGCCAGAAGCAGCGCATCGCCATCGTCCGCGCCCTGGCCATGCGGCCCAAGGTCATGCTCTTTGACGAGCCCACCTCCGCCCTGGACCCTGAAATGGTGGGCGAGGTGCTGGACGTGATGAAGGAGCTGGCCCAGGAGGGCATGACCATGGTGGTCGTCACCCACGAGATGGGCTTCGCCCGCGAGGTGGGCAGCCGGGTCCTCTTTATGGACGGCGGCCACATTCTGGAGCAGAACACCCCTAAGGAGTTCTTTGACCACCCCCAGATCCCCCGCACCCAGCTCTTCCTCAGCAAGGTGCTGTAAACGGCGCTTCCGCACAGGTCCCAGGGCCTGTGCGGAAGCTTTTTCTTGACTTTCTCGATATTCGAGTTATAATGGAATCAGAACTCGAATATCGAGAATTGGAGGCCCGCCCATGCCCACAGAACGATTTCAGACGCTGACCGAGCAGATGTTTTATATCCTGCTCTGCCTAACCCAGGAGCGCTGGAGCGCCGACATTCTGGAGCTGGTCCGCACCGTTACCGCCGGCCGGGTCCGCATCGGTTCCGGGACGCTCTACGACCTGCTGGAGCAGTTCTCCTCCGCGGGTATGATTACGCAGCTCAGGGCGGAGGGCCGCCGGCGCAGCTATATCATCACAGAGAAGGGGCGGCAGATGTTGGACCGGGAGTACCGGCGCATCCGGGCCCAGGCCGCCGACTATGAACGCCTGCTTGGAGAGGAGGGTTCTTTATGCGCACCGTGAAGCGGACCTTTGTCAACGTTTCCTTTTACGACTCGGAAGCCATCCAGCAAAAGCTGGAGCAGATGGCCGCCCAAGGCTGGATGATCGCAAAGGCGGGCAGCCTGTTCTGGACCTATGAAAAAATTCCGCCCCAGAAGCTCCGGTTCGCCGTGACCTATTTCCCCGGCGCGTCTGAATTTGACCCCAGACCCAGCGAGAAACAGCTGGAGAAGGAGGAGCTGTGCGCCCAGGACGGGTGGCGGCTGGTACTGCGGTGGGACGCTATTCAGATCTTCTGCACCGGCCGGGAGGACGCCGTCCCCATCGACACCGACCCGGCGCCCCAGGTGGAAAATATCCGCCGGACCATAAGAAAGAAACTGTTGGGGCAGTTGGTCCTGGCTGCTCTCATCCTCTGGTCCCTGTATCTCCAGGCGTCTCAGCTCCAGCGGGACCCGGTGGACTACCTCTCCGACACCAGCCGTCTCTTTGCCATTCCCCTCTGGCTGCTGCTCCTGCTGATGACAATCTGGGAGCTGGTTTTCTGCCTCCGCTGGGAGCGGCGGGCCAAAAGGGCGGCGGAGCGCGGGATCTTTCTGCCGGTCCGGTCCAACCCCTGGCTCTCCTGGGCGGCGGTGGGCTTGGCAATCGTATTTCTGCTGCTCTCCTTCCCGGCCAACAGCGGCGGGTTCCTGTTTTCCGCCGTTGTGGTCACGGTAATCCCCATCCTTCTGGCCAGCTGGATGCTGAGGGCGCTGAAGCGCCGGGGCGTCTCCCGCCGGGTCAACCTGGCCGCAACCTGCGCCGCCATTTTTGTCCTGGTCATCGCGGGGACCGGCATGATCGTGGCGGCCAGCCTCCGGGGATGGATTCCCCTGGGGGAGGAGAGCCAGCCGGTGGGAAGCTATGAGTGGCAGGGACGGACCTGGGACATCTACGGCGACCCCCTCCCCCTGGAGGTGGAGGACCTGGCCCAGGTGGACGCCCGCTGGTCCAAGGAGGCCCGGCTCCAGGAGAGCCCCCTTCTGGCCTATGGGGACTACCGGCAGGACCTGCTGTATGGGCAGGAGGTCCGGGGATATGAGTTCCGCTATGAGATTACCGACGTGAAGGTCCCGCTCCTCTACGATTTTGTCAAGGAGTGGCTCATCCGCGACAACCAGGACGAGCTTCTGGAGAAGCACCTGAGGCCGGTGGACCCCGCCCCCTGGCACGCACAGGAGGCCTATCAGGTTTATTGGAGAGACGGGGAGCTGGACGAGAGCTATCTGGTCTGCTGGGAGAAGCGCATCGTGGAACTCAAATTCTCCTGGACGCCCACCCAGGAGCAGCTTCAAACCGCGGCGGAGCATCTGGCGCCCCCTGCGGAAACATAGGACGGCCCCCTTTCCGCATAGGCTGACAGCAGACGGAAAGGGGGCTGTTCCATGGAGACAAGGATTGCGGAGCTGCGCTGGAAAGAGGTCATTGGGCTCCGGGATGGAAGCCGCTTCGGCTATGTGGAGGACCTGGAGGTAGATTTGGAGAGCGGACAGGTCCGCGCCCTGATTCTCCCCGGCCGGCGGCGGCTCTTCGGCCTGCTGGGCCGGGAGGCCGACCGCTGTATCCCATGGAGCGCTGTGCGCCGCTTTGGAGAGGACATCATCCTGGTGGAGGAGGACCCCCAGCTCCGGGAGCGGCGGTAGGCGGTTTTTATTCCCGGCGCAGGTCCAGCCCCCGGATTTTTTCGCACAGCGGCAGCACGGCGGCAGGGGACACGGACAACTCGTCCACCCCCATGCGCAGGAACGTCTCTGTGAGGTCCAGATCCGCCCCCAGCTCGCCGCAGATTCCCACCCATATACCCCGGCGGCGGGCCGCCTGTGCCGTCATGCGGATCATCTCCAGAACGGCAGGGTGGCGCGGGTCATAGAAGGGGGCCAGTCTGGGGTTCTGCCGGTCCACAGCCAGGGCGTACTGGGTCAGGTCGTTGGTCCCCAGGGAAAAGAAGTCCACCTCCTGGGCCAGCGCGTCGGCAATCAGCACGGCGGCGGGGGTCTCTACCATAATGCCCACCTCCAGAGGGCCCACGGCGTATCCTTGGGCGGTCAGCTCCGCCCGGCAGGCGTCCAGCAGGGCTCTGGCCTGTCTGACCTCCTCCACCGAGATAATCATGGGGAACATCACCGCCACATTTCCCCAGGCGCTGGCCCGCAGAATGGCCCGCAGCTGGGTTTTGAAGACCTCCCGCCTGCTCAGGCACAGCCGGATGGCCCGCAGGCCCAGAGCCGGATTTTCCTCCCGCTCCAGGGGAAGACAGGCCGCCTGCTTGTCCGCCCCGATGTCCAGCGTGCGGATGACCACCCTTCTTCCGGCCATAATCTCCGCCGTGCGCCGGTAGACGGCAAACTGCTCCTCCTCCGTGGGGAGGTCCGGCCGGTTGAGGTATAAAAACTCGCTGCGGAACAGCCCGATCCCCTGGGCGCCGTTTTGAAGGGCCGCCTCCGCCTCTGAGACGCTCCCGACATTGGCGCACACCGGAACCGCCGTGCCGTCCAGGGTGACGCTGGGCTTCCCCCGCAGCGCCTGGAGCCTGGCGTCCTGTTCCGCCCCGGCGCGGCGGCGGACCTCCATGACGGCGCACAGCTCCGGAGTGGGGTCCACATACAGCCGCTGGCCGAAACCGTCCAGCACCGCAGGACGTCCGTCCCAGTCCGGGTCCACCTCCACCCCCACCAGGGCGGGAATCCCCAGGGCGCGGGCCAGAATGGCGGTGTGGCTGTTGACGGAGCCGCGGCGGGTGACGAAGCCCAGCAGCCTGCTCCTGTCCAGGTCCATGGTCTCGCTGGGGGTCAGGTCGTCGGCCATCAGCAGAAAGGGCCCGTCCCAGGGGAGCTTCTTTGCCCCGCCGGTGAGCACGGAGACGACCCGGCCGGCCGCGTCCCGCACGTCGGCGGCTCTGGCCTGCATATAGGGGTCGTCCATAGCGGCGAAGACGGCGGCAAAGCGCTCTCCCGCCATCCGGGCCGCATACTCAGCCGTACTCCCCTGCGCCTGAATCAGCTCCCGGACGGTCCTCAAAAAATCTTCGTCGTCCAGCATCATCCGGTGAATTTCAAAAATGGCGGCGTCCTCTCCCGCCTCGCTCAGCGCCCTCTGATGGACCTCCCGCAGCTGCTCCTGGGCGCCGCGCCGCGCCTGCTCAAAGCGCGCCAGCTCCTCCCCGGCGGTCAGAGAGGATCTCTCCCCCGCCGGAGCCGCCTCCCTGCCGTACCAGCGCAGGGGGCCAATGGCGATTTTCTTCAAAACAGACGTGCCGGAGACCGTTTTCATCTCTGCTCCTCCTCCCCATCGTTTCCATCTGCTTTTAAAAATCCCCCGGCACAGGGCCATGCCGCCGTGCCGGGGGATTTGTGGTTAAGCCTTCTCGTTGTCCGCCTCCGCGTCGTACACAGGCCGGGGGTTGGCGGAGCCTGCGCCGGACATGGTGTTGGAGGCCGCCCGGAAATTGGCGCGGGACTGTTTAATCTCCGTATACGCCTCGGACACCGCCTCCTCCGTGCGGCGCAGGGCGTCCTCGCAGTATTCATGGGCGGACCGCTTCAGCTCGCGGCTGCGATCCTCCGCCTGCTGGACCATCTCGCGGCTGCGCTCCTCCGCCTGCTGCACCATCTCATTGGCCCGCCGGCGGGCCTCCAGCAGAATGGTCTCCTCGGAGAGTATCTGTTTGGCCCGTTCCTCCGCGCTTTTAATGATATTCTCCGCCTTGCGCTTGGCCTCCGCCTCCAGGTCCGCCCGTCTGGCCACAAGCTTCCTGGCTTCCGCCAGCTCCACCGGAAATTGGGCGCGGATTTCGTCAATGATATCCAAAACATCATCCCGCTCGATCATGCACTTTCCATTGGACAGGGGGACAGCTTTCGCATCGTCCACCTTTTTGTATAACTCGTCCAGATACTCTTCTACTTGCATCGCCATGGTCAATCCTTCCTTTCCTGCAGTTCCTGCATACGCCGGTTCACATCCTCCACAATTTCTCTGGGAAGGAAATCTCCCAAGTCGGTCCCGTACCGGGCCATCTCTTTTACAATTGTAGAGCTCAGGTAGGTATACTTCTCGCTGGAGGCCAGAAACATGGTCTCCAGTCCGGGGTTCAGCTTGCGGTTGATCACCGCCATCTGGACCTCCTGTTCAAAGTCGGATACGGCCCGCAGGCCCTTTACCACCACATGGGCCCGGCGGCGTTTGGCATAGGCCGCCAGCAGTCCGTCGGAGAAGTCCACCTCCACATTGGGGAAGCGCGCGGTAGCCTTTTTCAGCAGCTCCACCCGCTCCTCCGGGGTGAACATCCCCTGTTTTTTGGAGTTGATCATAACGCAGACAATCAGCCGGTCAAAGCACGCGGCGGCCCGCTTGATAATATTCAAATGGCCCAGGGTCACTGGGTCAAAGCTTCCGGGGTAAATCGCGGTCCTCATGGGCGGCGCTTCCCTCCCTCTCTCCGGAAGACGGTGAGCTTAATCTTCCCGTACCGGTAATCTTTTCCACGCTCATAGGGCTGAGACAGTTGGGGCAGCACCTGATTCAGCGGACTTTCGCAGACCATTATACCATGTTCCGCCAGAATGTCAAATGCGGCGATGGTCTCCATGGCCTTTTCCAGCAGGCCGCTCTCATAGGGCGGATCCAGGAAAATCAGGTGGAACTTCTCCCCGCAGGACATAAGGTAGGAGATGGCGTCCCCCTGAATGACCCTGGCCTGTCCGGACAGGCCCGTGCGCTTCAGATTTTCCCGTATCAGCGCCGCCGCGTCCCGCCGCTGGTCCACAAAGGTACACCCCGCCGCCCCGCGGGAGAGGGCCTCAATGCCAAGCTGGCCGGTTCCGGCGAACAGGTCCAGGGCCTCCCGGCCGGGCACGTCGAACTGAATGATGCTGAACAAAGCCTCCTTCACCCGGTCGGTGGTGGGACGGGTCTCCATCCCCTCCAGCTCATTGAGCCGCAGGCCGCGGGCGGTTCCAGAAATAACTCGCATACTGTCCTTCCCTTTCTTTGGATTGTTCTCACTCCAGCATAGTGTCCCAGGTCCCGCTCCGGCTGGCGTCGAAGCACATCCGGAGCTGTTCCGGGGTGGTTTTCTCCAGGTCCAGGGGCGGGAGCGCCTCCAGGGTGAACCAGCCGCTTTCGGCGGTCTCCAGATTCTCCCGGAATTCCCCGCCCAGCAGGCGGCACAGGACAAAGACAATGCACACCTTCCAGGGGTAGCGGGTGCTGTGGTGCCGCTCCCCGTCCTGGACGGCAATCACCCTTTGGACCTGGACCTCCAGGCCGGCCTCCTCCCGCACCTCTTTCACCGCGTTCTCCCCCACGGAGACGTCCACGTCCACCCAGCCGCCGGGCAGGGCCCACCCCTTGGGCTCCCGCACCAGCAGGACTTTCTCCCCCTGGATGACGGCGGCGCGGGTGGCCAGCTTGGGGGTCTGATAGCCCGTCTCGCAGCAGAAGACGTCCTTTACCGTCTCCAGGGGCAGCCCCGTCTGACAGGCCATCATCTCCGCCGCAATCTCCCGGACGCGGGCGTACCGCTGCCGGTCAAACTTGTCCCTTCCGTAGTACAGCCCGGCCTGGGCCAGGCTCTGGAGCTCGCTGGCCCACTTGAGCCAGGGTTCGTTTTGGTTCATACGCCGTCCTCCCAAGCCGCATCGCTCTGATTTCCCCGGAAATATTGGTAGACCGCCTGGGCGGTATTCCGGGGCACAGCTTTTTCCAGCTCCTCCAGAGAGGCCTCCCGGATGGCCTTCACGCTCTTGAAGCGCTTCAGAAGCTGGGTCCGCCGGACCTCGCCCACGCCGGGGATCTTGTCCAGGGCAGAGCCCTGGACCCGTCCTTTTCGCTGCTGGCGGTTGAATTCGATGGCAAACCGGTGGGTCTCCTCCTGAATCCGGCCGATGAGGGCGAACACCGCCGGAATGGCCTGAATGCCGATCTCCTGCCCGTCCGGAGCCACCAGCGCCCGGGTGCGGTGGCGGTCGTCCTTCACCATGCCGAAGGCGGGGATGGGCAGGTCCATGGCCTCCAGCACCCGCTGCGCCACCCGCACATGATTTTCGCCGCCGTCGATAAGCAGCAGGTCCGGCTTCGCGCCGAACTTCTCGTCTCCGTCCAGATAGCGGCGGAACCGCCGGGTGAGCACCTGCTCCATGGCGGCATAGTCGTCCGGGCCGTCCATGTCCCTGAGCTTAAAGTGCCGGTAGTCCCGCTTCAGCGGCCGGCCGTTTTCAAAGACAACCATAGAGGCCACAATGTCGTCCGCGCCGGTGTTGGAGATGTCATAGGACTCCATCCGCTTAGGCGGCTCTGACAGGCCCAGCATACGCCCCAGGGCCTCCAGCAGCTTGTTCTGCCGCTCCTCCCTGGTGGTGGCCCGCTCCGCCTCCTCCACCGCGTTCCGGTTGGCCAGCCGGATCAAATCCATCTTGGCGCCCCGCTGGGGCGTCACCAGCTCCACCCGGACCCCCGCCTGTTCGCACAGCATTCTGTTCAGGGGAACCTGATCCGGCAGCTCGCAGGGGAGCAGAATCCGCTTGGGCAGGCTGGACCGGCCCGCGTAGTACGCCCGGACCAGGGAGGAGACAACCTCCCCCTCATCCTCCTCCATGGGGGGCTCCAGCAGCTCCATATCCTTGGCGGCCAGCTCCCCATCCACATAGTGGAGCACCACAAAGCAGCTCTTGGCCGTCCCCCGGAAGAAGCCGGCCACGTCGGTGTCCGCCATAGCGCCGGCCACCACCTTCTGCCTGGCCCCCAACAGCTCGATGGCCTTCAGCCGGTCCCGCAGCTCCGCCGCCTTCTCAAAGCGCAGCTCCTCCGCCGCCTGCTCCATCCCGGCGGTGAGCTGCGCCTTCACCTCTTGAAACCGTCCCTCCAGCAGGGAGACGGCCTGGGCGATGGCCTCGTCGTACCGGGTCTTCATGTTCTCCGAGCGGCAGTAGCCGTCGCACTTGCCCATGTGGAAATTCAGACAGGGGCGCTCCTTTCCCACGTCCCTGGGAAATTTCTTCCGGCAGGTGGGCAGGCGCAGCGCTGTGCGCAGGGCGTCCACAATCGCCTGGGTGCTGCGGCGGCTGGCATAGGGACCGAAATACCGCGCTCCGTCCTCCTCCACCCGGTTGGCCAGAGAGAACTGGGGGTACGGCTCTCTGGACAGGCGGATATAGGGATAGCCCTTGTCGTCCTTCAGCAGGATGTTATACCGGGGCTGGTGGCGCTTAATCAGGGAGCTCTCCAGAATCAGCGCCTCAAACTCGCTGTCGGCGATGATGACGTCGAAGTGGTCAATCTGGGACACCATGGCGCGGGTCTTCTCCGTGTGGGAGGCCAGGTTGGCAAAGTACTGAGACACCCGGTTCTTCAGGGCCTTGGCCTTGCCCACATAGATGACCTCGCTCTTTGCGTCCTGCATAATGTACACCCCAGGCTTCAACGGCAGCGCATGGGCTTTTTCTTTTAACTCGTCAAAGGTCATGGGTGCTTTTCCTGCCTCCCTTTTACTTTGTGTTTTCCGCGCGGGATGTTTTGCCGCCCGGTGTCCCCGGCGCGCATCCCGGCGGGAGCCCCAAGGGGGCTCCCCTGCCCTATCCCGGAAGGTTTTCCTGAAACCCGTAGGGCGGGGGCTTGCCCCCGCCGCCTCACTTTTGGTTCCTTCTGTAGGGCGCGACGACTCGGCGCGCCGTTTTGGGTGGTGGATGAAGCCGCCGCAGGGGCGGGTCCAAGACCCGCCCGTGCAGGCTCTTCTGGGAAAAGGCAGCTCACAGCCCCCGCACCTTCCGCTCTAAAAAGCGCTTCTTATATTTCAGCGCCCCCCACTGGGAGACCCGCCCGGCGGCGGAGAAATTCACCGCGCCGCCCACGACGCCCACCACCGGCAGGCCCTGGACGAATTTGACGGCCAGCAGCTTCTGGGCCAAAAGCGCGGCGGCGGTCTTCGTCTCCTCCTCCAGGTCCACGGACGCCGGCCAGCCGTGGTCCAGGGCCCGCCCCAGCTGGTCGGCCCGGCGGCTCAGCTCCCGCCGCTCCTCCCCCTGGGACAGCGCCCCCTGGAGGAGGAGCAGCACATAGGTCCGCTCCTCCGCGCTCTCATAGGAGAAGCCGTACCGGAGGGCGCTCTGGTACAGGCTGCGCAGCAGCAGGGCCAAAAACACGGGGATGTCCGGCAGTCCAATGCCCAGCAGGCCCAGAGCCGTCCCCTCTGCCCCGGCGGCGAGCACCTCTCCGGCCTGGCCCTTCCGCCGGCCGCTCTCCATCTGCCGGAGCAGCGCCCGCTCCTCCTGCGGGGAGAGCGCCCCCTCCCACAGGCGCTGTTCCAGGTTCAGCCGCTCCACCGGGATAGTCTTTTCCACCAGTCTGGCGCCTCCCGGCGCGAACAGCGTCTGAAAGGCCTTGTAAAACGCGGCCTCCAGGGTCTGGCGGACCTTCAGTGGAATTTTTTCCTCCAGACCGGTCTGCATGCGGGGCAGGGAAAGTCCGTCCTTCAAAAGCCGCGCCTCCTGCTTTTCCAGGCGGCCCAGCAGTCTGGGATAGGATACAGGCATATCTTTCACGGCGGTATCTCCTCTCTCGCTGAATATCAAAAAAGGCGCCGCAACGCGGCGCCTTTTGCATGGGGCGTGGGGACTTACTCGGAGAAGTCGGAGGAGATCATCTTATACAGGGCCTCCACCGCTTCCTTCTCGTCGGGGCCGTCCGCAATCAGCTTGATGGGGGTGCCCTTCACGATACCCAGGGACAGAACGCCCAACAGGCTCTTGGCATTCACCTTCCGCTCGTCCTTCTCCACCCAGATCGCGCTCTTGAACTCGTTGGCCTTCTGGATAAAGAACGTGGCGGGTCTGGCGTGCAGCCCAACCTGATTGTTCACGACCGCTTCCTGACTATACATACAACCGTACCTCCGCACTCGTCATATTGTGCTTTTAGCATACCAGATTTATCCCGCTCCCGTCAATGACATTTTTCACAAATCTATGGGTTTTCACCGGGAAAAAATACAGGCAAAAATTTATTTCGTGTTTTTATACAGCTCTTTCTCCGCTTTGTCCGGGGAATTCTGTCAAAATGACAGTTCTTCTATTTCTGCTCCACCACGGTGACGCCGTCCTCTCCCTCGCCGTAGCGGCCGGGGCGGAAGGACTTCACATAGCGGCTGCGCTTGAGGTAGCTGCGCACGGCGTTCCGCACGGCCCCGGTACCCTTGCCGTGGATGACGGTGACGGTTTCCAGTTTTCCCATCATGGCGGTGTCCAAAAAGTTCTCCAGGGCCAGAATGGCCTCGTCGGTCATCATGCCCCGCAGATCCAGCTCTCTGGGGGCGGCGGAGCGGAGGGTGTGCTCCGCCCGCTGGAGGATTTTGCGGGTCTCCTTCTGGGCGGCGGTCTCCCCCTCCACCACGCGGACCTCGCTCTGCTTGGCGGAGATCTTCAAAATACCGGCCTGGAGCTGGAGGGTGCCGTCCTTGTTCACCGACAGCACTGTGGCCCGCGTCCCCATGGACACCAGCTCCACCGTGTCCCCGGCCCTGGCGTCCCGGGTGGGGGGCGGCGCCTCCGGCTCCTGGACAGGGCCGCCGATATTCTTCTCCGCCTCATTGAGCAGATGCCGGGCCTGGGCGCGGCCCTCGTTGACCTGCTGCCAGTCCAGGTCCTTCCGCTTCTGGAGCTCCTTCAGCTCAGACAGGGCCAGGTCGCTGGCCGCCCGTGCCTCTTCAATGATAGATCGGGCCTCCGCCTGGGCCTTCTCCACCACCTTTGCCCGCTCCGCCTCCAGCTTGTCCCGGTACTCCTTGGCCTTGGCGGCGGACTGCTCCATCTCCAGCTTCAGGCGGCGGGCCTCGGTGCGCTCCTTCTCCATCTCCTGGCGCTGCTGGTCCAGCTTGGTGAGCACGTCCTCAAAGCGCACGTTCTCCGCATCCAGCCGGGCGGCGGCCTTCTCGATGATATATTCTGGCAGGCCCAGCCGGCGGGAGATGGCGAAGGCGTTGGACTTGCCGGGAATGCCCAGAATCAGCCGGTAGGTGGGGGCCAGGGTCTCTACATTGAACTCGCAGGAGGCGTTCTCCACCCCCGGCGTGGTCATGGCGTACACCTTCAGCTCGGCGTAGTGTGTGGTGGCCCCCACCAGGGCCCGCCGCTCCCGGGCGCTTTCGCTCGTGGCGGCCGCCACAGCCGCGCCCTCCACCTCGTCGGTGCCCGCCCCCAGCTCGTCCAGCAGG
>CALXGC010000167.1 GCA_944387755.1 uncultured Oscillospiraceae bacterium | reverse complement strand
AGCATGGAAAATCACGATGTCACCTTTGAAAACGGTCAGGCCCGGGAGCGGACCCAGGTCCTCATGGACATCGCCAACCAGACCGGCGGCATCGTCATCGGCACCGGGGACCTCTCTGAGCTGGCCCTGGGCTGGTGCACCTACAACGGCGACCACATGAGCAACTACGCCGTCAACTGCTCCATCCCCAAGACCCTGGTGCGGCATCTGGTGGCCTATCTGGCCCGGGACAACGCGGAGAAGGACGCGGCCCTAACCGGCGTGCTGGAGGACATCCTGGACACCCCCGTGTCCCCGGAGCTGCTGCCCGCCGTGCAGGGGGAGATCAGCCAGCGGACGGAGGATCTGGTGGGCCCCTACGAGCTCCACGACTTCTTCCTGTACTACATGCTCCGCTGGGGCTTCCCGCCCCGGAAGATCTACCGGCTGGCGGAGTATGCCCTGGGCAAGACCTACAGCCGGGACGTGATTCTGAAGTGGCTGAAGACCTTCTACCGCCGGTTCTTCTCCCAGCAGTTCAAGCGCAGCTGCCTGCCGGACGGTCCCAAGGTGGGCACCGTGGCCCTCTCCCCCCGCGGCGACTGGCGGATGCCGTCGGATGCATCTGCCGCACTGTGGATGGCGGAGCTGGAGACGCTGGACTGACCTGAAAGGAACGAGCCAGTCGCCGCTTCACCGGGGTCCCCGCAAAATCGGAGATTTTGTGGGGAAAGGAGGAGCAAGGGAGCGTCCGGAGCTTTTGCCGGAGGCAGAAGCGGAGGAACGCGGACTTTGCGACGACGCGTCGGATGCCGTCGGATGCATCTGCCGCACTGTGGATGGCGGAGCTGGAGACGCTGAAATAACAGAGAACAGAGAAGTGTGCCGCAGAATGTCTCTTCTGCGGCACATGTTTTAGCGGAACTTTCCCGGTATGATTTTCAGGCGGAGGGTCATGCTGTAGCCGGGGAAACTGATTGACTTTTCGGGATCATCCCGTAAAATAGAGACAAGTTATACAACCATAGAAAGGAATCAGCCCATGAACGAGACACAAGAGGAATTGATGCGGGACACCCAGGAGCGGATTCGGAAAAACGCCTTCATGCTCCACAATCATATTGAACTGGAATCTGTGGAAAGAGACCGGGCGGTGTTCAAGCTGGACATCCGGCCGGAGAGCTGCAATCCCTACGGCATGGTACACGGGGGCGCCATCTACACGTTGGCGGACAACGCCACCGGCACCGCGGCCCACAGCGACGGACGGTACTATGTGACCCAGACCAGCGCACTGCACTTCCTCCGGAACCAATCCCGGGGAACGGTCCGGGCCACGGCCTGGGTCCGGCACCGGGGCAAGTCCACGGTCCTCACGTCTGTGGACATCACCAGCGAGGACGGCAAGCTCCTGGCCACAGGGGAATTCACCTTCTTCTGCGTGGACAAGGCCCTGATGGACCAGAAGGTGGCTGCCGAGCAGAAATAAGAACGAGTGGGAGAGGGAGGGTCCCTCTCCCCTTTTTTCCGGAGCATTGTGGAAAAACAGGACCGTCATATCTCCGTCCGCCTCCGCATAAGGTTGTCCCAGAGGTGAGGCGATATGAAGAAACTGGCTTTCCCCGGCCCGCTGAAAAGAGGACTCCGGCGGCTGGGAGCGGTGGGTCTGGCGGCCGGGACGCTGTGGGCGGCGGTGGTCACCGCAGGCAGCGACAGCGCATCAGCGGCCTGGGCCGCCCTGCGGGAGGCATCTCCCCTGGCGGCGCTGAAATGGGAGCTGGGGGATCTGTGGGTGGAGGACGGCCTCTCCCCCGCCGCCGTGATGACGCTGGGAGCGTCTCCCCTGCTGCTGCCCGCCCGGGCAGCGGTGGCGGAGCTGTGGTCCACGGAGCGGACCGAGGAATCCGGCCAGGACGGAACGGAAGAGACGGTCACGGAGCCGGTGGAGGAGACGCCTCTGGAGACCACCGGCGAGACAGACAACGGCGTTCCCGCCCGGACGCTGGTTCCCACTGACCCCAGCAGCTACACGGTCTGTGACCGGGCCTATATCTCCAATTCCGCGGACCATGCCCTCTCCGTCTCCGCCCTGTCGGAGCCCTTCGATGCCAGATTGTCCGACGGAGAGCCCCAGATCCTGATTCTCCACACCCACGGCAGCGAGGCCTACACGCCTCCCGCCGGCACGGACATCGTCTGGTCCGGCAACTACCGGACCACGGACTCCCGCTACAATGTGGTGGGCGTGGGGGATGTGATGGCGGAGGTATTCACCGAGGCGGGCATCTCCGTCCTCCACGACCGGACGCTGTACGACTACGCCTCCTACAACGACGCCTACAACAACGCCCTGGCAGCCATCGAGACGTATCTGGCGGAGTACCCCTCCATCCGGTTCATCCTGGATGTCCACCGGGATGCCATCGGAGACGCAGAGGGCAACCAGTACAAGGTGGTCTCCCAGATCGACGGCGTGGGCACCGCGGCCCAGATGACGCTGGTGATGGGCAGCGACGGCAGCGGGCTGCCCCATGCGAACTGGATGGAGAACCTGAAACTGGCGGTGGCCCTGCAGAACGACATCCTCAAAAGCTATCCCACCCTGATGCGGCCCATCCTGCTGCGGAACTCCCGGTACAACCAGCACGCCACCACCGGCTCGCTGCTGGTAGAGGTGGGGGCTGCCGGAAACTCCCCTGAGGAGGCGGCCCTGGCCGGCCGCCTGTTTGCCCAGAATATGGCGGACTACCTCATCGATCTGGGCAAGTGACGGTGAAAAGCGCTCTGTCCAGAAGGACAGGGCGCTTTTTTCGGGTGATCCGGTCATCCGCAACCGGAGATTGCCGGCTTGTTGTGTGCATGTGCTTTACTTTCACCCTGCGGCCGGGTAAAATGGAGACAGAAACAAGCCGGGGATGCATGCCCGGGGACAGGAGGCCGCCCATGCACAAGAGATGGTTTGCTTTGGCGGCAGCGATGCTC
>CALXGC010000166.1 GCA_944387755.1 uncultured Oscillospiraceae bacterium | reverse complement strand
GCCACGCCGGTCTCCACCGGCTGGAGGGTCTTGCCGTTGACCTGGATGGTGTCCGCCGCGTCCAGGATGACCGGGTAGCCGAAGTCCACCGTGATGGGCACCGTCTCGCCGGAGGTGAAGGCGATGTTCGGGGCGGAGATTTCCGGTGTAACGGCTGTGGTATTCTCCTGAACAGTCAGAGTGAAGGGGACGGCCTGCACGTCGGGCAGGAAGAAGAGAAAGCCCCAGTTTCCCGGCGTAGTGAATCCAAAGGTATTCATGGTTAGTCCCAGCGTCAGTGTGAGCGGGACATTTCCATCAGAACTGCACTGATTGTTGATGATATCATTATATTGGGAAACAGTGGCACTTGTTGTGCTTTACTTGTTGTGCTTTGATTCAGTGTCACAGATAAAGCTCCCGGGACATACTCGAAGGTAGAGGCAGTTGGACTGGTCCAAGTAATGCGGTATCCCACTTGGGCTGTCTGCTGCATCGGCGAGATGCTGCCAGCGTTCCAAGTCATGTCCGGGAAATAGGCGATTGCATTTTGGGGAATGTTTGCCGCCACACCACCGTGTTCAAAGGCAACGGTATACGTTCCAGCGGACAGTCCCTCTACCGTAAAAGTGTGTTCCGCTATCGTGTGGTGTTCCCTTGCCTTTTGTGAACTCTGCCAGCTATTAAAGGTGTTCTGATCTCTAGCATTTGATGTCCCAGTCAGAATCTCCCCTGTTGTTGCATCGCCAACCGCCCACGGATTATCTCCTCCTGAACCGAAATGATTCATATCCGCCGCGGCGGCAATACCGTTGCGGTCTGTTTTGCTGGCTGTTGCGCTCTGCTGCTCATAATATTTCAGCGCGTCCTGGCCCTGGACCCGGACGGCCTGGGTCCAGCTGTCCCGGCCGTTGTCAAACAGGGCGTTCTTCACGTCATAGATCTGGACCACAAAGGCCCCCTGGCCCCCGTCGTCCAGCTCGCCGGCCGCCTGCCCCGCCTGCACGGTGAAGGTGGTCTCGGTCGCTCCCGCCTTGATAACGCCGGTACCTTCGGCGGCACCGGCGACCGTCACGCTGCCGTCAAAGGCCCGCCAGGAGAAGGTCACGTCCGCCTGGGGCTGGGCCTTGTCCAGCTTGACGGTCACAGTGCAGTCGTTGCCCATGGCGGCAGACGACACTTCCGCGGAGATGACCACCGTCTGGTCCACCCCGGAGGGGAAGGTCAGATCGTCGGCGGCGTTGGTGTTGTACAGGGTGAAGCCCCCGTCGGCCAGAAGCTGCTCGTAGATGGACACCAGGCTCTCCGCCTGCTCCTGGGTCAGCTCCACTTCCTCCTGGAAGTAGGTGTCCTCGATGCGCCGCAGCTCCGCCTCGATGTCCAGCAGCACCCGCAGGTCCCCCAGGGAGATGGGGGTCTCGCCCACCAGCACCACGGTGTCGTCGTCGGCCTCCCCGGCCTCGGCCAGGGCGGTCAGTTCCTCCGGGGTGACCTGCCGGCGCTGGCCGGGGACGGTCAGGGCCCAGTCGGTCAGGGCGCCGGTCTCCGTCAGCACGCCCCACTGGTCCAGCCGGGCGATCAGGTCCTCCAGGGCGTCCGGGTCGGACACCTCCGCCCCCAGGACGGTCACCGCCGGGCCCTCCGGCCCGGTCAGGCCCAGGGCCCGGCCCACGGAGGCCAGGATGCCCTCCCCTTCTCCGCCGGTCTCATCCTCGGGGGCCTCCCAGCTGCTCCGGGCGGCGGCATAGTCCGCCGGGGCGGTGGGCGTCCCGTCCACGGTGAGCTGCCAGTCCGCCGCCAGGGCGCCGCCGGCAAAGAGGCCCAGCCCCTCCAGCCGGGCAAGGGCCTCCGCCACGTCCCGGGCCTGGGCGGCGTGGCCGTTCACGGTGACGGCGCCGTCCTCCAGGACCGCCGCCTCCGCCAGGGTCAGCGGCTGGGGGTCCTCCTCCAGATAGAGCTCATCGCTCCAGTCGGTGACGACGTTGCCCTGGCTGTCGACCAGGCCGTACTGCCGCAGCAGCGCCAGGGCCTGCTCCGCCGTCACGTCGTCCCCCCACAGCTCCTGGAGCTGCTCCAGGATGTACTCATTCTGGCTCCTGCTGTTCTCCAGCAGGGCGGCCAGGGCCTGGCCGGGCAGGACCGCAATCAGCAGGGCCGCTGTCAGGATCCCGGCCAGCAGCCGTTTCCACACTTGCTTCATAGGTGCTTCCTCCCTTTCACACGTCTGTACCGGGCGGATGGCGCCCGCTCCCCGCTCCAGCCGGGAGCGCCTGTCTCCCCGCCGCCTCCGCCGCACATTGGTTCCCTTTTATTGTAACACACCAGCCCCGGCCCACGGCGTGTCGTTTACGCCGCAGCCGCGTTGTTTACGCCAAAGCCGGCACACCGGCTTGTCTGTTGGCGTCGAGTCTGCTAAACTGATAAAAAACGGAGGGGGTGCGCGGCCCGTGGAGCGGAAAAAGCTGTGGCTGGGGATCTTGCTGCTCTCCGTCCTGTGCGCGGCGACGATGGCCTTTCTGGGCCTTTTCACCCGGGCGGACGGGGAGGTGCTCTATCTGTCCTGGCAGTCCGCCGCCGTCCTGGACGGGGACGGCGGGGCGGAGGCGCTGGAGGCGGACGAGTACGGCGGCTGGTCCGGCATGGAGGACGGGCGGCGCTACCGCCTGACCGCCCGGGCGGAGGGGCTGCCCAAGGGCGGGTACCTGGTGCTGGAGACCGCCGGGCTGGAGCTGACGGTCTCCTTCAACGGGGAGGAGCTGTTTTCCTCCGCCTCCGCCTACCACTATGCCGGCACGGCCGGCAACATCGCCCAGGCCCACATCCCCCTCCCGCCGGGGGCCGGGGAAGGCGTCCTGGAGGTGGAGTTCCGGGTGCTGGACCCGGAGATCGCCCTCTTCCCGCCCCTGGCCAGGGTGACCTCCGACGAGGCGGAGCAGCGGGCGGGCCTGGGGTACGCCAACCTCTACGGCATGCCGGCGGGGGCCTTTGCCCTGGCCTTCCTCCTGGCCGCCGCCCTGTTCCTGCTGAGCCTCCTGCTGGGGCGGCCGGACTGGCCCCTTCTGCTGCTGGTCCTGGCCGCCTGCGGGCTGACCTTCCATGACCTGGCCGTCAGCCAGGGGTACTACTTCCTGCCGGGGGCTCTCGCGGCCGCGCTGGCCTGGCCGGGCTTCAACTGGCTGATCCCCGCCCTCCTGCTGCTCTACCTGGTCCTCCGCCGGGGGGACGGGACCCTCCGCCTGCTGGGGAAGGTCACCCTGGGAGCGGGCGCGGTGCTGGTGGCGGCCGTGTTCCTCTCCGCCCAGAGAGACGGGCGGCTCTCCCTCTATGTGCTGAGCATCCCCTCGACCCTGTCCGCCGGGTATTTCTCCGGGGTGCTCTACTGGATCACGGTCTATCTGGTCCTGGCCTGCGCGGGGATCTCCGCCTGTCAGCTGGCCCGGAACTTCTCCAGGGTCCGGGCGGAGGCGCAGGCCCTGCGGGTCCGCGGCGACCTGACCCTGAAAAACTACCAGGAGCTGAGCGAGAAAAACCGCGAGGCCGCGGAGCTGCGCCACGAGTGGCGCAGCCGGCTGGCCGCGCTGCGCCTCCTGGCGGAGGAGGGGGACCTGGAGCGCCTGCGGGAAAAGCTGGCCGAGCTGGCCGGGGACCTGGACCACACCGCGCCCAGGACCTACTCCGGCAACCTGGCCATCGACGCCCTGCTCCAGAGCGCCGCCGACCAGGCCGAGCGGCTGGGCGTGGACTTCCGCTGCCACGCGGTGGTGCCCCCGGAGCTGCCCATTGACGAGGGGGACCTGTGCACGCTGCTGCTCAATCTGCTGGACAACGCCCTGGAGGCGGCCTCCCGCACCCCGGGGGGCGGGGACGTCTGCCTCCGCATCCATTTCACCCAGGGCTTCCTGTCCGTCTCCTGCGAAAACTCCTACGACGGGCAGCTGACCCGGGGGGAGGACGGAGAGCTGCGCACGACCAAGCCCGACCCGGAGGTCCACGGCTTCGGCCTGCGGCAGATGCGGCTGGTGGCGGAGAAATACCACAGCATCCTGGATATCCGCCACGACGGGGCCCGCTTCACCGTCCAGACCGCCCTGAAGCTATAACAAAACGCCGGTTCCCTCCCCTTGGAGGGAACCGGCGTTCAGCGTCCGGCAAGGAATCGGATGAACTTGGCCTGGGCCGCCTCGTAGTAATTCCGGCCCACCGGGATCTGGCCGCCCTGGTCCAGCACCAGCGCCCGGCGGTCGATCTGGCGGATGTGCGCCATGTTCACCAAAAAGCTGTGGTGGCAGCGGCAGAAGCGGTCGGCGGGCAGCAGGCGCTCGATCTCGCTCAGGCTGATGCGGAAGCCCTCCTGCCGGTCCGGGAAGCAGGCCACCGCGTTGTGGTTCTGGCTCTCCACATAGAGCAGTTCCGAGAGGGGCAGCACCCTCGTCTTCCCGCCCAGGCTGATCGTCAGCCGCTCCGCCCGGCGGTGCATCCGCAGGTCCGTCCGCAGGACCTCCTCCAGTTCCCGGGGGTCCACCGGCTTATAGAGGTACTGGAGCGGGCGCACGGAATAGCCCTCTTTCAAAAATTCGCGGCTGCTGCTGATGAGCAGGATGCTGGTCTGCTCGTCCCGCGCCCGGACCGCCCGCGCCAGCTCCACGCCGGTCTTGCCCTGGAGCAGGATGTCCAGGCACAGCAGGTCAAAGCCGGCGCCCGCCTCCAGGGCTTCCTCCACCGCCTCCGCGCAGTCAAATTCCGCCACGGAGCACTCCGTATCCAGCCGCGCCAGGATCTCCCTGCACAGGGAGGCGATCTGCCCGCGCATCCCGGCGTCGTCCTCGCAGATTGCGATCCGGTACAATTCCTCACCGCCCCACAGTCATATCACAATGCCATTATACGTTTCCTGTGGCGCTTTTTCAAGAGAGGGCGGGGGAAAATCCATGATCTCCCACCTTCCCCGGCGTACCGGTTGGAGCTGTCCGTCCCCGGGGCGCCCCGGCAGACTTACTCCAAAACCGCCCCTTTTGCGGCGGAGGTGACCTGTTTGGCGTACCGGGCCAGGTAGCCGGTCCGGACCCGGGGCTGGGGGCACACCCACTTGGCCTTCCGCCCGGCCAGGGTGGCCTCGTCCACCAGCACGTCGATCCTGCAGCTGGGGATGTCGATGGCGATGGTGTCCCCCTCCTCCACAAAGGCGATGGGCCCGCCCAGGGCGGCCTCGGGGGAGACGTGGCCGATGGAGGCCCCCCGGGTGGCGCCGGAGAAGCGGCCGTCGGTGATGAGGGCCACCGACTTGTCCAGCCCCATGCCCGCGATGGCGGAGGTGGGGTTGAGCATCTCCCGCATGCCGGGGCCCCCCTTGGGGCCCTCGTACCGGATGACCACCACGTCGCCGGGGTTGATCTTGCCCTCGTAGATGGCGGCGATGGCGTCGTCCTCGGAGTCGAACACCCGGGCGGGACCGGTGTGGACCGTCACCTCGGGGGCCACGGCGGACTGCTTCCCCACGCAGCCCTCGGGGGCCAGGCTGCCCTTGAGCACGGCGATGCCGCCGTAGGGGGAGTAGGGGTCGTCGATGGGCCGGATGATGGACGGGTCCAGGTTCTCC
>CALXGC010000165.1 GCA_944387755.1 uncultured Oscillospiraceae bacterium | reverse complement strand
GGCCGCCCAGCGGGAGAAGACCGCCCTGTCCGATGCGGCGGTGGCCGCGGTGGGACGGCTGGACGGCTATCAGGCGGTGTTTGCCGTGCTGGACAGCCGCTTCTTTATGGGCAGCATGGGCGTGGCCGTGGGGGAGAAGATCACCCGCGCGGTGGAGTACGCCCAGAAGCACCGCCTGCCGCTGATTATCTTCTCTGCCAGCGGCGGAGCCCGGATGCAGGAGGGCATTCTCTCCCTGATGCAGATGGCCAAGACCAGCGCGGCGGTGGAACGCTTCTCCAAGGCGGGCGGACTGTATATCTCCGTATTTACCCACCCCACCACCGGCGGCGTCACCGCCAGCTTTGCCTCCCTGGGAGACATCACCCTGGCTGAGCCGGGGGCGCTTATTGGCTTTGCCGGTCCCCGCGTGATCCGGCAGACCATCGGCCAGGAGCTTCCGGAGGGCTTCCAGCGGGCGGAGTATCTGGAGGAGCACGGCTTTGTGGACCAGATTGTTCCCCGGCCTCAGCTGCGGGAGACGCTGGCCCAGCTTCTGGCCCTGCATCGAAAGGGGGTTTTCCACCGATGAGTATGCTGACCGCCGCCCAGCGGGTCAAGCTGGCCCGCGCCGTCGCGCGCCCCGGCGCGATGGATTTTATCGACGCGCTGTTTACCGACGTCTTTGTGTGCCGGGGGGACCGCCTCCACCGGGAGGACCCCAGCGTCTTCGGGGCCATCGCCCGCTTTCACGGCAAGCCCGTGACGGTGATTGGCACCCGAAAGGGGCGCAACAAAAAAAAAAAAATGAAGTATAACTTCGGTATGCCCAGCCCGGAGGGCTACCGCAAGGCCCAGCGCCTGATGCGCCAGGCGGAGAAATTCGGCCGGCCCGTTATCACCTTCGTGGATACGCCGGGCGCTTACCCCGGCCTTGAGGCGGAGGCGGAGGGCCAGGGCGAGGCCATCGCCGCCTCTCTGGCGCTGATGAGCGGCCTGACTGTGCCGGTGATCGCCGTGGTTATCGGCGAGGCGGGCAGCGGCGGCGCCCTGGCGCTGGCCGTGGGCAACCGGGTGATTCTGCTGGAGAACGCGGTGTACTCGGTGCTGTCTCCGGAGGGCTTCGCCTCCATCCTGTGGAAGGATGCGGGACGGGCGGACGAGGCCGCGGAGGTGATGAAGCTCACCGCCGCCGACCTGCTGCAGCTTGGAGTGGCCGACCAGGTCATTCCGGAGCCGGATGGAGGCGCGCAGAACGACCCCAAGGCGGTGTTCGCCGCGGTGGATAAGGCCCTGACCCGGCATCTGAATCAGTTGGCCAAGGAGAAGGATCTGGCTGCCGACCGGTACAAAAAATTCCGCGCCATGGGCGCGGTTCGGGAGGAGAGCGACACATGAACGGACTGCAGATCCTCGGCACTGGCCGTGCTCTGCCGGAACACATTGTCACCAACGACGATTTGGCAAAAATCGTCGAGACCAATCACGACTGGATTGTCACCCGCACCGGCATCCGGGAGCGGCGCTTCGCCCAGGAGGGGGAGAACCTCACGCAGTTTGCCGTGGCGGCCGCCCGGAAGGCGCTGGAGCGGGCGGGGCTTGCCCCGGAGGACATCGGCCTTTGCCTGATGGCCACCGTCACCCCCGACTGCATCACCCCGGCCCAGTCCTGCCTGGTTCACCAGGCGCTGCACCTGCCGGAGGACTGCCCGGCCTTTGATTTAAGCGCGGGCTGCACCGGTTTCCTGTACGCCATGGAGACGGCGGCGGCCCTGCTGCCCCGGATGAACCGCCCCTATGCCCTGCTGATTGGCGGGGAGCTGCTCAGCCGGATTGTGGATATGAACGACCGCTCCACCTGTATTCTGTTCGGCGACGGCGTGGGCGCCGCCGTGGTGAAGAGCACGCAGGACGCCCCCTGGTACGCCGCGATGGGCACGCGGGGCGAGCGGGACGTCCTGTGGGCCCCCGGCCCCGGAAACTCCCCCGCCTGGCTGCGCATGAACGGCCAGGAGGTCTTTAAATTTGCCCTGGAGACGGTCCCACAGCTGGCCAGAGAGCTGCTGGCAAAGGCGGGACTGGAGAAGGACCAGGTGGACTGGTATGTGCCCCACCAGGCCAACCACCGCATTGTAGAGTCGGTGGCCAAGCGGCTGAAGGTGCCGCTGAGTAAGTTTTATGAGAACATTGCGTTTTATGGCAATACGTCCGCTGGAACCATCCCCATCGCCCTGGACGAGATGGTGGAGCAGGGGCTGCTGAAAAACGGCCAGTGGGTCATGTGCATGGGCTTCGGCGCGGGCCTGACCTGGGGCGGAGCCCTGTTCCAGTGGAAGGACAAGGAGGAGAAGTAACATGCAGAAGCTCAACGAGTGGCTGGGGATTGAGTTCCCCTTTATTCAGGGCGGTATGGCCAACATCGCCACCGCCGAGTTCGCCGCCGCGGTGTCCAACGCCGGAGCCCTTGGCCTCATCGGCGCGGGCGGTATGCCCCCTGAGGTGTTTCAGGAGAGCATCCGCCGCTGCCGCTCCCTGACGGACAAGCCCTTCGGCGTGAATATTATGCTCATGCACCCCCAGGTGGAGCAGCTTGCCGCCATCGCCGCCGAGGAGAAGGTGGCCGTCATCACCACCGGGGCCGGCGACCCCACCCGCTTTATCCCCGCCTGGAAGGAGTCCGGCGCCAAGGTGATTCCCGTGGTGGCCGCCGTGGCCCTGGCCAAGCTGGTGGCCAAGCGGGGGGCCGACGCGGTGATTGCCGAGGGCACTGAGAGCGGCGGCCACGTGGGCGAGACCACCACCATGGCTCTGGTGCCCCAGGTGGTGGACGCGGTGGACATCCCCGTCATCGCCGCCGGCGGCATCGCCAGCGGCCGTCAGCTGCTGGCCGCCTACGCCCTGGGGGCCATCGGCGCCCAGGTGGGCACCTGCCTGCTGGTGAGCGAGGAGTGCCCCGTCCATGAGAACTATAAGAAGGCCGTCCTGAAGGCCAAGGACCGGGACACCGTCGTCACCGGCCGGTCTGTGGACGCCCCGGTGCGCTGCCTGCGCAACCAGATGACCAACGCCTACATCGCCAAGGAGCGGGAGGGCGCCGACCGCATGGAGCTGGAGCACTTCACCCTGGGCGGCCTGC
>CALXGC010000164.1 GCA_944387755.1 uncultured Oscillospiraceae bacterium | reverse complement strand
AGACGGGTATAGAAATAGCCGCTGGCCTCCAGGTCGAACAGCTTGCCCATCTCCTCACTGGTCTCATAGCGGAAGGTAGTGGATTGGATGATGGGGATGTTCCGGGGCTCTCCGTTACCGGGGCGGTAACCCGCGTGGAGGCAGTTGGTGGCAATCTGATAGTCGGACATGAGGATTCCTTCTTTCTGAAAACTGGGCGGGAGGACCCGCGGGACAAATGCACTTACGAAAAATGGTACAGGGATTTGGGACGTTTGTCAAGAGAAAGGTTGCGTCCCTTTTCGGGACCATGAAACGTAAGAAAAGCTTTTGCGTCTATACCAGCAGGAATACATTAAGAAAGGGAGGAGCGGTATGAAAAAAATGACAGCATGGGCGTTTGCTCTGGCATGCCTCCTGGGACTGGTTGGCTGCTCCGGTGCAGGCGCGAAACCATATGAGGATTTGACGGCGGCAGATATTTTATCCGCAGCAGTGCTTTTACAACCGCCGGATAAGACGCTCCAAGTGGAAGAGACTGACCGGCTCATTGCGCTTTTGCAGGATGTGGTCATTTATGAGGAAGATAACTCGTATACAGAGTATGCGGGGCAGGCCGTCACCATTCAATTGACCATGTCCGATGGGACACGGACAGATATTACGGCATACAACCCTTTTTTGATCATCGACGGGATAGGCTACCGGACAGAATATGCTCCTTGTGAGGCGCTGAACAGTTATGCCAACGAACTGTTGAATTCATGCTGAATTCAGGGGAGGCTGCGGCTGTTTTGGAAGAGCCGCCAGCCCCACCCATTGAATTGCAAAGAACGGCTGTCTAAAAAGGGATGTTGGGAAATGCGCAGCGGGGCGGGGTGCAGCGGCCCCGGCGCCGCCCCAACAAAAAAGACCGGCGCACGGCCGGTCCGCAAATTATTCGAATTATTTATGATAGCTGGATCCCTCGTTGATTTTAAACGCCCGGTAGATCTGCTCCAGGAGCATAACCCGCGCCAGGTGGTGGGGAAAGGTCATGGGGGACATGGACAGCTTCAGCCGGGCCTCCTGTTTGATGGAGGGGTGCAGGCCATAGGAGCCGCCGATGAGAAAGACCAGGTGCCGGGCGGCGGACTGCTCCCAATCCTGCACAAGCCGGGCGAGGTCCTCGCTGGAGCGCTCCTTTCCCTCCACGCACAGAGCGACGAGGTCGGAGCTCTGGGGCAGCTTGGCCCGGATGGCCTGGGCCTCTTTGGCCAGCGCCTGTTGAATCTGCCCCTGGGTGGGGTTCTGAGGCAGCTTTTCCTCCGGAAGCTCCACAAGCGTCAGCTTACACAGGGCGGACAGCCGCTTCTGATACTCGGCGCAGGCGTCCAGATAGAAGCGCTCCTTCAGCTTGCCCACGCAGATGAGATAGACGCTCAGCACAGGGCGGCCTCCTCCCGCAGGGGAAAGACCTTTGCGTCCCGGCCCCGCTCCAGGCGGAACACAGGGCCGCGCTCCTGCCGGGGGGCCACGGTGAGGGAGAGGTCCCGCTCCGGGTCAACGCCGCCCTGGCGCAGGCGGGCGCAGGCCGTCTCATAGGCGCGGGCGGGGGTGTTGTTCTCTGCGGAGAGATGGCCTAAAATCACCGTGCGGGTTCCGGACTCCGCGGCGAAGGCTGCCAGCCCGGCGCCCGCCTCGTTGGAGAGGTGTCCGCGGGTTCCGCGGATGCGCTCCTGTAAGTAGTAGGGGTAGGGGCCGGAGCGCAGCCAGTCCGGCTCGTAGTTGGTCTCGCACACCAGCAGGTCACAGCCCCGGACCGCCTGGCGCACCTCCGGCGTGACGCGGCCCAGGTCGGTGGCAGTGGCTGCGGTAAATCCGCCGCCGGTGAGGGTGTAGCCCACGCTGCACGCCGCATCGTGGGAGGTGGGGAAGGAGCGGACCCAGAAGTCCCCAATAAAAAAGCCCTCTCCAGGCGCAAAGGGGTGGGAGACGGCCTCCAGTCCGGGGACCTTCTGGGCCATCCGGAGCAGGGTGGGGGCGGTGGCATAGACGGGGAGCCTGAGCTGTTTGGTGAGGGTGGCCAGGCCGGAGATATGGTCGCTGTGCTCGTGGGTGATTAAAATTCCGCTCAGCGCGGCCGGATGGACCTCCAGCGCCTTCAGCGCGGCGGTAATCCGGCGGGCTGAAATTCCGGCGTCCACTAGCAGACGGGTGGAGCCGCAGCACGCCACAGCGCAGTTCCCGCTGGAGCCGCTGGCCAGGGTGGCATATGTCAACAAGAGAAGTTCCCCCTCCCCAAAAGTAGGGGCGGCCCCAGGGGCCGCCCGCCGGTAAAAAGCCCTGCGATATGCGGCCTGAGGGCCGCCCGGCAGGGCGCGTTATCCCACCTGGGTTTTGGCGTCCTCATCGGGGACGGTGACGGTACGGATGTCGGCGCCCACGCCGGCCAGCTTGCCCACCAGGTCCTCATAGCCCCGCTCGATGTGGTAGATGCCGTCCACCTCGGTGACGCCCTGGGCGGCCAGACCGGCGATGACCATGGCGGCTCCCGCCCGCAGGTCGCAGGCGTGGACGGGCGCGCCTGTCAGCGCGGGAACGCCCTCGATGACGGCAACCTTTCCGTCCACCTGGATGTGGGCCCCCATGCGGCGGAATTCGTCCACATAGCGGTAGCGGCTGTCCCACACCCCCTCGGTGAGGACGCTGGTGCCGTTGGCCAGGCACAGCACGGCGGCGATCTGGGGCTGCATATCGGTGGGGAAGCCCGGATAGGGCATGGTTTTCACATTGGTGCGGCTGATGGGGCCGCTGCGGCGGACCCGGACGGCGTCGTCCAGCTCCTCCACGTCCACCCCCATCTCCACCAGCTTGGCGGTGATGCAGTCCAGGTGCTTGGGGATGACGTTCTGAATGAGCACGTCGCCCCCCGCGGCGGCCACGGCGGCCATATAGGTGCCCGCCTCAATCTGGTCGGGGATGATGGAGTAGGTCCCGCCCCGGAGCTGTTTGACGCCCCGGATTTTGATGACGTCGGTGCCCGCCCCCATGATGTTGGCCCCCATGGAGTTGAGGAAGTTGGCCAGGTCCACAATATGGGGCTCCTTGGCGGCGTTTTCGATGACGGTCATGCCGTCGGCCAGGGCGCCGGCCAGCATGATGTTCATGGTGGCCCCCACAGAGACCATGTCCAGATACACCTGACCGCCGGCCAGGCGGCCGTTGGGCACGCGGGCACAGATGAGGCCGCTGCGCACGTCCACCTCTGCGCCCATGGAGACGAAGCCCTTGATGTGCTGGTCGATGGGCCGGCCGCCCAGGTCGCAGCCGCCGGGCAGGGGGACCTCCGCCCAGCCGAAGCGGCCCAGCAGCGCCCCCACCAGGTAGTAGCTGGCGCGGATCTTCCGGGCCAGGTCATAGGGGACCTGACGGTTGCGGATGTGGGAGCAGTCGATGTCCACGGTGGTGCGGTTGACGGTGCGTACATCCGCCCCCAGCTCCTGAAGAATCTGGAGGATTAAAGTCACATCGCTGATTTGGGGAATATTTTCAATCCGGCACACGCCGTCCACCAGAAGGGCGGCGGGAATGATAGCGACAGCGGCGTTTTTCGCGCCGCTGATGGTGATGGTCCCATAGAGCGGCCTGCCGCCCTGAATGTGATATTTGGTCAAATCTGGCACCCTCTCGATCTGTGTTGTATAGATTGGGGTTTATATGAAAACATACGGCGTACAGCCATAAAAACAGCAGCTTTTGTCCATGGAGAGAGGTTCTCCTGCATGGAAGCGCATCTATTATACCATCAGTATGTCCAAAAGGCAACGAATTTTACAAACCGGTCACGAAATTGTGAAAAAAGCGAGAACACATGAAAAATTTCCAGGGTGCTTATGCAAATTTGAGAGAGATTTTTCCAGCTCCGCCGCCGGTCACTGGCCCGGCCTTTTGGGGAGCAGCTTCTCATAGCTGGCCTGCTCCTGCCGGTCCAGCAGGTCGCCGATGAGCTGGTTGGAGATTAAAAAGCCTTTTGGGGTAAAATGCCAGCGGCCGCCGGTCTGCTCCGCCCAGCCCTGGGCGGCGAACTCCCGGAAGCGGGCCTCCAGGGGGTCAAAATCCATAAAATAGCTGCGGCGGTACTCCTGGCCGTCCACGCCCTGGACGGTGCGCAGGCGGAGCATCAGATATTCGCCGCAGCGCTCCCGCTGGGGGATGAGCTCGGAGCTGTCAATGAGGGGGCCGCCCTCCAGAACGCCGCGGATATAGGCCTCCAGGTCCCGGACGAAGGAGTAGCGCCGCCCGCCGAAGTCGGAGTGCGCGCCGGGGCCGAAGCCGATGTAGGGCCGGGTGAGCCAGTAGCGCAGGTTGTGCCGGGACTCGTACCCCGGCTTGGCGAAGTTGGAGATCTCATACTGGGGCAGGCCGGCCCGCTCCAGGCGGCCCACCGTCCACAGGTACCAGTCGGCCTGCTGGTCGTCGTCGGGCAGCGCCTCCCCCGACTCCACCCGGCGGGCCAGGGGCGTGCGCTCCTCCACCGTCAGGCCGTAGCAGGACAGGTGCTGGGGGATGAGGGACAGGGCGTGCTCCACGGTGGATTTCCAGCTCTCAAAGGTCTGGCCGGTCAGGCCGTAAATCAGGTCCAGAGACAGGTTGTGGAACTTTGCCTTCCGGGCCGCCTCCACCGCCTGGTCTGTCTGCTGAGGGGTGTGAATGCGGTGGACGCGGGCCAGCTCCGCGCCGTGGGCGGACTGCATTCCCAGAGAGAGGCGGTTGACCCCCGCCTTCCGCAGGGTGTGCAGCAGCTTGTAATCAGTGCTGTCCGGATTGCACTCCACCGTGATCTCCGCGTCCTTCTCGACCTGAAAGAGCTTGTGCACAGCGGCCAGCAGCTCCTTCAGCCGCTTGGCGCCGAAATAGCTGGGCGTGCCGCCGCCGAAAAAGACGCTGTCCACCGGAATGCCCTGGGCCAGCGGGGCGGTCTCCCGCATATGGGCCAGCAGCGCCTTCTGGTACTGGTCCATCAGGGCGTCCCGGCCCGCCAGAGAGTAGAAGGCGCAGTAGTCGCATTTACTGCGGCAGAAGGGAATGTGAATATAGATACCCAGCTTATCCGTCATAAAAGCCACCTCAAAACCATAAATCTTCAATTTTATTATATCCGATCTCCCTGAAAACCGCAAGCGGGGAAGGCTTTGGCGGGCGCGTCGGGGTTGTCGCGCCCCACGGATACGTTTGTTGGTTTGGCCTCTTCCGCCTCGCTTCGCCCGGCGCCTCTCTGAGGGCGCATTTTGTTTTTTCTGTAAATTTGACGGAAAATCGCTGGAAATTTCCGGCCGGTTGTGGTACACTTACCCCAATGGCGGGATTCAAGCCAATCTGTCAGATACACAGGAGGTTGTTTGTTATGTCTTATCGGGAAAACTATGAGAAATGGCTGAACAGTCCGGCTCTGTCCCAGGAGGAGAAGGCGGAGCTGGAGGCCATCCAGGGCGACGAAAAGGAGATTGAGAGCCGCTTCTTCGATCAGCTTGCCTTCGGTACCGCCGGCCTGCGGGGCACCATGGGCGTGGGCCTGTACCGGATGAACGTCCATGTCATCCGCCACGCCACCCAGGCCTTTGCCCAGGTGATCCTGGAGGAGGGCCCGGAGGCCGTGGCCAGAGGCGTGGCCGTGTGCTTCGACTGCCGGAACAACTCTGACACCTTTGCCAGAGAGGCCGCCTGCGTCATGGCCGCCAACGGCATCCCCGCCCGCCTGTTCGAGTCCCTGCGCCCCACCCCGGAGCTGTCCTTCGCCGTGCGGGAGTACCACTGCATCGCCGGCATCAACGTCACCGCCAGCCACAACCCCAAGGAGTACAACGGCTATAAGGTCTACTGGGAGGACGGCGCCCAGCTTCCCCCCAAGCACGCCGACGAGGTGGCCAAGAAGATGAAGGAGCTGGACGTCTTCGAGAGCATCAAGACCATGGACTATGACGAGGCGGTGTCCAAGGGCCTCATCACCATCCTGGGCGCGGAGACCGACGAGAAGTTCCTGGCCAACGTCATGGAGCAGGTCAACGACAAGGCCGTGGTGGAAAAGATGGCCGACACCTTCACCATGGTGTACACCCCCTTCCACGGCACCGGCCACAAGCTGATCCCGGAGGCCCTGAAGCGCCTGGGCATGAAGCACGTTATCTGCGTCCCGGAGCAGATGGTCATCGACGGCAACTTCCCCACGGTGGTCTCCCCCAACCCGGAGAACCCTGAAGGCTTCTATCTGGCGGTGGACCTGGCCAAAAAGAACAACGCCGACTTCATCCTGGGCTCCGACCCGGACGCCGACCGGGTGGGCATCATGGTCCGCACCAAGGACGACGATTTTGTGGTCATCTCCGGCAACCAGACCGGCGTGCTGCTGCTGGACTACCTCATCGGGGCCAAGCGCCGCACCGGCAAAATGCCCGAAAAGCCCGTGGTGCTGAAGACCATCGTCACCACCGAGATGGCCCGGAAGGTGGCCGAGGTCAACGGCCTGCAGTGCTATGACACCTTCACCGGCTTTAAGTTCCTGGCCGAGAAGAAGGACAAGCTGGAGGGAGCCGGAGAGGGGAAGGTCATCTTCTCCTACGAGGAGTCCTACGGCTATATGCTGGGCGACTATGTCCGGGACAAGGACGCCGTGTCCGCCAGCGTGGAGCTGAGCGAGATGGCCGCCTGGTACGCCTCCCAGGGCATGACGCTGTACGACGCCCTCCAGGCCCTGTTTGAGAAGTACGGCTACTACGGCGAGAAGACCATGAACCTGGTCATGCCCGGCCTGGACGGCCTGAAGAAGATGGCCGACCTGATGGCGAACCTGCGGGAGAATCCCCCCACGGAGATCGCCGGGGTGGCGGTGAAGCAGCAGAAGGACTATAAGGACGGCTCCGTGGTGAACGTGGCCGACGGATCCAGAGAGACCATGGAGCTCACCGGCTCCAACGTGCTGCGCTATGAGATGGCCGACGGCACCAGCCTCATCGTCCGGCCCTCCGGCACCGAGCCCAAGGTGAAGGTGTACATCCTGGCCAACGGCTCCAGCAAGGCGGACTGCGACGGAAAGGTCGCCAAGTACGCCGCCTGGGCCGAGACCCTCAAGGGCTGAACGGCTGTTTGACGGAAATTTCGGGGGCGGCTCTGCCGCCCCCGAAAAAGTTTGAAAAAATCCTTGACTTCTCTGCGAAAGTCCGTTAAAATGATACAGCTAAGTTGCTGGAATAGCTCAGTCGGTAGAGCAGCTGATTCGTAATCAGCAGGTCGCGTGTTCAAGTCACGTTTCCAGCTCCAAAACGCCTCTTATTTTACAATAAGGGGCGTTTTTTGATGGTCAGAACAATTCCGGGGGAGCGGCTTGGAAGCGGCTTCCCCGGAAGTTTTTGTTTAAAGCTGGTGTGCGGGAAGCCACGACAGCAGATCCTCATAGTCTTTTTCTCCGGCGGCAACTTGGAAAATAATCTCAGCCAACTCTTGCTGCGTATAGGACAGCTCCAGGCCGTTGACCGCCAGAAAAACCAGCATGGCGTGGGCACCGGTCCGCTTGTTCCCGTCTACAAACGGGTGATTTTTCACCAGGCCGTAACAGAGCCGGGCGGCCTTCTGCTGGAGAGAGGGAAAGGCGCTGGCGCCGCCGAACCCCTGAAAGGGCGCGTTGAGGGCCGAATCCAAAAGTCCCTCGTCCCGCAGTCCCGGACTTCCGCCGGTCTCATCCGCCAGCTGCTGGTGGAGCAGTAAAATCTGACGCTTGCTCAGAACCTTCATTTGGCCAGTTCCTCATAGGCCGCCCTGTTTTGCTGGATGAGCCGTTTCGAGATCTGCATGACGTCTTCGTCCCCGGCGGCCTGCATCTGCTCCGCCTGGCTGAACTCTACAATCAGGTAACGGGGCACATTATTTTTCAGAATCACGGCGGAACCCTGCTCATCCACCAGGCGGGCCACTTTGGAGAAATTCTGGTTGGCCTCTGTAATGGACACCAGGGCGTTGGAATTGATCATCATACAATCACCCTCCTTCTGCATGGATTATACCCGAAAATAGGAGGAATTCAACCTATAATTTCTGAAATGAGGCAAGAGAAAACTGCCGGCCCGCCATCCGGCGGAAAAATTTCGAAAAAATTTAGATTTATCCGCCCCTTTTGTTACAATTCTCTCCTATGATAAAATAGAGACGGAACGGAGGGGTGTTATGAAGCGGCAGATTTTTCTCTTTCACATGGGGACGCTGATTCTGGCGCTGCTGTTCCTCCTGGCGGTCAACGGCCTGGTGCTTCACGTCGTGTTCTCCGTCTATCAGAAGCAGGCGGTGCCGGCGGCGGACAGCCGCTCCGACCAGGTGCAGGGGACGCTGGACGGGTGGCCGGAGAGCTCCCGGAACTGGAAGGAACTGGACCGGCAGCTGAAGACCTTCGGCTATCAGCTGATGGTGGAGGAGAACCAGAAGGTCCTCTACTCCTCCCTGGACGGCTTCCAGCGGGAGCTGTATGACCACATCGCGCCGGAGGCCTCCTGGCCGGAGACGGGTACCCTGTCTGTTCAGGACCAGGGGATCTTTATTATCGGCCGGCAGTGCGGAGACGCCGTCCTGGTAGCCATGATGGAGCCCCGCATTCCGGAGATGTTCGGCCGGCCCCGCCCGCAGAATGAGGCGCTGTTTCTCTCCTATCTCATCGGCGGCTTCTGCTCCATTGTCCTCATCGGCGGCTTCAGCTTTTTATTTACCCGTTATCAGGTGCGGCAGATGCTCCGCCCGGTGAACGCCCTGTGTCAGGCGGCCCAGCGGGTGGAGCGGGGAGATTTGTCCACTCCGGTGGATTACCGGGGGCAGAGCGAATTTTCCAGCGTCTGCGCCGCCTTCGACCACATGCAGGAGCACCTGCTGGCGGAGCGGGAGAAAACCGCGCGCTATGAACAGGCCCGCACGGACCTGGTGGCGGGCATCTCCCACGACCTGCGCACGCCCCTCACCTCAGTGAAGGGGTATTTGAAGGGGATGCGGGACGGGGTGGCCAACACCCCGGAGAAGCAGCGGCAGTATCTGGACGTGGCCTACCGGAAGGCCTGCGATATGGAGCGGCTGCTCCAGCGGCTGTTCTACTTCTCCCGGCTGGAGACGGGCAGCCTGCCTCTGTTTTTACAGGAGATAGACCTGGGGAACTTCGCGGCCCAGTTTGTCCGGGAGACCGGGCAGGAGCTGGCCCCCTCCGGCGGGCGGGCGGAGCTGCGCATGGCCCCGGCCCCCCACCCGGTGAAGGCCGACCCGGAGCAGCTGCTGCGGGTGCTGAACAATTTAAAGGACAACGCGGTGCGTTACGCCGGGGCGGAGCCGCTGGCGCTTACCCTGACGGTGTGGCGGCAGCGGGACCGGGAGTGCCTGCGTTTTGCGGACAACGGCTCCGGCGTGCCGGAGGAGCAGCTCCCCCACCTGTTCGAGCAGTTCTGGCGGGGGGACCTGGCCCGGAGCAGTCAGGGCGGCGAAGGCAGCGGCCTGGGGCTGTACATCGTCAAGTATATCATCCAGGCCCACGGAGGGACCATTACGGCAAAAAATGACCACGGGCTGGCGTTTGAAATCGCCCTGCCCTGTGCGGAGGTGGAGTAAGTGGCGGCAGTCAAAGTGTTAATCATCGAGGATGAAGAAGAAATTGCCATGCTGGAGCGGGACTATCTGGAGATTGAGGGCTTTCAGGCGGACATCGTCTCCGACGGAGAGGAGGGGGAGCGGGCCGCCCTCACGGGAAACTACGGCCTGATTCTGCTGGACCTGATGCTCCCCGGACGAAGCGGCTATGAGGTGTGCCGCAGCCTCCGGGACAAAATCGACGTGCCCATCCTCATGGTGACGGCCCGGACGGAGTCGGTGGATAAAATCCGGGGCTTGGGCCTGGGGGCGGACGACTACATCTCAAAACCCTTTGACCCGGCGGAGCTGACAGCCAGGGTGAAGGCCCACCTGAGCCGCTATCAGCGCCTCACCGGCGGCCGGGAGGAGGACGGGGCCATTCAGATTGGGGACCTGCGCATTCTCCCCCAGAGCTGGAAGGTTTTCAAGGGGGAGCAGGAGATCAAAATGCCCAACCGGGAGTTTGCCCTGCTGAAATTTCTGGCGGAGAACCCCAACATCGTCTTCTCCAAGGAGCGGCTGTTTGAGGCCATCTGGGGCTATGGCTACATGGGGGACAGCGCCACTGTCACCGTCCATGTGGGCCGCATCCGGGACAAGATTGAGGACGACCCGGCCCACCCCAGGATCATTGAGACGGTGTGGGGGGCGGGCTACCGGCTGAACCGGACTTAGGCCGTTGATACACAGGGAGCGGAAGAATCCGCTCCCTTTTTATGCGCCCTGAGGACAGCAGGGGGCCTTTCAGGAAAGTTTTTGCGGCTGTTTAGAAAAAGTTTCGATTTTGCCCCGTCTTCGTTTGGATTTTTCCCATACAATAGCCCACGGAAGCAAACCAAACCCCGTGGAAAGGACGGACAGATATGAAGCTTGCAGTAAGAGAGCGGCTGGAAGGCTTAAGCAGCCTCTTTGGGCGGAGCGCCCCGGAGGGCGGGCCCAGGAAAAAACGCCGCTGGAAAAAATTTGCCGTGGCAGGCGTGGCCCTGGCCGCAGCGGCCGGCATGGGCTGGCAGCTGCTCAGCCCCGGCCGGAGCGCCCCCGCGGCGGAGACCGCCTACACCACCGCGGCGGTGGAGCGGATGGACGTGAGCGCCTCCATCACCGGCAGCGGTACCCTGGAGGCCGCCGACTCCTACTCCGTGTCCACCCTGGTGGAGGGGACCATCCTCACCGCCGCCTTTGAGGAGGGGGACCAGGTGGAGGAGGGAACGGTGCTGTATACCATCGACTCCTCCGACGCGGCCAGCTCCCTGGAGCAGGCCCAGATCTCCCTGAACCAGTCGGAGCGCAGCTATCAGAACACCATGGAGAGTCTGGAGGACCTGACCGTTGCCGCCCCGGTGTCCGGCCAGGTGTACTCCATCGACGTGGAGGTGGGGGACGAGGTGTCCGCCGGACAGCAGGTGGCCTCCATCCGGGACTCCAAAACCATGCGCCTGGAGGTGAATTTCCCGGCGGACGACGCGGCCTCCTTCTCCGCCGGCCAGAGCGCCGTGGTGACGCTGGACTCCACCTTTGAGACCCTCACCGGGACCATCTCCAAAATAGCCGGCAGCGACACGGTGCTCACCGGGAACGTGATTGTCCGCGCGGTGACAATTGACGTGTCCAATCCCGGCGGCCTGTCCACCGGGCAGAGCGCCAGCGCGGCGGTGGGGAGCGTCACCAGCACCGGCAGCGGCACCTTTACATACAGGGAGGAGGAGACCGTCGCCGCTAAAATATCCGGCGTCGTGGCCTCCATCCAGGCCGCCGAGGGGCAGCAGGTGTCCAAAAATCAGGCCCTCGTCGTTCTCACCAGCGACGACCTGGACAACCAGGTGCAAAGCGCCCAGGACAGCCTGCGCAACGCCCAGATCTCCTATGAGAAGCAGACCGAGCAGCTGGAGGACTACACTATCACCGCCCCCATCACCGGCACTATCGTGGACAAGAACTACAACGCCGGCGAGACCAGCGAGGCCAACCAGGCGCTGTGCTCCATCTACGACCTGAGCTATCTCACCATGACCCTCTCTGTGGATGAGCTGGACATCTCCGACATCGCCGTGGGGCAGACCGTCGCCATCACGGCGGACGCGGTGGAGGACCGCACCTACACCGGCACCGTCACCAAGGTGAGCGTGGCGGGCACCTCCTCCGGCAGCGCCACCACCTATCCCGTCACCATCCGCATCGACGACACCGACGGCCTGCTCCCCGGCATGAGCGTGGACGCCACCATCGAACTGGCCGCCGCGGAGGACGCGCTGGCCATCCCCTCCGCCGCCCTGAACCGGGGGAACACGGTGCTGGTGACGGCCGATTCCCCCAGCGCCGCCAACGGCGCCCTGGTGGAGGCCGCCGCGGAGGGCGGGGAGGACTACTACTCGGTGGAGGTTGTCACCGGCGTCATCGGGGACAGCTTCATTGAGATCCTCTCCGGCCTTCAGGAGGGAGACACCGTGGTCTATATTCCCACCAGCAGTTCCGGAGAGAACGCCTTTGGCATGATGTGCGGAATGCCCGGCGGCATGGGCGGCGGTATGCCCAGCGGTATGCCCAGCGGCGGCATGGGCGGCGGAATGCCCGGCGGTCCCGGCTTCTAAGGGGGGACGGCTATGAACGCGCTCATTGAATTCCGGCAGGTGTGCAAGTACTACCACATGGGAGACACCACGGTGAAGGCCGCCGACCACATCTCCTTCCAGATCTTCAAGGGGGAGTTCGTGGCCATTGTGGGCTCCTCCGGCTCCGGCAAGTCCACCTGCATGAACATCATCGGCTGTCTGGACGTGCCCTCGGAGGGGACCTATCTCCTGGACGGCCGGGACGTGGGACAGATGAACAAAAACCAGCTTGCGGAGATTCGCAACGAGATGCTGGGCTTCATCTTTCAGCAGTACAACCTGCTGCCCAAGCTGAACCTGGTGGAGAATGTGGAGGTGCCCCTTATGTACGCCGGCGTCCCCAAGGGGGAGCGCCGGGCCCGCGCCAGGGCCGCCCTGGAACAGGTGGGACTGGGGGACAAGTGGCGGCACAAGCCCATGGAGCTCTCCGGCGGCCAGCAGCAGCGGGTGTCCATCGCCCGCGCCCTGGTGGGAAGGCCCTCGGTGATTCTGGCCGACGAGCCCACCGGCGCCCTGGACTCCCGCACTGGACGGGAGGTGCTGAAAATGCTCCAGGACATCCACCGGCAGGGAAATACGGTGGTCCTCATCACCCACGACAACTCCATCGCCGTCCAGGCCCAGCGGATCATCCGCCTGGAGGACGGGCGGGTGGTGTACGACGGCCCCGCCGGCGCCCCGGAGGCGGTGGTGCAGCCCAGGCGCACCGGAGAGGAGGCGGCCTCATGAGTATCCTGGAATCTCTGGAGCTGGCCCTGAAAAACA
>CALXGC010000163.1 GCA_944387755.1 uncultured Oscillospiraceae bacterium | reverse complement strand
AATCCCACCACCACCCTGGGCTGCGGCACCTGGGGCAACAACATCATCAGCGAGAACCTGTGGTACACCCACCTGATGAACGTCAGCCGGATCTCCTACAAGGTTCCCTCTATGTACGTCCCCTCCGGCGAGGAGATCTGGGCCGAATAATTTTGCTTACCTTCCTACCTATCTCTACCTCTCAAACTGTAAGGGTGCGGCTATGCTCGGCCGCACCCTTACATATTTTTCAGGCCGGCGGGGCGGCTGAAAAAATACTGGTATTCTTGGAACGGCTGTGCTAATATATTTTCTGAGACTTGCAATGGAGGTATTGATACTGTGACCTATCTGATGTCCGCCGTCCTGGGCGTAGTGCAGGGCGTGGCAGAATTTCTGCCCATCTCCAGCTCCGGGCACCTGACGCTGTTTCAGCATTTTCTGGGTATGCCGGAGCCGGACAATCTGTTCAACATTCTGCTTCATTTCGCCACTTTGATTGCCGTATTTATCTACTACTGGCGGGACATCTGGGAGATGATTCTGGAGTTTTTCCGCTGTATCCGGGATATGCTCTCCCCTGCCCCGGCCAGGGGGGAGCCCCCCGCCGCCCGGCGGCAGATTCTGCTGCTGATTGTGGCCACGCTGCCCCTGTTTCTGGTGCTGCCCATCAAGAACTATGTGGAGCAGGTGGGCAATTACCCCGCGGCGGTGAGCTGCATTCTGATTCTCACCGGCGTGGTGCTGTTTTTCTCGGACCGGATGGCCAGGGGGCGGAAAAACGCCCGGAACACCACAATAAAGGACGCCCTGCTCATCGGCGTGGCCCAGGGGTTCGCCACGCTGCCCCGCCTGTCCCGCTCCGGCAGCACCATCGCCGCCGGGATGGCCCTGGGCCTGGACCGGAAATTTGCGGTGCGCTTCTCCTTCCTCATGTCCCTCCCCGCGGTAATGGGGGCCACAATTTTACAGATTGCGGACGTGGCGCGGGAGGGCAGTGTGGATACCGCGCTGCTGCCCAAATACCTGCTGGGCATGGTCATCGCCGGGGTGGTGGGCTATTTTGCCATCGGGCTTGTCAATCTGCTGGCCTCCAAGGGGAAGTTCGGCTCCTTTGCCTACTACTGCTGGATTGCGGGCGCGGTGTTCCTGGCGCTGAGCCTGACCGGCTTTCAGCTGACCCCCGCGGCCTGACCGCCGCTTGAAAATCTTCAGGAAAGGACTGCAACCATGGCTGCTTCACGAAAGAAAACGGGGCGGGGCCGGACGGCCTCCTCCGGAAAAGCAAAGGGTGGAAGCTCCCGGAGCGGGAGGGCCCCGCGGCCCTTCCGCCGGGAGGTGGGGGCAGGGATCTGTCTGGTACTGGCTATTTTCGCCCTCTTCGGCTGCTTTCAGATGGAGGCGCTGTTTATCGACTTCTTCTGCGGGCTGATTAAGGGCCTGATAGGCTACGGCTTCTGGCTGACGCCCCCCGCCCTTCTGCTGGCCAGCTATATCCTGGCTTTTCACCGGGGCCGGCCGGTGCGCCTGCGGGCGGCCTGCGCCCTGCTGCTCCCCCCGCTGCTCTCCTGTGTGATCCACTCCATCACCGCCCAGGCGCTGCCCTGGAATATGGAGCTGCTCCGGACCCTCTGGACCAGCGGCGAGGCCATGACCAGCGGCGGCGTTCTGTCCGGCCTGCTGGCGCAGGTCTTTGTCCGGGTGTTCAGCGTGGTGGGGGCGGCGGTGATCTTTGTGCTGGCCCTGCTGATGGCGGGCCTGGGGGCGTTTAACCGGACCATTGTGGATGTGGCGGACTGGATTGCCAGCCGTCCCCGCTATGCGTACGAATACGAGGAGCAGGAGCCGGAGCTTCCGGCGCGCCGGCAGCGGGAGCGCGCCCGCGCCGTCCGGGCCCCAGGCCGCCGGACGCCGGAGATTGACGTCCCCATGGACGGCGGGCCGCAGCCCTCCGGGGAGCCGGAGGAGAGCCCCTCCCAGCCGGCGCGCCCGTCTGAAAAGAAGAAAAAGAGCTTCTTCGACCGGACGCCCGGAGTGCCCACCCCCGACCAGGTGCTGCTGGGCGCCGCGGCCAGGGCGGAGCCCCAGGAGCCGGAGGGCGGGGAGCCGGAGAGCGCCGGGGCGGACCCAGAGGAGGCGCCTCCCATGCCGGAGATTGTCCGGGAGCCCGCCGTCCCCAAGCGGCCCAAGGGGGAGGACTCCAGCGCCCAGGAGGCGGAGGAGATGGCCCGCCATATCCAGGCCGGCATGGAGCAGGAGACGCCGCCCTACAGCTATCCGCCCCTGGACCTGCTGGAGGAGGGGACGGGGGAGCTGCGGGGCGAGGCTCTGGCGGAGCTCAGCGCCAACAAGCAGCGCCTGTCCGACACCATCCATTCCTTCGGCATTGACGCCAACATCGCCAACGTCACCCGCGGGCCCTCCGTCACCCGGTACGAGCTGGAGCTGGACCAGGGGGTTCGGCTGAACAAGCTGACCAACCTGGCCGACGACATCGCCCTGGCCCTTGGGGCCTCCGGGGTGCGCATCGCCCCCATCCCGGACCAGATCTCCATGGTGGGCATTGAGGTGCCCAACAAGCTGGTCTCCCCGGTGCACATCCGCACGGTGCTCAGCTCCAGAGAGTTTCAGAACAGCGCCAGCAAGGTGTCCTTCGCCGTGGGAAAGGACATCGGCGGCAGGTGCATTGTGGGCAATATCGCCAAGCTGCCCCACCTGCTTATCGCCGGCACCACCGGCTCCGGCAAGTCGGTGTGCACCAACGCGCTGATTGTCTCCCTGCTCTATAAGGCCAGTCCGGAGGAGGTCCGCCTTATCATGGTGGACCCCAAGATGGTGGAGCTTGGAATTTACAACGGCATTCCCCACCTGCTGATTCCGGTGGTGACAGACCCCAAAAAGGCCGCCGGAGCCCTCCAGTGGGCGGTGACGGAGATGATGAAGCGCTACCGCGCCTTTGCCGAGGTGGGGGTGCGGGACCTGGCCTCCTACAACGCCAAGGCCGCCAAAACCGAGGGGATGGAGACCATGCCCCAGGTGGTGGTGGTCATCGACGAGCTGGCCGACCTGATGCTGGTGGCCGCCAAGGAGGTGGAGGAGTCCATCTGCCGGGTGGCCCAGATGGGCCGCGCCAGCGGTATGCACCTGATTATCGCCACCCAGCGGCCCTCCGCCGACGTCATTACCGGCCTGATGAAGGCCAATATCCCCAGCCGGATCGCCTTCGCCGTGGCCTCCGCCATGGAGTCCCGGATCATTCTGGACACCCAGGGGGCGGAGAAGCTGGTGGGCCGGGGCGACATGCTCTACTTCCCCCTGGGCTCCGGCAAACCCACCCGGGTGCAGGGCTGCCTCATCACCGACCAGGAGGTGGCCGGCGTGGTGGACTATGTGAAGTCCAACAGCGGCGCCGCCCAGTACGACGACCAGGTCATGCAGGAGATTGAACAGCACGCTGCGGAGAAGGAGAAGGCCTCCAAGGGGGTGGGCGGCTCTGACCCCGCCGGAGAGGAGGAGTACGACGAGCACATCAACGCCGCCATCGAGGTGGTGCTGGAGACCGGACAGGCCTCCGTGTCCATGCTCCAGCGGCGGCTGAAGCTGGGCTACGCCCGGGCCGCCCGCCTGGTGGACCAGATGGAGGAGCGGGGAATCGTGGGGCCCTTCGAGGGCTCCAAGGCCCGGCAGGTGCTCATCACCAAGGAGCAGTGGCAGGAGATGCAGTACCGCCAGGGCATTGTCTCAAAGCCGCTGGACGAAGAGGCCCAGCCGGAGGAGTCTCCGGACCAGCCGGAGGAGAACGGCCTGTAATGCAGATCACGCAGAGAGGAGAGAACATCATGCACACAGACGAGCGAAGGAGAGGCGGCCTTTACGGCCTGCTGATTGGGGACGCCCTGGGCGTGCCCTATGAGTTCCACGCCCCGGAGCGCATTCCGCCTCTGGAGGAGATTGAGATGGAGCCCCCGAAGGGCTTCCGCCGGTCCTATCCGGAGCTGCTGCCGGGGACCTGGTCGGACGACGGCGCCCAGGCCTTGTGCCTGCTGGACAGCCTGTCCCAGTGCGGGGCGTTTTCCCTCCAAAATTTTTCCGCAAAGCTGGCCGCCTGGCTGGAGGACGGCGTATGGGCGGTGGGCGGCGACGTGTTCGACGTGGGGGGGCAGACCCTCCGGGCCCTGCGGGCCTTCGACCAGGGCGTGCCGGCGGAGCAGTGCGGTATGGTCAACCCCAACGGGCAGGGCAACGGGGCGCTGATGCGGGTGCTGCCCCTGGCGCTGTGGAGCCAGGGGGACGACCGGACGCTGGTGCTGGACGCCCACCGGCAGTGCCTGATTACCCACGGGCACATCTGCAACCAGGTCTGCTGCGCCCTGTACTGCCTGACGGCCCGCGCCCTGCTCCGGGGGGAGCCCTTCCGGACGGCCCAGCCCTGGGCGGCGGAGACCCTGCGGGACCTGTACCGGGACATGCCGGACTACGCCGCGCAGCTGGAGCGCATTGCGCCGGACGGCCCCTGGGAGGGGACCGGAACCGGCTATGTGGTGGACAGCCTGCACAGCGCCTTCATGATTCTTCAGACCGCCTCCAGCTATGAGGAGACCGTCAAGCGGGCCGTCCAGCTGGGCAGCGACACCGACACCACCGCCTGTATCGCCGGAGGACTGGCCGGAATTGCCTTCGGCGCGTCCGGCATTCCCGGCCGCTGGATGCAGGCCCTCCGGGAGAGGGACCGGGTGGAGGCCCTGCTGGCCCGGCTGGGCTGGTAAAAGAAAAAAGACCGCTCAGGCGGTCTTTTTTTCTGCGTGCTTCCGGTCGAGGAGCCAGCCCAGGACCATAGCCGCGGCGTACACCAGCAGGTAGTACACGCAGTCCATCCCATAGGAGAAAATGGCGGCGGTTATCATGAACACCGCCCCAATGAGGGCCAGAGCGGGGAGCACAAAGCGGCGGAGGGGCCGTTCGTCCTTTGCCTTCTTCATAAAGAACAGGTAGATGGGAATGTACATGGCGTACAGGGTAATGACGGGCAGCTCCGAGGAGTCGAAGCGGAAGGGGCCCAGCTGGTTAAGGAGGGTCCCGAAATAGAAGTAGCAGCACCAGAAGGCGCACATGACCAGTCCCAGGGCGGCGGCGTTGTTGGGCATGTTGGTGCACCGGTCCACCTGGCTGAGGAGCTCCGCCCTGGGGCCCCGGCCTCTGGCGGCGATGGCGTAGAAGCCCCGGGTGCAGGCCATCATCAGGCCGTTGCAGGTGCCAAGGCAGGAGAGGACCACAAACACAAACAGCCCCGTCCCGGCCACCGGCCCGAAGATGGTGGAGAAGGCAATGCGGGCCCCCTGCTCGCCGTTTTCCATCATGACGGCGTTGGGGACCGCCCCGGCAATGCCCACATAGTAAAACAGGTAGATCAGCATAATGGCGCCCACCCCGAACACCAGGGCCAGGGGCAGGTTGCGCTTGGCGTCTTTGATCTCCGCGTTGATGGTGGTGGCGATGACCCAGCCCTCATAGGCGAAGGAGGTGGCCGCCAGGGCGGAGAAGAGGGGGGTGTCCGCCGCCTGCGCCGCCGCCGCCGTAAAATTCTCCGCAATCAGGCCGGAGCGCAGGCCGGCAAAGGTGCCCACGGCCGCCATCAGCAGGATGGGGACCAGCTTAATCACCGTGAGGGACACCTGAAACCGGCCCGCCAGTCTGGGGGCGGCGGCGTTCATGAAGTACACCAGGGCCATATACAGCATGGTGATGGCCAGGCAGGGGCCGCTTAAAATATCGTACCCCAGCAGCACGCAGGTGTACCGGGCGGATACCCAGCACAGGGTGCTGGTGAGGCAGGGGAAGTACACCGCCGCCATAAACCAGCCCAGATAATAGGCGTAGCCCTCGCCCACGGTGGCCTCGGCGTAGTCCACCACGCCCCCCACCCGCTGGTACCGGGTGGCCATCACCGCAAAGGCGCAGGCGCTGGCAATGGCGATACAGCCGCCCAGCAGCCAGGCCAGAATGCCGGTCTTCAAATCGCCGCCGGTGGCGGTGAGAATTTTTTCCGCCTTGAAGAAAATGCCGCTGCCGATGACAATTCCAATCACCATGGCGGCGGCTGTGGGCAGGCCGTACTTCTTTGTGAGCTGTTCTTCCATGGAGACAACGCCTCTTTTCTCTTCGATTTCCCGGAAAATTTAACGCTGTAACGTTGTAAAGCAAACAGATGACAGGATAATTATTATACCGGAAAACCGGCCGTTTGAAAAGAAAAATTTTCTCCCGCCGTTGCGTTTTTCGGGAAAGCCGGTATAATGAAACCGAAAAACGTCCGCTTCCAAGCAGGCGGGCGGACAGAAAAGGAGATCGATGCCAATGGATTATGCAAAGGAATCCCTCCGCCTCCACGGGGAATGGAAGGGAAAAATTGAGGTCGTGGCCACTGTGCCCGCCAACGACAAGGAGTCCCTGTCTCTGGCCTACACCCCC
>CALXGC010000162.1 GCA_944387755.1 uncultured Oscillospiraceae bacterium | reverse complement strand
CGGCCTCCGGGCCGAAGACCATGTACAGGAAGGGCAGGGCGGTCATGATGGAGCCGCCGGGGGCGCCGGGGGAGGCCACCATGGCGATGCCCAGAGTCATAATGAAGGGGAGCACCGTGGCCGGGCTGATGGGGAGCTGGTTCATCAGGCACACCGCCGTGGCGCAGGCGGTGATGGTAATCATGGAGCCGGCCATGTGGATGTTGGCGCACAGGGGGACCACAAAGTTGCGGATCTCCCCGGAGACGCCGTCGGCCTCCGCGCACTGGAGGTTCACCGGGATGGTGGCCGCGGAGGACTGGGTGCCCAGGGCGGTGGTATAGCCGGGAATCTGATTGCGGATCAGCCGGAGGGGGTTCTTTCCGCTCACCGCGCCGGCAATCAAAAACTGAATTACAATGCACGTCAGGTGCATGAGAATGACCACCAGGAACACCTTCCACAGAATGCTCAGGATGGCGAAGGTCTGGCCGGACTTGGTCATGTTTGTGAAGGTGCCGCAGATATACAGGGGCAGCAGGGGGATAATCACCGTATGGAGCACCTGGTCAATGATGCCGGAGAAGTCGGTCATGGCGTTGTACAGGGTGTCGCCGATGGTCTTTCCCCGGAGGGTGGACAGGCACAGCCCCAGCACAAAGGCCAGCACCACCGCGGACAGGGTGTCGAACAAAGGCGGAATGCTCAGGGAGAAGTAGGACTCCAGGGAGTTCCCCGCCGTGGCGGCAATCTGCTCCAGGGCGCCGGCGCTCATAAAGCTGGGGAACAGGTTGTGGGCCACCAGATAGGAGGCCGACCCCGCCAGCAGCGTGGACCCATAGGCCAGCAGCACGGTGATGAGCAGCAGCCTGCCCGCGCCGTTCTTCAGGTTGGCAATGCCCATAGTGACATAGGCGAGAATCATAAGCGGAATCACAAAGGACAGGAACGTGCTGAAGATGGACGACGCGGTGACAATGACCCGGCACAGCCAGACGGGCAGGAACTGGCCGAACAGAATGCCCAGGACGATGGCGATGAGGAGCTTGGGGAGCAGACCGAGCTTAAATTTTCTCTCTTTCATGGTACACAGCCTCCTTGTTATTTTTGCTTAAATTCCCCTTGACGATTTTTCGGCTTTAGTATATTCTGTTCATAATCATAAGTCAAATTCATAAATTCGATATAATCGTTCTATAAAATTGATAATACCACCGGCGGGAAGGCCGCCGGAAGAGAGGGGGCGCGGCGGATGGAGCTGCGTCAAATCAGCACCTTTGTCCGGGTGGCCCAGTTCGGCAGCTTCTCCAGGGCGGCAGAGAGTCTGGGCTACTCCCAGTCCGCGGTGACGGTCCAGATTCAGCAGCTGGAGGAGGAGCTTCAAATCCGCCTGTTCGACCGCATGGGCAAGCGCATCGCCCTGACCGCGCCGGGGGCGCAGTTTCTGGAGCGGGCCTATGAGATCCTCAACGAGGTGAACAAGGCGAAGCTGGCCGTCTCCGGCGGCGGGGAGCTCCACGGGCGGCTGCACATCGGCGTCATTGAGTCCCTCTGCTGCTCCAAGCTGCCCGCGGCTCTGCGCCGCTACTGGGAGAAGCACCCCCAGGTGGTGGTCCACGTCACCACAGGGGAGCCGGAGGCCCTCGTCGCCCAGATGGAGCAGGGCCAGCTGGACCTGATTTACATCCTGGACGAGCCGCAGTACAGCAACAACTGGAACAAGTGGATGGAGCGGCAGGAGGAGGTGGTCTTTGTGGCCTCCCCCCTGCTGGGACAGGAGCTGCGCGGCACGGCCTGGAGGCTGGAAGAGCTTCTGGACAGGCCCTTCTACCTCACAGAGCGCAACGCCAACTACCGCCGGGTGCTGGACCGCTTTCTGGCCTCACGGGAGCGGGTTCTGACCCCCTTTCTGGAGTGCAGCGACACCTCGTTTCTGATTAAGACCCTGGAACAGAACCGGGGGCTCTCCCTCCTGCCCTGGTACGCGGTGGAGCAGAGCGTCCGCCGGGGCACGCTGTTCCTGATTCAGGTGTCCGACTTCCACATCACCCTGTACCGCCAGGTGTTTTCCCACAAGGAAAAGTGGCGGACGCGGGAGATGGAGGAGTTTGTCCGCCTGCTGGAGGAGTAGACAGCGCCGCTCCGCCCAGGCAAAGAAAAAGATCCGCCGGATTTCCAGCGGATCTTTTTATGCTTCGGGAAACGGACGCGGTCAGTATGCCACGCCCCAGTAAATCATATGCCTGGCCGGCTTGCCGCAGCACACGCACACGTCGCCCACGCTCTCCTGCTGAAGGGGCATACACCGGGAGGAGACGCCGGCCTCCTCCTTCATCTTCAGCTCGCACTCCAAATCGCCGCACCACATGGTCTTGGCGAAGCCGCCCTCGGTCTCCATGAAGGTCTTGACCTCCTCCAGGGTGCGGCACACCCTGGTGTGGTCCTCCAGATTCTTCTTGGCCCGCTGGTAGAGGCCGTCGTGGACGGCGTCCAGCAGCTCCTTCACCCGGACCTCCAGCTCCGCCAGGGGCACGAAGACCTTCTCGCCGGAGTCCCGGCGGCAGATGCAGCACTGCTCCTTCTCCATGTCCTTGGGGCCGATCTCCACCCGGAGGGGCACGCCCTTCATCTCGTACTGGGCGGCCTTCCAGCCCATGGACTGGTCGGAGCTGTCCATCCCGGCGCGGACACCGGCGGCCTTCAGGCGCTCCAGCAGTCCGGAGGCCGCCTCCAGCACGCCGGGCTTGTGCTGAGCCACGGGGATAACCATGGCCTGAATGGGCGCGATGCGGGGGGGCAGCACCAGGCCGTTGTTGTCGCCGTGGGTCATGATGATGCCGCCGATCATGCGGGTGGACACGCCCCAGGAGGTCTGATGGGGGCAGTGGAGCTGGTTGTCGCTGCCGGTGAAGGTGATGTCGAAGGCACGGGCGAAGCCGTCGCCGAAGTAGTGGCTGGTGCCCGCCTGGAGGGCCTTCCGGTCGTGCATCATGCACTCCACGGTGTAGGTCTCCTCCGCGCCGTTGAACTTCTCCTTGTCGGTCTTGCGGCCCTTGACCACCGGCATGGCCAGCACGTTCTCCATGAAGTCCGCGTAGATGTTCAGCATCCGCATGGTCTCCCCGCGGGCCTCCTCCTCGGTGGCGTGCATGGTGTGGCCCTCCTGCCACAGAAACTCCCGGTGGCGCAGGAAGGGGCGGGAGGTCTTCTCCCAGCGCAGCACGGAGCACCACTGGTTGTAGAGCTTGGGCAGGTCCCGGTGGGAGTGGATGATGTTCTTATAGTGCTCGCAGAACAGGGTCTCCGAGGTGGGGCGGATGCAGTAGCGCTCCTCCAGCTTCTCGCTGCCCCCCATCGTCACCCAGGCGCACTCCGGGGCGAAGCCCTCCACATGGTCCTTCTCCTTCTGGAGCAGGCTCTCCGGGATGAGCATGGGCAGATAGACGTTCTCGTGGCCGGTCTCCTTGAATTTTTTGTCCAGCGCCGCCTGGATATTCTCCCAGATGGCATAGCCGTAGGGGCGGTAAATAAACATGCCCTTGATGGAGGAGTAGTCGATGAGCTCCGCCTTCCGGCACACGTCGGTGTACCACTGGGCGAAGTCCACCTCCATGTCGGTGATCTGCTCCACCTGCTTTTTATTGGAATTTGCCATATCGTCTCCGTCCTTTTATCCGTTTATCTGTTTTTCATGTGCCGTCAGAAGGACAGGCCGAGTCCGCCGGTAAGCTTCTGCATGGTGGAGGCGGCGTCGCTCTCGGCGGCCCGGAGGGCCTCGTTGACGGCGGCCACAATCAGGTCCTGGAGCATCTCCACATCCTCCGGGTCCACGGCCTCCGGGTCGATGGTCAGGCTCTTGAGCTCCCGCTTGCCGGAGACGGCGGCCTTTACCACGCCGCCGCCGGCGGCGGCCTCATAGGTCTTCTCCTCCAGCTCCTGCTGCATTCTCAGCATGTCCTGCTGCATTTTCTGGGCCTGCTTAATCATGTTCATATTCATGCCGCCGCCCATGCCGCCCATTCCGCGGCTGTTGAATCCTTTTGCCATACCGGTACTCCTTCCGCGTCCGCCGGGACTCCTCCAGGCGGGACGTCAAATTTTAAATCTTCCAGTCACCGAATCTTGATGTTGTCAAACTGAGAGCCGAAGGCCAGCAGTTGGTCCAGGGCGTCCTGTTTTCCGCCGGCCTTTCCGTCCCCGGCGGGGGGACGCTCCGGCGGCGCGCCCATGCGCACCGCGGCCTGGGCGCCGGAGCAGCCGAAAAACGCGCCGGCGGCCTGGGCCAGGGGCTGGAGCACCGCGGGCTTGTTCAGCCGCTCGCAGATAAACTTGTCCTCCGTCCACAGGGTGAGCACGCCGTCCGTCCAGACGCCGGCCACCTTCTCCGGCCGGTTGAGATAGGGCAGCACGGAGGGCGGCACCTTCCCCGGCAGGGTGGCCGCGAAGGCGGGCCAGAAGTTCTCCTCCGGGGCGGGTTTTTCGGGAAAAGTTTCCTTCTCCTGGGGGGCGGGCTCCTCCCAGGGGACCTCAGGGGCGGCGGGGACCTCAGGCGCAGGAGGGGCCGCAGGGACCGGGGGCGCGGGAGGGGCCGCAGGGACCGGGGCGTTTTGAAGCTGCTGCTCCAGACGGGCCACCCGGGCGGCCAGACCGGCGGCGGAGCCGTCCAGCCGCTCGTCGCACAGGCGGATGAGGCACAGCTCCGCGTCTGTGCGGCGGTTCCCGCTCCGGGGCAGCTCCATCAGCACGGACTGAAGCAGCCGGAGCATTTGAAGCAGCCGGGGGGCGTCCAGCCGCTCCCCCAGGGCGTCCATGGTCTTCCCGTCGTAGCCGCCGGTGAGCAGGGCGGCGCACCCCTTGGGGGCGGTCCGCCGCAGCAGCAGGTCCCGCGCCAGGGCGGACAGCTCCTCCAGTACGGAGCCCGCCTCCCGGCCGTTTTCGTACAGGCGGGCCAGGGCCTCCAGGGCGCCGGCGGCGTCCCGTCCGGCGATGAGATCCATCAGCCGGGCGGTCTCCAGATTTCCCGCCAGGCCCAGGGTATCCAAAATCTCCTGTTCGTCCACCTGACCGCCCCCTCCGGCGCACTGGTCCAGCAGGGACAGCCCGTCCCGCATTCCGCCTCCGGCCAGCCGGGCCAGCAGATTCGCCCCCGCCTGGGTGAGGGGAATCCCCTCCTGTCCGGAGACATACAAAAGCCGCTGGGCGATTTTCTCCGGCGGGATCCGCTTAAAGGAGAACTGCTGGCACCGGGAGCGCACTGTGGCCGGAACCTTGTGCAGCTCGGTGGTGGCCAGGATAAACATCAGGTGCTCCGGGGGCTCCTCCAGAATTTTCAGCAGGGCGTTGAAGGCGGGCGGGGTGAGCATGTGGACCTCGTCCAAGATATACACCCGCTTGGGCACAGAGGCGGGGGAGTACACCGCCTCGTCCTGCATGGCCCGCACCTGCTCCACGCTGTTGTTGGAGGCGGCGTCCAGCTCCAGCACCTCTAAAACAGAGCCGTTTTCAATCCCCAGACAGGCCGGGCACTGGTTGCAGGGGTTGCCGTCCACCGGGTGCTGGCAGTTGACGGCGCGGGAGAGTATCTTGGCGCAGGTGGTCTTGCCGGTCCCCCGTGTGCCGGTGAACAGATAGGCGTGGGAGGGCCGGCCGGCGGCCACCTGGCGCTTGAGGGTCTCGGTGATGTGTTCCTGCCCCACCACGTCGTCAAAGGTGCGGGGCCGCCACTTGCGGTAGAGGGCTTGATACATGGGGAGCGTTCACCTCTCTCAAATCTCTTGTGTGCAAAGGAAAAACCTCCGGCGGAAAGCAAGGCCGCACACCGGCCTTTGAAGCGCGCGGTATGCCCGTTACCAGGACAGCCGGCTCAAGGACAGTAACCCCGCGGCACACGCGGCGGGCCGCTTAGTGCTGCTCGGTTCCCCGCCTGACACGGTTCACGGAGCCGCGTTGCGCGGGACCGGCCTATCATCGCTGCTTATCCAGGTCAGACGGCACATCAC
>CALXGC010000161.1 GCA_944387755.1 uncultured Oscillospiraceae bacterium | reverse complement strand
TGGAGAAGTTGCCGTCGGAGCCGAAGGGGAAGGTGCGCAGCAGGAAGAAGCGCAGGGCGTCCACCCCGAACTGCTCGGCCAGGATATAGGGGTCCACCACGTTGCCCTTGGACTTGGACATCTTGCCGCCGTCCAGCAGCAGCCAGCCGTGGCCGAACACCTTCTTGGGCAGGGGCATGTCCATGCTCATGAGCATGGCGGGCCAGATGATGGAGTGGAAGCGGACGATCTCCTTGCCCACGAAGTGCACGTCGGCGGGCCAGAACTTGTCGTAGTCGTCGTACTTGTCATTGAGGAAGCCCAGGGCGGTGGTGTAGTTGAACAGGGCGTCCACCCACACATACACCACGTGGCCCGGGTCGAAGTCCACGGGCACGCCCCAGGTGAAGGAGGTGCGGCTGACGCACAGGTCCTCCAGGCCGGGCTTGATGAAGTTGTTCACCATCTCGTTCACCCGGCTGCGGGGCTCCAGGAAGTCGGTGTCCTCCAGCAGACGCTGGATTCTGTCGGCGTACTTGGACAGGCGGAAGAAGTAGGCCTCCTCCTCCGCGTCCTGGACGGGGCGGCCGCAGTCGGGGCACTTGCCGTCCACCAGCTGGGACTCGGTCCAGAAGGACTCGCAGGGCTTGCAGTACTTGCCCACATAGCGGCCCTTGTAGATGTCCCCCTTCTCGTACATCTTCTTAAAAATCTTCTGGATGGCGGAGACATGGTAATCGTCGGTGGTGCGGATGAAGCGGTCGTTGGAGATGTTCATCAGCTTCCACAGGTCCTTGACGCCCCGGGGGCCGTCCACAATCCGGTCCACAAATTCCTTGGGGGAGACGCCGGCCTCCTTGGCCTTGTCCTCAATCTTCTGGCCGTGCTCGTCGGTGCCGGTGAGGAACAGCACGTCATAGCCGGCCAGGCGCTTGTACCGGGCCATGGCGTCGGTGGCTACCGTGCAGTAGGTGTGGCCGATATGGAGCTTGTCGCTGGGGTAGTAGATGGGGGTGGTGATATAGAACTTCTTTTTTTCCATGGGTGAGATTCCTCCCAAACTCAAAATATCTGACGGACGTTATTCTGCCTCCGGCGCGGGGGCAAAGCGGCGGCGGGACAGGGCGATCAGCCCGCCCAGGGCGCACAGGAGAAACGCGATGGTGCTGATGGTGCGGAAAAAGCTCTGCCGGTCCGCCAGAGAGGCCATGCCGAATACAATGCCCATCACGGCGAAGAAGGAGAAGCGGACGGGGTGGGGGCGGCGGTAGAAGAAGGCCGTCTGCTGGTACAGGGCCAGCAGGAGAAAGACCGCCGCCAGCAGGGGGACGGACACCCGAATCAGCACCGGGTCGCGGGAGGCGTCCTGGTAGTAGGCCATCAGCCAGGGCAGGGCGGCCCAGGCGGGCAGAGAGGCGGGGACGCGGGCTTTCAGGCCGGAAAAGCCGCGGTAGTTGTTCCGGCCGGCGGCCAGAGCCCCCACAGCGCCCAGCAGGCAGCAGGCGACGGAGAGCAGAAAGGCGGCGGGGAGCAGGTTATACTCCGGGCTGCTCTTCCAGGCCAGGTATTTCTGCAGCAGCTCCGGCATGCCCGCCGCGGCGGCGAGGAGAAAACACATCCCCCCCGCGGTCATAAGGGTCATATAGCCGGTCTGGGGGCAGAAAAAGGCCTCCTCCGGACGCTCCGGGGTCCGTCCGCCCCAGCTCAGCGCCAGGGCCAGCACGCCGGCCGCCAGGAACAGGGCCATCAGCGCCAGCGAGGCCGGAGCGCCGGAGTCGAAGAGCTCAGAGGCCGGGTCATAGGCGGAGGACCACTGCCACAGCCGCAGAAGAAAGCCCGCCGCTCCTCCGGCCAGGGCCGCCGCGGGCAGGAGAATGTCTTTACGCATCAAAAGGAATACCTCCAAACCGGGCTGCCGCGGCCCGGTGAAATTTATCATAGCCAATTTTCTCTCAAAACGCAAGGCCGGACCTCACCGGAGCTGGGGCCATCCGGAGCCGGAGCTTCCGCCGGAGGGGTTCCGGAACTGAAGCCACAGGGCGATAATCAGAAGGACCAGGGCCAGCAGGGACAGCCCGTTGGCCAGCTCCACAGTCATCAGCCCCGCCGGAGTCAGAAGCTGGACCGCCGCCAGCATGACAAGGGTGAAGAGCAGAATGTTTCGGGAGGTGCGGTTCATCCGCTTGCGCTTGCCGTCGGAGGAAAACTCAGACTCCTCGGTGGGGGCGGCGGAGCGCCGGGGGCGCTGGGAGTGGCGTTTCTTGTGTTTTTTCTGGCTCATACTGGTGCAATCTCCTTTTTATATTTCCAAATTCAAATTTCCTCTTGCCGTTCCCGCCCTGCGGGAGGCGGGAACGAACAAAAGAATTGGGACTATATGTTGAAGCAGTCCGGCTGAATCACGCCGCCGCCGGCGACATAGGGGCCGTCATAGAAGACCGCCGACTGTCCCGGCGCGATGGCCCGCTGGGGCTGGTCGAAGGTGAGGAGGGCGCTGTCCGGACCGGTCTGCTCTAAGACGGCGGGCTGGGGCTCCATGCGGGAGCGCACCCTGGCCTGGACCCGGATGGGCCGGTCCAGCCGCTCCACAGAAATCAGGTTCAGGCCGCGGACCGCAAGCCGCCGGCGGAACAGGGACGCGTTGTCCCCCAGCACCACGGCGTTGTCCTGGGGCCGTATCTCCCGTACATACAGCCGGCCGGAGCCGGAGGAGACCCCAAGTCCCCGGCGCTGGCCCACGGTGTAGCGAACAATCCCCTGGTGTTCTCCCAGGACATGGCCCTCCTGGTCCAGAAACGGGCCGGCGGGATAGCGCTTTCCGGTGCAGCGCTGGAGAAAGGCGGCGTAATCGCCGTCGGGGACGAAGCAGATGTCCTGGCTGTCCCGCCGCTGGGCGCTGTACAGGCCCCGCTCCGCGGCGATGGCGCGGATCTCCGCCTTGGAGAGGGCGCCCAGCGGGAAGCAGACGCGGGCAAGCTGCCGCTGGCTGAGGGTCCAGAGGAAGCTGCTCTGGTCCTTCTCCCGGTCGAGGGCCTGCCGGAGCAAAAAACGTCCGGAAACCGGGTCCCGCTCCACCTGGGCATAGTGCCCGGTGGCCAGGACACAGGCCCCCAGCTCCTGGGCCGCCTCCAGAAGCGCGCCGAATTTGACGGCCTTGTTGCACAGAACGCAGGGATTGGGCGTGCGCCCCAGTTCATACTCCCGGACAAAGGGGGCGAGGACCTGGCGGGAGAAGACCTGGGACAGGTCCACAATGTGGTGCGGAATGTTCAGCTGGGCGGCGGCGGCGCGGGCGTCCTCCGTGCAGTCGTGGGGAGCGCGGCCCGCCTCCGGACAGAACGCCGGGCTCTCCGGCGGAAACAGGCGCATGGTGACGCCCAACAGCCGCTCCCCCTGGGACTGGAGCAGCCAGGCGGCGGCGGAGCTGTCCACCCCCCCGCTCATGGCCACGGCGATGATTTTCTGCAAAAAAGGCCTCCTCTCCGGCGGAAACGCCCAAAACGGCTGAAGGAAAGTATACCATATTTTCTCACACAGCGCAACCGCTCCTTGACGGGAACGGGCGGGCTCCCTTTTTAAGATGAGTAGTGATTTCAAGGAAAATTGAAGACCATTGGTGAGTATATACAAAAGGGTATGCCCCAATGCAGAGGCATACCCTTTTGAAATCGTATCCTGTTGATTCTATAGT
>CALXGC010000160.1 GCA_944387755.1 uncultured Oscillospiraceae bacterium | reverse complement strand
GCACATGTCCTTCAGGTCCTCGTAGTCCCACACGGCCACCTTCTGGATCTCGTGGCTGGTGCGGAAGCCGTCGAAGAAGTTGATGAAGGGCACCTTGCCGCTGATGGCGGACAGGTGGGCCACCGGGGAGAGGTCCATGACCTCCTGCACGTTGCCCTCGCAGAGCATGGCAAAGCCGGTCTGGCGGCAGGCCATCACGTCGGAGTGGTCGCCGAAGATGTTCAGCGCCTGGGTGGACACGGTGCGGGCGGAGACGTGGAACACGGTGGGCAGCTGCTCGGCCGCGATCTTGTACATGTTGGGGATCATCAGCAGCAGGCCCTGGGACGCGGTGTAGGTGCTGGTGAGGGCGCCGGCCCCCAGAGAGCCGTGGACCGCGCCGGCGGCGCCGGCCTCGGACTGCATCTCGACAACCTTGACCTGGGTGCCGAAGATGTTCTTCAGGCCGTTGGCAGACCACTGGTCAACCAGGTCGGCCATGGGGCTGGACGGGGTGATCGGGTAGATCGCCGCCACCTCGGAAAACGCATAGGAGACATGCGCCGCCGCGGTGTTGCCGTCCATGGACTTGAACTTTCTTGCCATAGAAATACATCCTCCTGTATTATTGATACTGCTTTGGACCTCCCAGCGGGGGAACTCGGGCAAAGCCGGTATTCATACAGATTTACTATACCACGAAATTCCCCGAGTGTAAATGTTCGATTTCGATTTTTTGCGTTTTTTTCGAGGATTCTGCTGGCAACGGCGGCAGAAAAATCTTTTTCCGGGAAAAATCTTTTCTCCCGGCCCATCTTGTGGTAGAATCAGGGGGAATCCAGCGATCATCCGGCCCCGGCGGGCAGCGGCTGCCGCGGCGGGGACTTTTTGTGCAAGGGAGGCGTTCCCCCATGGTGGTTACCGTCCGTTCTCTGGGGCTCAGCGGCGTGCGCGGCTACGGGGTGGCCGTGGAGTGCGCCCTGAGCGGCGGGCTGCCGGCCTTCGACGTGGTGGGCCTGCCCGACGCGGCGGTGAAGGAGGCCCGGGAGCGGGTCCGCGCGGCCATCAAGGCCTGCGGCCTGAAGTCCCCGGTCAGCCGCGTCACGGTGAACCTGGCCCCGGCGGCGCTGAAAAAGGAGGGCACGGTCTACGACCTGCCCATCCTGCTGGGGCTGCTGGCCGCCCAGGGAGACATCGACCCTCCGCCGGAGGGGGCGGTCTTTCTGGGGGAGCTGAGCCTTACGGGGGCCCTGCGGCCGGTGCGGGGCGTGCTGCCCATGGCCATGGCCGCCGCGCGCCTGGGGCTGAGGGAGCTGTATGTCCCGGCGGAAAATGCCGCCGAGGCCGCCCTGGCCCGGGACCTCACGGTCTATGCCGTGCCGGACGCCCTGGCCCTGCTGCGCCATCTCCGCCGGGAGGCGCGCCTCTCCCCTGCCCGGCCCCAGAGCGCCGGGGAAGCGGAGGAGCGGGGGGAGGACTTTGCCGACGTGATGGGCCAGGAGAACGTGAAGCGGGCGCTGGAGATCGCCGCGGCCGGGGGACACAACATCCTCCTCATCGGCTCGCCCGGCGCGGGGAAGTCCATGCTGGCCCGGCGCCTGCCCTCCATCCTGCCGGATATGACCGAGCAGGAGGCCCTGGAGGCCACGGAGATCTGGTCCGTGGCGGGCCTCACCGACCCCAGGCATCCGCTTTTGACCCGCCGGCCCTTCCGCAGCCCCCACCACACCCTGTCCGCCTCGGCCATGGTGGGCGGCGGAGCCAACCCCCGGCCGGGGGAGATCTCCCTGGCCCACAACGGGGTGCTGTTTCTGGACGAGCTGCCCGAGTTCCACCGGGATGTGCTGGAGGCCCTGCGCCAGCCCATGGAGGACGGGGAGGTGACCATCACCCGCTCCGCCGGGTCGGTGAAGCTGCCCAGCCGCTTTATGCTGGTGTGCGCCATGAACCCCTGCCGCTGCGGGTGGTACGGCCACCCCTCGGGCCGCTACCGCTGTACGCCGGAGCAGGTGGAGCGCTATGCCCAGAAGATCTCCGGCCCCCTGCTGGACCGGATGGACCTCCACGTGCAGGTGCCCTCGGTGCCCTTTGACGCCATGCGCCGCCGGGAACAGCCGGAGAGCAGCGCCGCGGTGAAGGCCAGGGTGGACGCAGCCCGGGAGCGGCAGGCGGCGCGCCTTGGCGGCGCGGTCCCCTGCAACGCCCAGATGACGCCGGAGATGGTGGGGCGGTTCTGCCCCCTGGACAGCGCCGGGGAGAAGCTCCTCCAGGCGGCCTTTGACCGCATGGGCCTCACTGCCCGCAGCCACGACCGGATTTTGCGGGTGGCCCGGACCATCGCGGACCTGGCCGGGGCGGAGGAGATCGCCGCCGAGCACCTGGCCGAGGCGATTCAGTATCGGAATACGGACATCCTCAAGGGGTGAGCGGGGCGGCGCCCCCCGCGCCTTGCTGTTCTCCATTTTCTTTGGCGGGCATCGGCAGGCCCTGCCGGAGGATTCCCCCTGCCGAGGGGGGTCGGTACCGCCCCCCATTTTCTTTTTAGAAAAGAAAACGGGCCGCGGCCGGTCCAAAAGAAAACTTTTAACCAACAGGGATAACCCTGACCATTCAACCGGGTTTTCAGCGGCTTTCGCCGTAACCAGTCTACCCCCTGCTCCTGGCCCCGCGCTTTCCGCTTCGCTAAGCGCTACTCGGACGGGTATCGGCAGACCCTGCCGAAAGGGCGGAAGGGTTTCGCCCTTCCGAGGGCGAGTCACTTTTTCGCCGCGGAAAAAGTGACTCGCGCCGGGGAGCGAAACGCCCCGCCTCCGGAGGAAGGCTCCGCCACATCTGGTACAGGACCGGCTCACAGCAGCGGTCGCAGAGCCATGCGTGGATGTTGTCCATGGAAATTCCTCCTATGCTTAATTGAAATATGTTTGCAATTAAAATATGCACCACTTTAAGTTATATGTCAATAAGGAGGTCACATTTTGCCGGATGAAATGAAATCTTTTGGCCAGCGGTTGCGGGAGCTGCGGGAAGAGCGCCATCTCCTGCAAAAAGACATGGCCGCAGTGCTGGACTGCACGACAAACAAC
>CALXGC010000159.1 GCA_944387755.1 uncultured Oscillospiraceae bacterium | reverse complement strand
CGCACTTGTAGGGCGTGACCACTGGGCACGCCGTATCGTCAGATGGCAGAAAACGGCGCGCCGGGTCGCCGCGCCCTACATCCCTGCCGGTTGCTCCCTATCACAGCGTCCCTTTGGTGGAGGGAATTTCGTTCCGGAACTCCGGGTCAATGGCCACGGCCTCCCGCAGGGCCCGGCCCAGGGCCTTGAAGGCCCCCTCCGCGATGTGGTGGGAGTTGCGGCCGGAGAGCTTCCGGAGGTGGAGGGTAAGCTTTGCGTTGACGGCGAAGGCCTCCATAAACTCATAGACAAGCTGGCTGTCAAAGTCCCCGATTTTCTCCGTGGGGATCTCCAGGTCCTCATAGTACCCGCCCCGGCCGGACAGGTCCACGGCGCAGAGAATCAGCGCCTCGTCCATGGGCAGGCACAGGGAGGCGTAGCGCCGTACCCCCCGCTTGTCTCCCAGGGCCTCTGCAAAGGCCTGGCCCAGGGCAATGCCGGCGTCCTCCACGCTGTGGTGGCCGTCCACCCAGGTGTCCCCCTTGCAGGCCAGGTTCAGGTCAAACCGCCCGTGGCGGGCAAATAGAGTGAGCATGTGGTCCAGAAAGCCCACGCCCGAAGCGACAGCGCTCTCTCCCCGCCCGTCCAGGTCCAGCTTCAGCCGGATGTCGGTCTCGTTGGTCTTGCGTGCAATCTCAGCCGTTCTCATAGCAGCTCCTTCAGCTTCTCCAAAAAGATGTCCATCTGTTCTCTTGTGCCGATGGTGATACGATTATAGTCCCGGATGCGCGCCTTGTCAAAGTGGCGGATGAGCACGCCCCTGTCTCTGAGGCCCTGACAGAGGGCCTTCCCGTCCATCCCGTCCTTTTTGGCGAAGATAAAATTGGTCCTGGAGGGGAGCACCGTAAAGCCCAGCTTCTTCAGCTCCTGGGTGACATAGGCCCTGGTCTCCATGATTTTCCGGCAGTTTTCGTCGTAGTAGCTCTGCTCCGCCAGGGCGGCGATTCCCGCCTTCATGGTGAGGCTGTTTACGTTGAAGGGGTTGGTGGAGAACTTGATGGTCTCCAGGTCCTGAATCAGGGCCGCATCCCCGATGGCATAGCCCAGCCGTGCCCCGGCCATGGAGCGGGACTTGGAGTAGGTCTGCACCACCAGCAGGTTCTGATAGGCCTTCGTCAGCGGGACGCAGCTCTCCCCGCCGAAGTCCACATAGGCCTCGTCGATGATTACCACGCTGTCCGGGTTGGCCCTCACAACCCCCTCCACCTCCGCCCGGCTCAGGGCCAGGCCGGTGGGGGCGTTGGGGTTGGCGATGACGATGGTCTTGTGCAGGCCGTAGTAATCTTTGGGGTCCAGAGAAAAATCCTCTTTCAGCGGAATGATCTCCATGGGGATGTGGTACAGGCCGCAGAACACCGGATAGAAGCTGTAGGTAAAGTCCGCAAAGGCCGCGCCCCGGCCGTCGGTGGCATAGGACAGAAAGGCGAAGTTCAGCGCCTCGTCAGAGCCGTTGGACACAAAGACGTTCTCCGGCCCCACGCCGTACTGCCGGGCCAGGGCCTCCTTCAGCTCTTTTGCCGCCGCGTCGCCGTACAGGCGCAGGCGGTCCGCCTCCTGGGCGTTCAGGGCCGCCGCCACGCCGGGAGACGGGGGGTAAGGGGACTCGTTGGCGTTGAGCTTCACATAGTTTCTGTCTTTCGGCTGCTCCCCCGGCGTGTAGGGGGTCAGCTGGCTTACCTGGCTGCTGAAATACCGGGACATGGCGCGTCCTCCTTGTTCTGTGTTCTATCTCATTAGTTCGCTAAAGTACTAATGAGATGATACACCTCTTCTCCCCTCTTGTCAAGAAATTTTTCGGCGGCTGTTGACAATATCGCTTGTCGATATTACAATAGAGTCAGATAATATCGGCTCACGATATTGTGTGCCGGGGAGGTGCTTCCATGGGCGGAAAGGGGCGCGGCCCGCTGACGGAACCCATGTTTTACGTGCTCATGTCCTTTCTCAGGCGGGACATGTGCGGCACGGAGATCACAGAATTCGTGGAGAGCAGGACCAAAGGCCGGGTCAAGCTGGGACCGGGCACGCTGTACACCCTGCTGGGCAAATTTCAGGAGGAAAAACTGATTCAGGAGACCCAGGTGGACGGCCGCAGGCGGACCTACCGCCTCACAGAGAGGGGCCGGGCGGTGTACCGGGAGGAGCTGGAGCGCCTGCGGGCCTGCCTCGCCGACGCGGAGGAGGAAGAACCATGAAACTGCCTGCCGTGCGCATTCTCCCCTGCGGGGGCTTTGACATACCGGGTCTGGAGGGCTGGCTGGCCAGGCTGGCCGGAGAAGGGCTGCGCTACTCCACGTCCATCGGTCCCGCCGTCTGCTTTGAACGGATGGAGCCGAAGCAGGTTCAGGTCCATCTGGAGCCCATCCAGGGCCGGGCGGAGGACGACCCGGAGCTGAACGCCCTCTACCGGGCCGCCGGCTGGGACTACTGGGGCATGTTCCGCAGCGACTTCTTTGTCTATGCCGCAGAGGACCCCGCCGCCCAGGCCCACACGGACCCGGAGGTGCTGGACTACGCTCTGAGGCGCTTTTTCCGGACAAAACTGGCGGGCGGACTGGCGCTGGCCGTGCTCAACCTTCTGCTGCTGGGGCTGTACCGGAACGGCGTCTTCTGGGGCACGGACTGGTATTTTCTGCGCCATTACCCCATGGAGACTCTGTCCGACGGGGTGACGATCCCCTTTCTGCTGTCCCTGGCCGGCCTGGCGCTTCTGGACGCGTCCTACCTGCTGGGCCTGATCCAGCTGTCCCGGTACCGCCGGGCCGTCAAAAACGGTCTTCCGGTCCGGGGGCGGCGGACCGGCTGGCTGGCGGCGGCGGGGACGCTGGCGCTCCTCCCCGTGCTGGTGAACACGGCCCAGCTCTTTTTCGGACTGAATTACACCCCCTATCCCCTGGAGGGCTCCGGCTTTGTCACCCTCACGGAGATTGAGGGGGAAGACCTCTCCCTCTCCGGCGACCCCGCCTGGAACATGGACCGCATCTCCCACGGAGGGACCCTGCTGGACCCGGAGGGCTGGTACTTCCGGCAGTACGGGGCGTTCTCCTGGTTTGAGGGGGGAATTGACTGGGACGAGGTCCCCTCTCTGGAGGTCTGGGTGGTCCGTTACCCCCTGGAGAGCCTGGCCCGGCTGCGGGCAGAGGAGATGAGCCGCTCCAGCATCTGGACGGACCTGGGCCCGGCGGAGGGGGCGGACGCCGTTCTCCTCTGCCGCCGGGCGGAGGAGAGGCGCGTCAGCGAGCTGACCGGGGAGACCCAGCTCCGCCTTCCCAGAAGCGAGTTAATTCTCCGCAGGGGAAACGCCGTCCTTCACGCCGTTTACTGCGGATACCAGAACCTGACAGACACTCTGCCCGCCTTTGTCCGGACTGTGGAGCGCCTCCCATAGGCTTCTCCGTGGGCGGCGGACCGAAGGGCCGGATCGCCCCACGCCTGACAGATTGGAGGTTGTTCTTATGAAAACCATCCGCAAATGGATTCCCGTCTCTCTGTATGACATCCCCGGCCTGGAGAGGTGGCTGGAGGACCAGGCCAACCGGGGGCTGTTTCCCACCGGACTGGGCTCCTGGGCCGTCTTCCGCACCGGCGCGGTCCCCGGCACCCGCTTCCGGCTGGAGCCCTGGGGAAAGGCGGGCACCGCGCCCGCCCTGGACCAGTTGGAGCTGTACGAGGCCCAGGGCTGGAAGTACGCCTTTCCCATCGGCCGGGTCTACTTTCTGTTCTACACAGAGGACTCCCAGGCTCCTGACCTCTATACCGACTACCAGAGCCGGGGGCTGTCCCTGGAGCGGCTGGACCGCCGGGTCCGGCAGCTCCGCATAGCCAGGTACGGCCTGCTCGCCCTGCTCGCTCTGCTTCTCTTTGGGGCCCTGTTCCTCTTCCAGAGTCCGTATGACGTCCGGCCGGACCGCTTTGTCCGCCTGCCGCTGGTGCTGCTCCATCTGACCAGCCCCACCCTGCTGCTGTTCTTTGCGGCGGCGGCCTTTGTGGAAAAAATTCAGATTCGGGACGCCCGCACTCTGTGCGCCACCTGCGCGGCCCTGAAGCAGGGGCTGCCGCCCCCGCCCTCCCCCGGCCCCAGCCGGGCCATTGTGTGGGAGAACCGGCTTATGCTGATTCTTCTGGCTCCCCTTCTGGTTCTGCTGGTGTGGACCAACTTGGACCACGCCAAGCCGCTGGAGCGCTTCTCCCTGCCCTATGTCACCCTGGAGCAGCTGGAGGGGATTCCCATGACCACCTATGAGGCGCTGTACGGCCCCTCCTCCTTCCACGAAGACGAAAACCAGGGGGAGCGGCGCTGCTCCCTCCTGGCTCCTCTTTGGTACGAGACGTCCCAGGACGGCATTGCCGCCCAGGATGGAAATTACGAGGGCTACTCCCCCGACCCGGAGGGGGGAGAATACCGCTATGCCCCCAATTTGGAACAGACCCGGTTCCGGGTGCTGTTTCCCGCCCTGGCCCGGCCTGTGGCGGAGGCCCAGATGGACCTCTACCGGCTGGTAAACCTCCGCTGGACCTATGAGGAGGCAGAGGTCCCCGGCCTGGACTTTGTAATTCTGGCCCGGCCGGAGAGCGGGGACAGGACGTGGCAGATGGCCGCCCTGGGCCGCGGCCGGGATGTGGCCGTGTTCCAGTACGGCGGACAGGCCGACCTGCGGGACCATCTGGACGCCCTGGCCGCCCTTCTGGACGCATAGGGCGGCGCCGTCAAAATTCCCAGTCCGCCGTGTCCGGCAGGGGGAGGTACTCGTTTGGATAACCCAACACCCCGCCCTTCACCACATAGCCGATGTCCGTGGCCATCCAAACCCGGCCGTACTGGTCGGTGCACCGGGCGGCAAACTCCAGCATGTCCCCCTCCTCCATAGAGAGGGTCACAGGGTCCAGGTGATAGAAGTCCTTCCCCTCAAAGCCGGAGTAGTTGGCGGGCTGTTCGCAGGGCTCCAGCCACTGGACCAGCTTCCTGTTGTGAAACAGCCCCACCTGGATGGCGTCCACCTGGGGCAGTCCGGCCTGCCGCTCCAAGTCCACCTGGACGGTGACGTATGTCTCCGGGACGGCGAAGCTCCCGTCTCCCTGGCCGAAGCCCTCCATGTCAAAGCCGGTTAAGAAATCTTTCAGGTACACGTCGGGAAAGCTGTCGCTGTACAGGTAGGAGAACTGGTCCAGCAGCTGCGTCTGCCGGGTGTCCCCGGTGACAAAGACGGCGGAGAGTGTGATGCTGTCGGTGAGGGGACACGGCGCTTCCGCAGAGAAGGTCCCGTTCTCTCCCTCCTGGGCGGGGAACTCCAGGGTCTCCTTCCCGTTGTCCGCCAAAAAAATCACGGACATCCCCGGCGTGTAGGTCTTGGGCACCGCCCACAGGCTGAACCCGGCGATGTTGTCCGCAGGGTCCGTATAGCGCAGCTCCGCCCCATAGTCGGCGGTGAGGCCGTTCTGGGCCTTCAAAATCTGCTCCACCCGGCCGGTGACGGAGCTGATTTGGCTGTTGACCGAGCGCTCAATATTGCCCATGGAGCTGCCCAGGCTGTAGTACTGCTGCTCCATCTGGTCCAGGCGGCTGAATAAATGCCACCCGGTCCCCACCAGCGCCAGAGCAGCCAGCGCCCAGAGCCACCGGCGTCTGGGCTTCTTTTCGCCCAGGCGTTCCCGGACCAGCTCCTCCACCTGCCGCCGCTGGCCGCCGGTGAGGGCCTCCGGCTCCGCCTGGCGGCATCGGCCCAGAATTTCCTCCAGCAGCTTCAGCTGCTCCGGGGAGAAGTCCTGCTTCGGCCCGGCCTCCTCCACGCCCAGAAGCCACCCCACCGGCGTCTGAAACAGGCGGCTCAGGGCCACCAGCTTGTCAATCTCCGGGAGGGAGCTGTCGCTCTCCCACTTATAAACCGTCTGCCGGGACACCCCCAGCTCCGCCCCCAGGGCCTCCTGGGACAGCTCCAGCTCCTTCCGCTTGGCGGCGATTTTCTGTCCGGTTGTCATGGTATCATCTCCTCCCCTTTAATCTATCAGGAAAGCCGGAAATCCGCCGCCACCCCGGGGTTTTTTTCTTGCTAACCGTGGGTTTACATGGGGCGGAACGCCTGAAATTTCCGCCGGGCCCTTGATGTCCTCCGCCTTTCGCGGTATCATAGCTCCAACACCAAAAATTTCCGGAGGTAAACTGCCATGGAAACCTGTCTGGAGAATCTGGCGGCCTTCCGCGCCCGGACGGAGGGCTTCATCTACAGCAGCCTGCCCAGGGACGGCGGGCTGGAGACCGGCGCCGGACTGCGGCGCAAGGCGGACGAGTCGGGCCGCCTGCTCCCCTTTCAGGGCTGTACCACCGTGTTCCCCCTGCCGGAGACGGCGCGGGAGCGGGTCCGCGCCGTGCAGGACGAGCTGTACGCCCGCTGCGGAACCTGTCTGGCCCAGCCGCTGGCGGCGGACTCCTTCCACATCACCCTCCACGACCTGGTCAGCGGTCCCCCCTCCCCCGCCCTGGAGGCGGAGATTGCGCGGGTCCAGCCCGCCGCCCTGGCGCTGGTGGAGGCGCTGCGGCGGGAAAACGCCCCCATCTCCATGACCTCCACCGCCCTCTTCAACATGGTCAACACCAGCATGGTCCTGGGCTTCGCCCCGGCGGACGAGGAGAGCTGCGCCGTCCTCATGGAGGCCTACCGGCGGCTTCAGGCCGCCGTCCCCCTGAACTACCCCCTCACCCCTCACGTCACCGTGGCCTACTTCCGGCCGGGCTGGCTGGACCAGGGGGCCGTCGCCCAGCTTCAGCGCGCCGTGGACTGGGTGCAGGCCCAGCCGCCCATTTCCCTGACCCTGTCCGGCGGAGGCCTGGAATATCAGATCTTCTCCGACATGAACCACTACCGGCGGACAGACCGCTGAGAGAGAGCAGGTGTTTGAGATGGAGAGCGGCTTCCCGGCCCTCTGGATGGCTGACATGCACATGCACATCGTGCCCGGCGTGGACGACGGCTCCAGCTCCCTGACCATGTCGGAGCACATGCTGGCCCTGGCTTATCTTCAGGGGGTCCGCGCCGTTGCGGCTACGCCCCACAGCTTCGCCTTCGCCTGCCAGCCGGAGCTGGTACACAGGCAGTTCCAAGCCCTCCAGGCCCGCCTGGCCGCCTCCCCGCTGGACATGCGGCTCCTTCTGGGCTGCGAGGTCCGGTGCGAGCCCTGGGAGATGGAACGGACGCTGGCGCGGCTGGAGCAGGGCGTTTTCCCCTCTTTAAACGGGACGCGGTATGTGCTGGCCGAGTTCAGCGCCCGCGTCTCCCCGGATCAGGCCCTGGAGATGGCCGCAAAACTGCGCGCCGGGGGCTGGATTCCCGTCCTGGCCCACACGGAGCGCTATCCGGCGCTGTTTGGCGGGGCGCTCCAGGAGCTGTCCCGGCTGGGCTGCCTCTTCCAGGTCAACGCGTACAGCCTGGCGGAGGAGCCGGACAGCCAAACCGCCCGCCGGGCCAGGTCCCTGCTGGAAAGCCGTCTGGCGTCCTTTTTGGGCTCCGACGCCCACCGGCTGGACTTCCGGCCGCCCAACGTCCGGAGCGGCCTGGAGTACCTGTTTCAAACCTGTCCGCCGGAGTACGCCCAGGCGGCGGCCTGGGGCAATGCGGAGCGCCTGCTGTTTTAGTCTGAAAACAGCAGGCGCTCCGCCTCCTGCCGGGAGTAACAGGCGTTGAGCACCTCCAGCAGGGCGTTGGCGCTCATGTGCTCCGGCAGCTCCAGGCGCTGGAGCAGCTCTCCACGCCGCTGGGCGCTGTCCGCCCGGCCGGTCAGGCCCGCCGCAAACAGGTCCGCCTTGGTGAGGGCCGGCCTCTCCTCCGCCTCCGGCCCGTCCAGCACCGTGGCTCCCGCCCGGCGCAGAACCTGCTCCAGCACCTGGGGGGTCATCCCCTCCACGCCCAGCTTGCCCTCCTTTCCCCGCTGGCGCTTGCGGCGCTCCTTGCCGTAAATGTCGGGGATATAGGCGTGCTTGAGGTACTGGGGCGCAATGGCGCTTTTGATGCGGTTCCGAATGACAAACCCCGCCCCGTCGGAGTCGGTGAGCACAATGAGGCCCCGCCGCTCCGCCGCCCGGCGCAGGAGGGCCATCTGCTCCGGATTTTTAAAAATGCCGAACCCCTGGGTCTCCAAAATGAGGGTGTCCACCACCTGAGAGAGGGCGTTTTTGTCATACCGCCCCTCCACCGCCACTGCCTCCCGGATTTTCAGCACGGTCCTCACCTCCTGGGCAGAGCCGGCTGCCGGGCCGGGGCGGCCAGCTCCAGCAGCAGGCCGGTGAGCAGGGCCCTCTCGTCCTGTCCGGTGGACTTCATGGCCAGGTCCGTCTCTCCGCAGCGCACCGCCGCCCGCCTGCACCAGGTCAGGGAGAAGCGCCGGGCCATCCTCATCAGCTTCTCCGCCTGGAAGGGGCGCATCTTCTCCCACAGGGCCAGCAGGTCGGAGGCGTTTCCCCCCCGCTCCAGCAGAAGGCGGGCGGAGTAGAGCTGGCGCATATTCCGCCCCAGCGCCCCCAGAATATTCAGCTCCTTCTCCTGCATCTGGAACAGCTCCCCCAGCACCTGGGCCGCCTGGTCGAACCGCCCCTCTCCGATGGCGTCGGTCATGCGGAACACCACCGCGTCCAGCTGGGGCGTCGCCACCGCGTCGATGTCGCTCCGGGTAATTTTCGGCCCCTTGGCATAGGCGCCGATCTTCTCAATCTCCCCGATGAGCCCCGCCATCAGGCCGCCGCACAGGGCGATGAGCTCCGCAGCCAGGGCGGAGTCGATCTCCTTGCCCAGGGCCCGGAAGCGGCGGCGAATCCACTTCACCAGCTCGCCGGGCTCTTGCTGGGCAAAGCAGACCGTAACGCCATTCCGGCCAATCGCCCCGGCCAGCTTCGTGCGGGCGTCCCCCTTATAGGCAATCAGGTCATAGACAAACACCAGGCACACATACTCCGGCAGCGCCTCCAGCAGGGCGCAGTAGGCCTCCCGGTCCTTCTCCCCCGCCTTGAAGAGGTCATAGTCCGTCACCTGTACAAAGGTCCGCTCCGCCATCATGGGCAGGCAGTCCAGCGCCTCCTCCAGGCGGCGGGGGGACATCTCTTTGGCGGGAATTTCGTGGGCGTTGAAGGCCTCCAGCCCTGGCGCCAGCACCTGCTTCTTCAGCTCCTCCAGGTAGTAGTCCCGGAGGTATGCCTCCTCCCCGTAAAAGAGGTAGAGCTTCCCCGGCGCCTTGGCGGCCAGGTCCCGCTTCAGCCGCTGAAAGCCCCCGGTATCTTTTGTCTTGGGCGGCATCACCGTCACTCCTTTTGTCACGCGTCAGGGATTGAGCACGCTCAGATATTTTTCAATGCGGATGCCCTGGTTTTTCTCCAGCTTGTCCCGCTCCAGCAGAATCAGCGTCTCCAGCACATCCATAGCCCGGCGCGCCGCCGCCTTCAGGCTCTTCCCGGCCAGGAGCTCCCCCACCAGCACGGCGGAGAACATGTCCCCTGTGCCGGGGAAGTGGACCTGAATGAACTCGAAGGGGAGGGTGAAATACTCCCGGTCCCGGAAGCTGTAGCCCCAGACCACATGCCGCCCGGTCTCCGCCTCCATGCCGCTGGTGATGATCACAGACCGGGGGCCGAAGTCCAGCAGGCGGTCTATCAGGTCCCGGACCTCCGGGCGGGTCAGGCTCTCCCGGCCGGCGTAGGCCCCGGTGAGGAAGGCCGCCTCGGTGAGGTTGGGCACAATGACGTCCGCCACGCCGATGAGGCGGCGCATATTCTCCACCGTCTCCTCCGTCACGCCGTTGTAGAGCTTGCCGTCGTCGGCCATAATGGGGTCCGTCATCACCAGCAGGTCCTCCTTCTTCTGGCTGGCGATGAAGTCCCGGATAATGCCCACCTGCTCGGCGGAAGCCAGAAAGCCGGTGGTAATGCAGTCGAAGGTAAAATTCAGCTTCTTCCACACGCCGATGGTCTGCTTCATATAGTCGGTGGTGTCCAGCAGGGCGAAGGTGCCGTAGTCCAGGGTGTTGGACACCAGCGCCGTGGGCAGGGTGCACACGCTGTGGCCGAAGTTGGACAGGATGGGCAGCATGGCCGCCGTGGCCACCTTGCTGCACCCCGGCATGTCGTTGATAATCAGGATATTCTTGCTCTGGTTCATGGGATACACTGTCTCCTTGTCTTTGCCTTGTCTTTGCTGCGGGGCTTTCAGCCCTCTAAAAATTCCAAAACGGCGGCGTTGAAGGCCGCCCAGTTCCGCCGGGCCACAAAGTGGTCCCCCGGAAGAATGGCCAGCCGGCTGTCCGGCAGGGCGGCGGCAATGGCGCGGGTGTGGCTCTCCCGGATCATATCCCGGTCTCCGGCAATCACCAGAGTGGGGACCTCCAGGCCTTTCAGCGCCCGGCGGGAAATATGGGGCTGCGTCACCATCAGGTTGAGCATCTCCCAGCGCGCCGCGCTCCCCCCGCCCAGCATGGCCAAGCCGCTGGCGCACCAGTGGAGCACAATGGGGACCTGGGTGGACAGCTTCACCCCGGAGGGGTGCAGGTCCGCCCCGTTGAGCACCAGCTTTTTGAGGTACCGGGCGTACTTCAGGGCGAACAGCAGGGCGATGTTGCCCCCGTCGGAGAAGCCCAGCAGGTGGCAGCTTGCAATCCCAATCTGGTCCAGGAACTCCTTCAGGTCCCCGGCAAACTGCTCCAGCGTAAAGGGGGCGCTCCCCCTGGGGCTGTCCCCGTGGCCGCGGGTGTCCACCGCGATGACCCGGTACCGGGCGGAAAAGGGCTCCATCTGCCGCTTAAAATAGGTGTGGTCCTCCCCGTTGCCGTGGAGCAGCACCAGTGGAAACCCCGCTCCCGCCTCCACATAGTTCAGCTTGACGTCCATAGGCCCCCGCTCACCCCTTCTCCTGTTCCACGTTCTTCCAGAACTCCTCGGTTTTGACGCTGGGCAGCCACCGGCGGCAGTCGCCCCCCCGGCCGTCCTCAAAGCAGCAGGCGGCGGCGTAGTCGCAGTACCGGCAGGCGTTCTTGTCCGGCCCCCGCCAGAAGGGGTCGGCGGCGATGTTGCCCTCCGCCAGCTCCCGGCAGATGTCCCGGAGCACCGTCTGGATGTGCCCCCCCAGCTTTCCCAGGCGCTGGGCGGAGGCCAGGGCGTCCCCGGAGATCTCCCCGGTGGTCTTCGAGACCTTCAGGGGCAGGAAGCGGTAGCCCCTCTCCCCCGGCTTCTCCATGGCGTCCAGCACCTCCGGGTCGTCCAGCACCAGGCCGCTGCGGGTGAGCTCTCTGTCCACCTGCTTCCGCCAGGCCTCGTCGGACATGCTGCGGCTGCCCTTGACCACCGCGTCCCTGGCCGGGAGGTAGAGCACTCCGGCCCCCTCCACCGGCCGGCCGTAGTAGCTCCCGCCCCGGTCCTCCAGGGTGAACAGGTACAGCAGCATCTGCAGGCCCAGGCCGTTCCACACCTCGGTGAGGTCAAAGGATTTTTTGCCGGTCTTATAATCCACCACTCTCAGATAGAGCTTGCCGTCGTGGACCCAGCCGTCCACCCGGTCCACAAAGCCGGTGATGCTCAGCGTGACGCCGTCCACGGTAAACTCCACAGGGGGCAGGTCTTTCTTGTCACCGAAGCCCAGCTCAAAGGAGAGGGGCCGGAACTTGGAGGCGGCCAGCTCCTCCGCCACATTGTCCACCACCGCCTGCACCGACCGCAGCAGCCGCCGGAACAGATAGCGGAAGCGCTCGCTCTGGTTCTCCAGTCCCCCCAGCTCCTCCCGGACGTAGCGTTCCACCGCCGCCCGCGTCAGCTCCCGCAGGCGGCGGCGGTTCTCCGCCCCGCCCACCGGGTCCTCCCAGCCGGGGAGCACCGTCTGCTGGAACATCTCGTCCTGAAGGACGTGCTCCAGCACGTCGTGGACAAAGGTGCCGTACTCCGGCGCGGTGAAGCCGGCGGGCTTTCTGGGCTCCGCCTCCAGGCCGTAGCGCATGAAGTAGGAGAAGTGGCAGGACTTATACTTGTCCATCCGGGAGGCCGACATGGCCACCCGCCGGCCGTAGAGCCGGTCCACCGCCGGCCGGGACAGGCGCCCCCGCTCCCAGCGGCCGGCCCGGTCCAGCCGTGCCACCGCCGGGGCGTACTGAGGCAGCCTGGCCAGGGCGTCGTGAGCCGCCCGGCTCCGGCCCGCCTGCTCCAGAGCGGGCCGGGGGGCCTCCAGGCGGAAGCGGCCCTGGAGGTCCTCCTCCCGCTGGACCTTCAGGTCGGAGAACAGCCGCCGGAGCCGCTCCGCCAGAAAGCTGGGGCGGCGCTCCTCTCCCCCCATGCTCTGGCTGGGCCAGCTGACCATCAGCCGCCGGGTGGGGCGGGCGCAGATGAGATAGACGGTGGTCATCTCCCGGTACAGCAGCACCTCTCCGGACTGGTTCAGCTCCAGGCCATAGGAGGCCAGCAGCGACCGGTCGTCGTCGGAGAGCAGGCCGGGGGCGCTGCCCACCATGGGGATGGACTGGTCGTCCGCCCCCAGCAGGAACAGCGCCTGCACCGGATGTCCGGTCTGACGGGTGGTCTCCCCCGCCGTCACCCGGTCCAGGGAGACGGGGATACTGCCCACGTCGTACTGGGACAGGACCAGGCGGAACAGCCCTGCAAACTCCTCCAGCTCCATGGGGGACTCCTCCAGCTGCTCCGCGCACTGCTCCAGCCCACCGCACAGCACGGACCAGAGCTGCCGGTACTCCTCCGCCAGGGCGGGCTGGTCCCGGCGGCGCAGCTCCTCCACCCGCTCCTCCAGGCGCTCCGGAAGGCCGATCTCCTCCAAAAAGCGGTACAGGGCCATCGCCTGCCCCCGGCCTGTGCGGTCCGGGTTCTTCCGCAGCAGCTCCAGGGGCTCCGCCACCTGCCGGCGGAGCTGGTCCAGCCTGGCCAGCAGCGCCTGGTCCCCCTCCGTCCACTTGACGCCGTACCCCTTGGGGTGCATGGACCAGGGCTTTTTCTGGGTCCAGCGGCTCCCCCGCAGGTTCCAGGTGATGACATAGTTCTCCAGCAGGTCCCGGTCCTCCTGGCGCAGGCCGGTGAGGCCCGTCTTCAGATAGCGGAACACGTCGTCGTACCGGTAGCCGTTGGCCACCGTGTCCAGCGCCGCCGTCACCAGGGTCAGAATGGGCTTCTCTAAAATGTCGCTCATGACGGAGGAGAACACCGGGATCTCATACCGGGGGAAGATGGACTCAATCAGCGGCTGATAGGCGGCGAAGTCTCTGGCCGCCACGCCGATGTCCCGGTAGCGCAGGCCCTCCTGCCGCACCAGCCTCCGAATGCGGGCGGCGGCCCATTCCACCTCGGAGCGGGGGGTGAGGCTGTGAAACAGCTCCACCGCCCCTCCGCACGGGACCGGCTCCGCCTCATTCCGGGCAAAGAGCGCCCCCTCCAGGTGGACCAGGGCCGGGGCTTTCTTGGGGTCCGCGCCGGTGAGGAACTCCACTTCACTGGCCGTCCCCTCCTGCTCCGCCAGGCGGAGCAGGCCGGCGGCGGTGCGCCGGGCGGTGGAGAAGATCCCGGTTCCTCCCTCGTCCTCCTCCAGGTGGTCGCAGGTGAGGGTGACGATGACGGACTCCGCCTGCTTCAGCAGCTCCCGGAGGACCTCACGCTGCTGGGGGGTGAAGTCGGTGAACCCGTCCAGCCACAGCCCGGCCCCCTGCGCCCAGGGGCAGCTCTTCAGCTTCTCCGCCGCGCGGGTGAGCCGGTCTCTGGGGTCCAGGGCGGTCCGGGCGGCCAGGGACTCATAGGCGGAGCAGATCAGGCCCAGATCCCGCAGCTTTCCGCCCTCGCCGCCGGCCTCCTCCCCCGCCTGAATCAGCAGCTCCGGCCGGACGCAGCAGCTCTTCAGCTCGTCCACCGTGGCCAGCAGCTCCTCCAGGAAGGCGGCCCGCCGGGAGGGCCGGGCGTAGACGGTCAGCTGGCTGGCCACCGCCTTCACCGCCCGGTACATCATCAAAATCCGGCCCCCGGCGTCCAGCTCCGGCGCGCCCATGCCCCCGGCAGCCAGAAAGACCCGGTTGGCCAGGCGGCTGAAGGAGAGCACCTCGGCGTACAGGGACACCCCGTCCCCGCCCGCCCGGCACAGGGCCCGCTCCGCCTCGTGGGACTGCTGCTCCGGAACAATCAGAATCTGGCGGCCCTGCCCCGGCCGGCACATGCGCCGGAGCACCTCAGCGGTCTTCCCGCTCCCGGCCCGTCCCAATATCAGCTTCAGCATGATTTGCGCCCCCCTGTTTGGACATTTTTCCTATCATACCACACTTCCTGTACGAAAAAAAGTCCCTTTTCCCGGCCCAAAAGCGGGAGGCCTTCAGGCCGCTCCAAAACAGGGGCGGCGGGAAAAGTGCACAAATCCCCTTGCACACTTCGACAAATGCTGATACAATACAGCAAATGACGCCGTTTCCGGTTTGACCGGATTTTATTTGGCCTCCGGGCCAAGCTGTAGGAGGCTTTTTATGGAAGAACTTCGCCCCGTCTCCCCGGAAAATTCCCCGCCCCGTCACCGTCCCGGCCGGGGCAGCCTGCTGACCGGCCTGGCGCTGGCGTTTTCGCTGCTGGCCCTGGCAGTCTCCTGCGTGGTGCTGTTTCTGGTGCTGTCTGAGGAGCCGGAGCCGGAGTACATCGCCTACCGGGACAGGCAGCTGCCGGTTCTGGAGGACGTGGACAAAAATCCCTATGAGCCCAGCGCCTTCACCGCCGACAACCAGGGCCGGATCCAGTACGAGAAGGACGGAAAGCGGGCCGCCCAGGGCATTGACGTATCCGTCTATCAGGGGGACATCGACTGGAAGGCGGTGGCGGAGTCCGGCATCGACTTCGCCATGATCCGGCTGGGCTACCGGGGGTACTCCCAGGGGTCCCTGCAGCTGGACGAGTGCTTCCAGACCAACATTCAGGGGGCGCTGGACGCCGGACTGGACGTGGGCGTCTACTTCTTCTCCCAGGCCACCACGGTTCTGGAGGCGGAGGCCGAGGCGGATTTCGTGCTGGAGGCCATCCGCAGCTACCCCATCCAGTACCCGGTGGTCTTCGACTGGGAGTATATCACGGCGGACGCCGCCCGGACGGACGGCATGACCGGGGAGGAGATCACCCAGTGCGCCGCCGCCTTCTGCGAGCTTGTCTCCGCGGCGGGCTATACCCCCATGGTCTACTTCAACCAGGACATGGGCTATCTGGTCTATGATCTGGACCAGCTGGACGCGTTCTCCTTCTGGCTGGCGGAGTATGACAGCAGTCCTGATTTCTATTACGGCTTTGAGATGTGGCAGTACACCCACACGGGCGCCGTCCCCGGCATTGAGGGCAGCGTGGATTTAAACCTCTCTTTTCAGGCCTTTTCCGACCCTCTGGCCCTGCCGTAAGCGCAAAAAAACAGATGGACCGCCGGTCCATCTGTTTTTTGTCATGCCAGACTGAGCAGCTCCTGGGCGATTTTTTCGCCCGCTTCAGCTCCCCGGCCGAAGTCCACATAGGGGTGGTAGATCTCCTCCAGATGGTCGTGCATGGCTTTGGCCTGGGCCAGGGAGCCCACCGCCTCCTCCACCAGGGCGGCGGAGACCCGCTGGGAGAAGCGCAGCCGGGGCCGGCAGCGGCGCAGCAGCTCCTGGTCCGCCATCGCCTCCATCCGGAGCCGGCGGCAGGGCGAACCGGGGCAGGGCTGGGCCGGGGTGGAGGAGACGAAGGCCAGCCCCGCCTCCGGCGCCAGCAGGTGGGCCAGCCGGCCGGGGGCCATGGGGTCCGGACAGGCCACCACGTCCCAGCCCCCCTCCACCGCCCCGGCCAGCAGCCGGGCCAGCAGCCCATGGGCCAGGCCGTACCGGTCGGACAGCTCGTAGATCCGGCTGCACTGGGCCGCCGCCGTGCCATAGAGGGTCTGCACCCCTGTGTGGGACACCGCCCCCAGAAAGCGCCGCTTCACCTGCCCGGTTCTGCCGGAGCGCTTCGGCTTCAGCTCCCGCTTCAGAATGCTCCGGGCCCTCTTCTCCAGCTTCTCCTCCAGCGCCTGCGTCTCCAGCACGGCCCGCACGTCCTCCGCAATCTCCGCGGCGGCCCCCAGACAGCGGTAGGCCCGCCGGTAGCAGCCCTGATAGCCGGTCATGCAGGTCTGAAGCTCCTGCCGGACCTGCTGAAGGCCCGCCCGGTCATAGCACGCCCCCAGATTGACGTACTGCTCCACCACCCCCGGATACCTGGGCTCCACCACATGGGGGGCGGTCCCGTCCACCAGAGCCGCCCCCAGCCGGGGAAAGAGCACGCCATCCAGGGAGGCCGGGTCGCCGGAGCAGAGGATGTACTCCACCGCCTCCCCCGCCTGGGCCAGGCGGGCGGCCACCTGGGCCATCAGGGTGGACTTGCCGCAGCCGGGTCCCCCCTTGAGGATGTAGACGGCCCGGGCCGTCTCCGGCGGGATGAGTTCCGGGTAGAGCGAGTAGAACCCCTGGGGGGAGTTGGCCCCCAGAAAATAGCGGACCTGATAGGAATCAGGCATAAAATTTCCCTCCGTCCATTTTAAAATCTGACCCAGACTATGTGTTCCGCCCTCAAAGGGTGTCAAACCCGGCGCCGGCGGCGGCAAAACCCGGACTAGCCAATTGAAACAAGGTGGAGTATAATAGAGCGGACTCCGGACCGCTCCGGAGCGCCAAGTTCTGCGTAATTTGGAGGAACCCCTGATGACACATGAGAAAACGCGATTTTTTGCCTATATCTGTCCCCACTGCCGCCAGACGGTCATTGCGGAAAAGCCGGTGTTCGCCCTGGCCGCCGCTCCCGCCGGCATCAAGTGCCCCTGCGGCCGCTCGGAGCTGAAGATTGAGGTGCTGCCCCAGCGGGTCCATCTGAGCGTCCCCTGCGTGGCCTGCGGCCGGGAGCACCTGGTGACATGTCCCACCCACTCCTTCCTGCGGGAGAGAGCGCTGGCCTTCTCCTGCGCCTCCTCCGGGCTGGACTGCTGCTATGTGGGCGAGGAGGGCCCGGTGTACGCCGCCGCCGCCCGCCTGGAGCGGGCGGTGGACAAGCTGGAGGCCTCCGACCGGTCCTCCGGCGAACCGGACCAGGCGGAAAAGCCCTTCCTGGACCCCCTTATTATGGAGGAGGTGCTGGCCGAGATCCGGGACATCGCCGCCCGGGGCGGCGTCTCCTGCACCTGCGGCTCCAAGCGCTGGACCTTCCAGGTGAACTACAGCTCCGTGGACCTCCAGTGCCGGGACTGCGGGGCGCAGATGCGCATCCCCGCCGCCACCGCCGACGACCTGGACGACGTCTGCTGCAAGACCAGGCTTTTGATTCGGGGAAAGGAGTCCAAATGAGCCTCTATTATGAAATGACCCTCCCCGTCGACTCCCGCGACGTGGACGGAAACGGCTTCTGCAAGGCCTCCGCCCTGCTGGGCCACCTCCAGGAGGCCGCCGCCCAGGCCGCCGAACGGGGCGGCTTCGGCCGGGACATGACCCTGGAGGGCTACAGCGCCTTTTGGATGCTCACCCGCGTGTGGTACCGCCTCCGCCGCCCCCTCCGGTGGGAGGAGCCCCTGACCATCCGCACCTGGCACCGGGGGGACCGGGGGGACACCATGTACCGGGACTATGACCTGTTCGTCCGGGGGGAGCCGGTGGGGGAGTGCGTCTCCGCCTGGGTGCTGGCCAATCTGGAGACCCGCCAGCTCATCCGCCTGGGCTCCGTCCGCGAGCTGGACGGCACCAGCGGCGGCGCCCTGTGCAAAAGCAAAAAACTCGCCAAGCTCCGCCTGCCCCAGAATATGTCCCTGGCCGGTCCCCGCAAGCTGCGCTACAGCGACACCGATCTGAACGGACATGTGAACAACACCCGCTACGCCGACTTCGCCTGCGACGCCCTGGAGATGGAGAAGCTGGGCCCCGGCCGCTTTTTGGCTGAGATGCAGATCGGCTATCTGGCCGAATGCCGCCCCGGAGAGGAGCTGCGCCTCTTCACCGGCGGGGAGAATGGGACGTATTTTGCCCAGGGGGTGGACGAGAGCGGCAAATCCCGCTTCGAGGCCGCGCTGATTTTTGGTGAAGTGCTTCCTTGACAAGCCTCCTTCCGGCGGGGTAGAATGAAATATCTAACATACACTTGCACAACAGCCCGCGGCACCGCGGGCGGATGGAAAAAGGAGTTGTAGCTTATGGTCAATCAGGACGCCGCCCAGAAGTTTGTCAAGCAGGGCCTCACCTTTGACGATGTGCTGCTCATCCCCGCGGCCAGCGACGTGCGGCCGGCGGAGGTGGATCTGCACACCCAGCTCACAAAGAAGATCCGGCTGAATATCCCCCTCATCAGCGCCGCCATGGACACCGTCACCGAGTACCGCATGGCCATCGCCATCGCCCGTGAGGGCGGCATCGGCATTATCCATAAAAATATGTCCATCAGCCAGCAGGCCGAGCAGGTGGATATGGTAAAGCGCTCTGAGAACGGCGTCATCACCAACCCCTTCTGGCTGGCCCCCGGCCACACCCTGGCCGAGGCGGACGAGCTGATGGCCAAGTTCCGCATCTCCGGCGTGCCCATCTGCGACAACGGCAAGCTCATCGGCATCATCACCA
>CALXGC010000158.1 GCA_944387755.1 uncultured Oscillospiraceae bacterium | reverse complement strand
ACAGACGTTGCCGCTCAAAAAGCCTCCCCCTTCGGGGGAGGTGCCGAGCGAAGCGAGGCGGAGGGGGCAAAATCAGCGGAGGTATCCGCGGAGCGCGGCGGCCTGCCGCGCCCGTCCTTGCAGGGGCGCACAATATGCGCCCGCCTGCCGGGGCCAAACCAACCGGGGGGCATTTCCCCCGAAAAGGTTCCATAAAATAAGCGTATCCGAAGATGAGAGAGGTGATGAGGGGTGGAGCTGCTCCGCTCTGTGGTAAAAGAGCTGCCGGAGTTCCGGGAGCTGGCCGCCGCGCTGGAGGGCGGAAAATTTCCCGCCGCAGTCTCCGGGCTGGGGGCGGTTCACCGGGCCCATTTTGCCGCCGCGCTGGGGGAGGAGACGGGCCGTCCCATTGTGGTGGTGTGCGCCGGGGAGGGTGAGGCCGGCCGGATGGCGGCGGACCTGACGGCGCTGACCGGGCGGGAGACGCCGGTGCTGGCCGCCCGGAATTTTGTCTTTCACAACGTGGCCACCGCCTCCCGTCCGTGGGAGCACCGGCGGCTGAATTTGATGCGCCGCCTCTCCCAGGGGGAGCTGCCCTGTCTGGTGGCCACGGTGGAGGCCCTCCAGCAGCGCACACTCCCCCCGGAGACGTTCCGGAAGGCCTGTATGGCGCTCCGGCCGGGGCAGACGGTGGACCTGAACCGGCTGGCGGAGGCGCTGACCGCCGCCGGATATGTCCGCTGCGCCCAGGTGGAGGGACCGGGACAGTTCGCCGTCCGGGGCGGGATATTCGACGTGTTCTCCCCGGCCATGCCGGCCCCCGTCCGGGTGGAGTTCTGGGGGGACGAGCTGGACGCCATGGGGCTGTTTGACCCGGCCACCCAGCGCCGGACGGAGAATGTGGAGGAGGCGGTGCTTCTGCCCGCGGCGGAGACCCTGCCCCAGCTGTCCCCCAAGGGGCTGGAGGGTCTGCTGGCCGGGCTGGAGAAGCTGGCGGCGAAGGCCCGGAAGAGCGGAAACGCCGCCCTGGAGGCCACCCTCCGGCAGGACCGGGACGCCCTGGCGGAGGGCCGCTCCTTCCCCGCCGCCGACCGGTATCTGCCCCTGATCTATCCCCAGGAGGCCACGGCGGCGGACTATCTGCCCCCGGACGCCTGCGTCCTCTTCTCGGAGAGCAGCCGGGTGGGGGAGCGGGCCAGGAGCTATCAGTGGCAGATGGAGGAGGACGTGAAGACCCTCCTGGAGCGGGGAGAGCTGGACGGCGCCTGCGGGGAGCTGATTCTCCCCTTCGACCGCCTGTGCCGCCGCCTGGAGGCCTTTCCCATGGCTTATCTGGACTCCTTCTCCCTGTCCTCCTACCCGGCGTATCCCAAATGCCTGCTGTCGGCGGCGGCCAAACAGCTCCCCGCCTTCGGCGTCAGTCTGGAGGCGGCGGTGCAGGACCTGTCCCACTATCAGAACGCGGGATTCTCTGTGCTGGCCCTGGCCTCCAGCCAGCAGCGCTGTCTGAATCTTCAGACCGCCCTGCGGGAGCAGGGGGTGAAGGCCGCCGTGGATTTTTCCCCCAGGGCGCTGCCCGGACCGGGAGAAATTGTGCTCACGGTGGGCGGGCTGTCCGGCGGCATGGAGTACCCGGCGCTGAAGCTGGCCATTCTCACCGAGGGCGGGGAGGGCGGAAAGCGCCGCCGGACCCCGGCGGCCCACAGCCGGAGGGGCCCCACCAACCGGCAGAAGCTCAAGTCCTATGCGGACCTGTCCCCCGGCGACCTGGTGGTCCACGAGCACCACGGCGTGGGGCGCTATGTGGGCATGGTGAAGATCGCCGCCGACGGGGTGGAGAAGGACTATGTGAAGATCGCCTACGCCGGCAGCGACGTGCTCTATGTCCCCGCCACCCAGCTGGACCTGATCTCCAAGTATATCGGCGGGGGCGAGGAGGCCCAGGAGACCCGGAAGCTGTCCAAACTGGGGGGGACCGACTGGACCAAGGCCAAGCTCCGGGCCCGGAAGGCGGTGCAGGACCTGGCCAAGGGGCTGATTCAGCTCTATGCCCAGCGGCAGCGGCGGCCGGGCTTTGCCTTCTCGCCGGACTCCCCCTGGCAGCGGGAGTTTGAAGAGCAGTTCGAGTACGCGGAGACTGACGACCAGCTCCGCTGTGTGGAGGAGATCAAGCGGGACATGGAGCGCCCGGCGCCCATGGACCGCCTGCTGTGCGGGGACGTGGGCTACGGCAAGACGGAGGTGGCCTTCCGGGCCATGATGAAATGCGTCCTGGACGGCAAGCAGGCCGCCGTGCTGGTCCCCACCACCGTCCTGGCCCGGCAGCACTACCTCAACGCCCTGCGGCGCTTTGCCAAATACCCGGTGTCCATCGACGTGGTGTCCCGGTTCCGGACCTCCGCCCAGATGAAGGAGACCCTGCGGAAGGTGGAAAACGGACAGGTGGACATTTTAATCGGCACCCACCGGCTGTTCAACAAGGACGTGAGGTTCAAGGACCTGGGGCTGCTGGTGGTGGACGAGGAGCAGCGCTTCGGGGTGAAGCACAAGGAGACCCTGAAGGAGCGCTTCTCCCAGGTGGATGTGCTCACCCTCTCCGCCACACCCATCCCCCGGACGCTGAATATGGCCATGTCGGGCATTCGGGACATGTCCACCCTGGAGGAGCCCCCGGCGGACCGCATTCCAGTGCAGACCTATGTGCTGGAGCACAACTGGGCCGTCCTGGCCGACGCCATGCGCCGGGAGCTGGAGCGGGGCGGCCAGGTGTTCTACCTCCACAACCGGGTGGAGACCATCGACCGCACCGCCGCCCGGATTCAGCAGATGCTGGGAGAGGACGCCGCCGTGGGGGTGGCCCACGGGAAGATGACCCAGGAGGCCATTGACAACGTCATGAGCCGCATGACCGACGGGGAGCTCAACGTCCTGGTGTGCACCACCATCATTGAGACGGGCATTGACCTGCCCAACGCCAACACCCTGATTATCGAGGACGCGGACCAGCTGGGCCTGGCCCAGCTCCACCAGCTCCGGGGCCGGGTGGGCCGGTCCGCCCGGCGGGCCTTCGCCTACCTCACCTACCGCCGGGGCAAGATTTTAACCGAAGTGGCCGCCAAGCGCCTGTCCGCCATCCGGGAGTTCGCCGAATTCGGCTCCGGCTTCAAAATCGCCATGCGGGACCTGGAGATCCGGGGGGCGGGCAACGTGCTGGGGCCGGAACAGATCGGCTTTATGCTCACTGTGGGCTATGACTTGTATCTGAAGCTGCTGGAGGAGGCCGTCCTCACCGAGCAGGGCCAGCCCGTCCCCCAGCGGACCGAGTGCGCCGCCGATTTGACCATTGCCGCCTCCATCCCCGACCGCTATGTCCCCTCCCCGGAGCAGCGCATGGACCTCTACCGGCGCATCGCCGCCATCCGCAGCGAGGCGGACGCCGACGACCTGGTGGACGAACTCATCGACCGCTACGGCGAGCCCCCGCGCACGGTGAACAACCTGATCTCCGTGGCCCTCCTCCGCGCCGCCGCCGCCCAGGCGGACGTCAGCGACATCTCCCAGAAGAGCGGACAGCTTGTGCTTACCCTCTCCCGGTTCGATTTGGCCCAGTTTTCCCGGCTGTGCAGCCTGGAGCGGTACAAAAACCGCCTGCGCCTGCTGCCCGGCGACGTGGCAAAGTTTACCCTCCGGCTGAAAAAGGACGAAAATCCCCTCCGGGCCGCACAGACCCTGGTGGACGATTACGCCAGGGCCGCGGAAGAAGAAAAAAATGCGGGCGGCTGCCCGTGAACCGGCCGCTGTTTTTACCCCCTCCGCCTCGCTTCGCTCGGCACCTCCCCCGAAGGGGGAGGCTTTTGGAGCAGCAACGTCCGTTGTTTGCGTAGGGGCGGCCCTTGCGGCCGCCCGCCGGTTAAACCCCTTCCGCCTCGCTTCGCTCGGCACCTCCCCCAAAGGGGGAGGCTTTTGGAGCAGCAACGTCCGTTGTTTGCGTAGGGGCGGTCCCTGCGGCCGCCCGCCGGTTAAACCCCTTCCGCCTCGCTTCGCTCGGCACCTCCCCCGAAGGGGGAGGCTTTTGGGCGCGCCGGGTCGTCGCGCCCTACACACACGTCCGTTGCTGCCGTAGGGGCGGCCCTTGCGGCCGCCCGCTGGGTTAACC
>CALXGC010000157.1 GCA_944387755.1 uncultured Oscillospiraceae bacterium | reverse complement strand
AGCCTTAGAGTGCGCCGGCTTTTTTCAGCAGATCACGGACGGTCTCCGTGGGCTGAGCGCCGGTCTTGATCCAAGCCTGGGCGCGGTCCACGTCCACCTTCAGCTCAGCGGGGTTGACGACGGGGTTATAAGTGCCGATCTCCTCAATGAACCGGCCGTTCCGGGGATAGCGGGAGTCAGCCACGACGATGCGGTAGAAGGGAGCCTTCTTGGCGCCCATGCGGCGCAGTCTGATTTTGACCATTTCGATTCACCTCCAAATGAATTTCGTATATGGAAAACGCAGGGCGTTTTACCAGCGGTTAAAGGGGCAGTCCGGGGATGGAGCCGCCGCCCATGCCGGGGAGGCCGCCCTTTTTGCCCATCCGTTTGCGCAGGCTCCGGGGCAGCTTGCCGCCGGAGAACTGCCTGGTGATGGACTGGAGCAGCTCGAACTGCTTCAAAAGGCGGTTTACGTCCACCACCTGGGTGCCGGAGCCGGCGGCGATGCGCTTTTTCCGGCTGGAGTTGAGCACGGAGGGGTTCTCCCTCTCATAGGGGGTCATGGACTGGATAATGGCGGACATCTGTTTGAACATGCCGTTGTCCAGGTTGGCTCCCTCCAAATCAGAGGCCTTTACGCCGGGGATCATGCCGGCCAGCTCGCTGAGAGAGCCCATATTCTGCAGCTGGACCATCTGGTCATAGAAATCGGTGAGGGTAAACTTGTTCTTCCGCAGCTTCTCCTGCAGCTCCAGCGCCTTCTTCTGGTCAAAATTCTGCTCCGCCTTCTCAATGAGGGAGAGCACGTCGCCCATGCCCAGAATACGGCTGGCCATCCGGTCGGGGTGGAAGACCTCAATCTGGTCCAGCTTCTCCCCCACGCCCACAAACTTGATGGGCTTGCCGGTGACGGCCTTGATGGACAGGGCCGCGCCGCCCCGGGCGTCGCCGTCCAGCTTGGTGAGCACCACCCCGTCGATGTCCAGGGCGTCGTCGAAGGCCTTGGCGGCGTTCACCGCGTCCTGGCCGATCATGGCGTCCACCACCAGCAGAATCTCGGTGGGCTCCACCGCCGCCTTGATGCGCCTGAGCTCGTCCATCAGCGCCTCGTCCACGTGGAGGCGGCCGGCGGTGTCCAGAAACACCAGGTCGTTGCCGTGCTCTTTGGCGTGGGCGATGGCCCCTTTGGCGATGTCCACCGGGTCGGCCTGTCCCATCTGGAAGACGGGGATATCCAGCTGCTTACCCACCACCTCCAGCTGCTGGATGGCGGCGGGGCGGTAGACGTCGCAGGCGGCCAGCAGGGGGCGCTTGCCCTCCTTGCGCTTCATCAGGCCGGCCAGCTTGGCGCAGTTGGTGGTCTTGCCGGCGCCCTGAAGGCCCACCATCATCACCACCGTCGGGGGCTTTGGGGCGATGGTCAGCTTGACGCTCTGGCCGCCCATGAGCCCGGTGAGCTCCTGATTGACGATTTTGACAATCTGCTGGGCGGGGGACAGGGCCTCCAGCACGTCGGCTCCCACCGCCTTTTCCGTGACCTGGGCGACGAACTGCTTGACGACCTTATAGCTGACGTCGGCCTCCAGCAGGGCCAGACGGATCTCCCGCATGGCCTCCTTCACGTCGGCCTCGGACAGACGGCCCTTGCCCCGCAGCTTTTTAAACGCGGCGGAGAGCTTTTCAGTCAGTCCTTCAAATGCCATGGGTCACTCCTTCTCCATCCGCTGGGCCAGGGCCAGAATCTTCTGAGCCTGGGCCTCCAGCTCCGGATCACTGTACTGGGCGCTCTTGGCCAGCACCGCACGGGCCGCCCGCTCCACCTCCTGAAGCTCGGCCTGCATGGCGTGGAAGCGCTTGATCAGGCCGGTCTTTTCCTCCAGCCCGGCCAGGGTATCCGCCGCCCGGACAATCACGTCCCGGACCCCCTGACGGGTGATGCCGTAGTTCTCTGCAATCTCCGCCAGGGACAGATCTTCATTGTAATAGAGGTCGTAGAACTCCTTCTGCCGGGGCGTCAGCACGTCCCCGTAGAAATCGAACAGAAGGGCCATCCGGTACGCCTGGCTCTTCATCTCCCGCGGCCTCCTCTCAGCTCTGTGTAAAGCTGCAAAACTTTACAACGTGCATTTTACCACAGCCTCCCCCGTTTGTCAATCCGAATTTCCGCCCCCTGGAGCCCGCCTCTTTGGTATATTCCGCCAGAGAGCGGGGAGACTGGAGAAGGCGAAAATTGCGTCCCGGCGTATCCTGTGGTATAATAGGTCCAGCTCTGTTTTGGGAACATTTCCCAAGGAAAGGAATTTTCAATGGAAGTACTGCGGCGGGAGCTGTCTCCCGGCGTGTGGCTGCGGACAGTCCACACCAACAAATTCAAAAGCGCCTACCTGTCTCTCACCCTGATGGTCCCCCTCCGGCGGGAGACGGCGGCGGCCAACGCCCTGATCCCCTGGGTGCTCCGCCGGGGGACGGAGCGCTACCCGGACCTGGAGCGCCTGTCCGCCGCTCTGGACCAGCTCTACGGCGGGGCCATCGAGCCGGCGGTGCGCAAAAAGGGAGAGACCCAGTGCGTGGGCTTTGCGGCCAGCTTTCTGGACGGCGCCTACGCCCCGGAGGGGGAGCCGATTTTAGAGGGGGCCGCCGCCCTGCTGGGGGAGCTGCTCCTGCGGCCCTGCACCCAGGACGGCGTCTTCCGCCGGGACTATGTGGAGGGGGAGCGGGCCCATCTGATAGACCGCATCCGGGCCCAGATCAACGACAAGCGCCGGTATGCCCTCGCCCGCCTCACCCAGCTTATGTGCGCGGAGGAGGCCTTCGGGGTGGACAAGCTGGGGGACGAGGAGAGCGCCGCCGCCATCACCCCGGAGGGGCTGTGGGCCCGCTATCAGGACCTGCTGGCCCGGTCGGAGATTGAACTCTACTACTGCGGCTCCGCCGCGCCTGAGCAGGTGGAGGCGGCCTTCCGCGCCGCCCTGGCCGGCCTGCCCCGGAACGGGGAGCGCCTGGAGCCGGCGTGCACCGTGCGCCTCCACGCCCCGGAGCCGGCGTACCGGGAGGAGCGCCTGGACGTGACCCAGGGCAAGCTGGCTCTGGGCTTCCGCACCGGCGGCGTCACCTGCTGGGAGGAGGACTACCCCGCCCTGGTGCTGTGCAACGCCGTCTTCGGCGCCACCCCCCTGTCCAAGCTGTTCTTAAACGTGCGGGAGAAGCTCTCCCTGTGCTATTACGCCAGCTCCGCCCTGGAGAAGATGAAGGGGCTGCTGCTGGTGTCCTCCGGCATCGAATTTGACAAGTACCAGCAGGCCAGGGACGAGATTCTGGCCCAACTGGAGGCCATCCGCCGGGGGGACATCCAGGACCAGGAGCTGGAGGGGGCCCGCCGCGCCCTCATCGGGGGCCACCTGTCCACCCTGGACGACCAGAGCCGCCTGGAGGAGTTCTGGCTGGGCCAGACGGCCGCCGGCCTGGACGCCGGCATTGAGGAGCTGACAGAGCAGCTGAAGCAGGTCACAAAGGACCAGGTGTCCGCCGCCGCCCAAAAGCTGGAGCTGGACACGGTCTATTTTCTGCGGGGATTGGAGGACTGAGCCATGCACTGTTTGGACTTTCCCAAGGTGGGGGAGCGGATGTACCATGAGACCCTGGACAACGGCCTGCGGGTCTTCGTCTTCCCCAAACCCGGCTTTCAGAAGCGCTACGCCTTCTTTGCCGCAAACTCCGGCGGCATGGACCTGCGGTTCTGCCTGCACGGGACCTGGTGCGACACCCCCGCCGGGGTGGCCCACTATCTGGAACACAAGATGTTCGACACCCCGGAGGGCAACGCCCTCCAGAAGCTGACGGCCAACGGGGCCTCCCCCAACGCCTTCACCGCCAATGCGATTACGGGGTACTACTTTGAGTGCACCGAAATGTTTGCGGAAAACCTGCGCACCCTCCTCTCCTTCGTCTCCGTCCCCTACTTCACCCAGGAGAGCGTGGACAAGGAGCAGGGCATCATCGGCCAGGAGATCGGCATGATTGAGGACGACCCGGACTGGAAGGTATTCAGCAACCTGATGTCCGCCCTGTACGTCCGCCACCCCATTCGGATCAGCGTGGCCGGGTCGGCGGACTCCATCGCCCAAATCACCCCCCAGACCCTCTACAGCTGCCACAGGGCCTTCTACACGCCGGGCAACATGGTCCTGTGCGTGGCGGGGGATGTGGACCCCGCGGCGGTCTGCGAGATTGCCCGGAGGGCGCTGCCGGAGTCCTCCGGCCCCATTGCCCAGCGGGACCTGGGCCCGGAGGAGCCGGAGCAGGCCGGCCGGAGCCTTCTGGAGGAGAGAATGGCGGTATCCGGTCCCATTTTCCAGCTGGGCTTCAAGGGGGACGCGCCGCAGGCCGGCGAGGCCGGCCTGCGCCAGCGGCTGCTGGGGGAGCTGGCCTGCGAGGTGTTTTTGGGCAGCTCCACCCCCCTGTACGCCCGCCTCTACCGGGAGGGGCTCATCAACCGGAATTTCAGCTATGGCTATGACAGCGTCCCCGGCGCGGCCTTCCTGGCCGCCGGCGGCGAGTCCAGAGACCCGGAGGCCGTCCGGGACGCGGCGGCGGCCGAGGCCCGGCGCATCGCCGCGGAGGGCGTGGACCCCGGCCTGTGGGAGCGGGTCCAAAAGGGGGTCTACGGCGGCATGGTCCGCTCCCTCAACTCCTTTGAGGTCCTGTGCGTCAGCCAGGCCCAGAGCTTCTTCGCCGGACAGGACTACCTCCGCTTCCCGGAGCTGTTTGCCGGTATTCAGAAGGCGGACGTGGAGGCCCTCATCGCCCGTTGGGCGGTCCCGGAGCGCACCGCCCTGTCCGTAATCCGTCCAAAGGAGGGCAGGACATGACCCACACCGTCTTTTTCCCCGGCCTGGGGCTGGAATTTACCCTGAATCGGGTGGCCTTCACCATTCTGGGCCATCCGGTGTACTGGTACGGCATTATCATTACCTGCGGGCTGATTCTGGCCGTCTGGCTGTGCTCCCGGTGGGCGCCCCGGTTCGGCATCGTCCCCGACGCAATTTTGGACATGATGATTTTCGCCGTTCCGGCGGCTCTGGTTGCCATCCGGGCCTACTATGTGATTTTTAACCTGGACTACTACCGGCGGGGGGACGGCTCCCTGGACTGGGGACTGATTCTCAACTACGGCGACGGGGGGGTGGCCATCTAGGGGGCCATCATCTCCTCGGCCATTGTGCTGCTGATCTTCTGCCGCGTGCGGAAAATCAGCTTCCTGGCCTTCGCCGATTTGGGCGTCCACGGGCTGTTCATTGGCCAGCTCATTGGCCGGTGGGGCAATTTTATGAACGTGGAGGCCTTCGGCGGCGTGACGGAGCTGCCCTGGCGGATGTGCGGGGAGTCCATCGCGGAGTACATGCTCAGACACAGCTATGTGGACCAGGCGGGATACCAGGCCATTTTGGACGGGACCCTGGGGGTCCACCCCACCTTCTTCTATGAGTCCGCCTGGAACTTTGCGGGGCTGATGCTGGTCTATCTCATCGGGAGGCGCTGGCGGAAATACGACGGGGAGTGCTTCCTGTTCTATCTGTGCTGGTACGGCCTGGGCCGGGCCTGGATTGAGGGGCTGCGCACCGACAGCCTGTACTTCTTCGGCCTGGAGCTCTTCGGCGTCCCCATCCGGGTATCCCAGATGGTGGCGGCGGCGTGCTTCCTGGCGGCGGGGGCCCTGCTGGTCTGGAACCTCTTCCGCCCCCACGACCCGGCCAAACTGTATGTCAATCAAACAGGCGTCCAGGCGGCGCAGTCTGAGCCGTCTGACCATCATAAGGAGGAATCGTAATATGCCGGCAATTGTCATGGATGGAAAGGCCCTTGCGGCCAAGGTGAAAGAGGAGGTCCGCGCCCAGGTGGCGGGCATGGCCCGGAAGCCCGGCCTGGCGGTGGTGCTGGTGGGGGACAACCCCGCCTCCCGCGTGTACGTCAACGGGAAGAAGAAGGACTGCGGGGAGTGCGGCATCTACAGCGAGGAGTACGCCCTTCCGGCGGAGACCACCCAGCAGGAGCTGCTGGAGCTGGTGGAGACCCTCAACGGCCGGGAGGACATCGACGGCATTCTGGTGCAGCTCCCCCTGCCCAGACACCTCAACGAGAAGGAGGTCCTGCTGGCCATCCGGCCGGACAAGGACGTGGACTGCTTCCACCCCTTCAACGTGGGACAGCTGATGATCGGGGAGGCGGGCTTCCAGCCCTGCACCCCCGCCGGCGTCATGCGGATGCTCCGGGAGTACGGCGTGGACCCGGCGGGAAAGCGCTGCGTCATTGTGGGCCGGTCCAATATCGTGGGCAAGCCCCAGGCTATGCTCATGCTCCGGGAGAACGCCACCGTCACCATCTGCCACACGAAAACCCCCGATTTGAAGGCGGAGTGCCTGGGGGCGGACATTCTGGTGGCCGCCGCCGGCCGGCCGGGCCTTGTCACCGGCGACATGGTAAAGGAGGGGGCCGTGGTGGTGGACGTGGCCATGAACCGGAACGAGGCGGGCAAGCTGTGCGGCGACGTGGACTACCCCGCCGCGGCGGAGAAGGCCTCCTTCATTACCCCCGTCCCCGGCGGCGTGGGCCCCATGACCCGCGCCATGCTCATGGAAAACACCCTGTACGCCGCCCAAAAGCACGGAAAACAGTAAGCTTTTCGCCCAAAAACCGCCGCGGACTCCGCGGCGGTTTTTTATGCCCCGGCGCGCCCCTCTTATAAATTTCATGTAAATCTTAACGGCTACTTTACTTACAAAATCCGGTCTATATTTACGAAAGATTGACGAAAATTTACAGTTTATTTATACTTTTTTAATGTAAAGTCAAGCTTCCGGGCGCCTCCCCCCAGGCTGCCGGAAGAGAAAAAACAGAAAGAGAGGGTTTTTATGCCAACTGCAGAAGAAATTATCTCCTATTTCGGCGTCTACACCGCCGGAACAGACGGGGCGGTCAACGGGTTCCAATTTGAGTATCTGACCAGCCTGGGCTTTGCCGCCATTGTGATTTTCCTGGGCCACGCCCTGGTGAACCACTCCGGCCTGCTGCGCAAGTTCGCCATCCCTGCGCCGGTGGTGTCCGGCCTGCTGTTCTCCATCGTGGTGGCCATTCTGAAGGGCTCCGGCGTTATCGCCCTGTCCTTTAATGTGAGCACCATTCAGGACCTGTGCCAGAACGTGTTCTTCATGTGCGTGGGCTTCGGCTTCAGCTGGAAGCTCATCCGCCGGGCCGGCGGCAAGCTGTGCGTGATGATTGCTATCGCCGCCTGCCTGCTCATCACCCTTCAGGACGTGCTGGGCGTGCTGGTGGGCCACCTGATCGGCATGGACCCCTTCCTGGCCCTTCAGTGATCCTCCGCCTCCATGTCCGGCGGCGTGGGCACCGCCTCGGCCTTTGGTCCCATCTTCATTAAGTGGGGCGCTCCGGAGTCCGCCACCGCTGTGGGCGTGACCGCCGGTACCCTGGGCAACGTCATGGGCTCCCTCATCGGCGGGCCGGTGGCCGCCTTCCTCATCAGCCGCCACCACCTGAAGTCCGACCCCAACGACAAGCCGGAGGCCGCCGCCGGGGATAAGGTCAACGAGCTGAACAACGGCCGGATGGTCTCCATGTTCGGCATGGTCCTGCTGCTGTGCGCCCTGGGCATGCCCATCTACTGCTTCCTGGACAACATCCCCCTGATTGAGATGCCCAAGTTCATCGGCTGCCTGTTCGCCGGCGCCATCGCCCGGAATGTGATGGAGGCCGCCAACATCAAGTTCTACACCCCGGAAGTGGACGCCATCGAGCACATGTTCCTGGAGCTCTACCTGGCTCTGGTGCTTATGACCATCGACATCACCGCCCTGGCGGACGTGGCCGGCCAGATGGGCGTTATCCTGGTCATGCAGGCGGTTTTGATGGCCCTGTTCGCCACCTTCATCTCCTTCAACATGTTCGGCCGGGACTACGGCGCCGCCGTTATGGCCGCCGGCAACTGCGGCTGGGGCTGCGGCTCCGGACCCAACGCCGTGGCCAACGAGAAGGCTGTCATGGACCAGTACGGCTGGCACAACATCGCCTGGGTGCTGTATCCCTCCTTCGCCGTTATCATCGACGACATCTACAACCCCATCTTCCTGTCCGTGTTCGGCGGTCTCTTCGCCGCCTGATTCCGGTTTCATTCTTTCTCTTCCTTTGTCCGCGGTTCCCTGTCTTTCGGGGGCCGCGGACATTTTTTTCCATTTTCCACAGCCTCTTTTTTTAATATTTCGTTGGCTGCCACTCCTATTTGGTTGTGGCCGTCCTGTTTTCTTTTGTGATTTCCGGGAATTTTGGAAGTAGCCCTTGCATCCGTGGGAAAAATGTGATAAACTATAGAAAATTCAGAAGACGTTTTTTGTGTGTATTGGCCGCGTTTTTGTTCTGATTCTTTCTAATTATCCATGTTTTCCCTTGTTTTTATGAATCAGACTGTCAAAATCCCGTAAAGAATTTTGTGCTTTTTCCCCAAGCCCGGCCCGCTGACCCAGCAGTTTCCCCCAAGAGATTGTAAGTTCCAAGGATAGAACCCCGCTGACCCGCATAGAAATCCAGCAGACTATTTTTATGATGGAGGATGATCTATTATGGAAGACAATCGTGTCATTGAGTGTATCGAGCGCGCGCACTACATTCTGTCCAACCTGATGGCGGTGAAGCCCGGCGAGGAGGTGCTGATTGCCATCGACCCGCAGACGGACATGCGGATGGCCAACGCCATGGCGGCGGCGGCGGCGATGTGCGGCGCGGAGTACGGCATCTACATGATGCCCATCCGCGGCAAGGACAAGGCCACCATCTTCCCCAAGTCCCTGGAGCTGGGCATGGACGCCTGCGACGTGTTCGTGGGCATGACCACCGCCTCCGGCGCGGCCATCTACAACAACCACCTGAAGGAGCTCATCAACCAGAAGAAGCTGCGCGAGGTGTCCATCTGCCTGCGGAACA
>CALXGC010000156.1 GCA_944387755.1 uncultured Oscillospiraceae bacterium | reverse complement strand
CTTGCGGCCGCCCGCCGGTAAACCCCTTCCGCCTCGCTTCGCTCGGCACCTCTCCCGAAGGGGGAGGCTTTGGCGGCGCGCCGGGGTCGTCGCGCCCTACACACGTCCGTTGTTGCCGTAGGGGCGGCCCTTGCGGCCGCCCGCCGGTTAAACCCCTTCCGCCTCGCTTCGCCCGGCACCTCCCCCGAAGGGGGAGGCTTTGGCGGCGTGCCGGGCCGTCGCGCCCCACGGATACGGCCGCCGCTTGTCCTGTCCGGCGGGCGCACAATGTGCGCCCCTACAGCCACCTTTTGAAGTACCTATAAGGATGGAGTTCTCCTCCATCCTTATTTTTTTCGGCTGGCACAGGATTTCATTGACGGTTTTTGGTGGGAATGCTATACTATATGCGTTTTAATTTCCGAGAAATTTGAGAGGAAGAGGCGGCGAAGGTATGTGGCTTTCGGACCAGTGGAAGGACTATGAACTGATTGACTGCTCCCGCGGGGAGAAGCTGGAGCGCTGGGGGGAGCAGCTTCTGGTGCGGCCCGACCCCCAGGCCATCTGGAGCACGCCGCGGACCCACCGGGGCTGGAAGCGCAACGCCGGGCGGTACGCCCGCTCCTCCACCGGCGGGGGACAGTGGCAGAACAAGTCCATGCCGGAGCGGTGGACGGTCTCCTATAAGACTCTCACATTCAATATCAAGCCCATGAACTTCAAGCACACCGGCCTCTTCCCAGAGCAGGCGGCCAACTGGGACTGGGCCCAGGAGCAGATTCAGAAGGCCGGCCGGCCCGTCTCGGTGCTGAATCTGTTCGCCTACACCGGCGGAGCCACGGTGGCCTGCGCCGCCGCCGGAGCCAGCGTGTGCCATGTGGACGCAGCAAAGGGCATGGTGGCCTGGGCGCGGGAGAACGCCAGAAGCTCCCGCCTGGAGGACGCCCCCATCCGCTGGATTGTGGACGACTGCGGAAAGTTTGTGGAGCGGGAAATCCGCCGGGGCCGGAAGTACGACGCCATTATTATGGACCCGCCCAGCTATGGCCGGGGCCCCACCGGCGAGGTGTGGAAGCTGGAGGAGAACCTGTATCCCTTTGTGGAGCTGGTGTCCGGGGTGCTGTCCGACGACCCCCTGTTCATCATTTTGAACTCCTACACCACCGGACTGGCCCCCTCCGTCCTCACCTACATTCTGGAGAGCCTCATCTCCAAAAAATTCGGCGGACACACCGTCTCCGACGAGCTGGGCCTCCCCGTCACAGAGAGCGGCCTTGCCCTGCCCTGCGGCGCCGCAGGCCGGTGGACCATTCAGTAGGGGCGGCCTTTGGCCGCCCGCCGGATATGCCAGTAGGGACGGCCCTTGGCCGCCCGCCGGGAGAAACCTTTGCCTGAACATACGGGCGGCCAGAGGCCGCCCCTGCACAATGAGGGATTGTCATGGAGAAAACGATTATTAACGCGGAGGACGTGCGCTTCTCCTACGTCTCCGCCGAGGGGGTGGCCCCCATCGTCCTGGACGGCATAGACCTGGACGTGGCGGAGGGATCCTTTGTGGCGGTGCTGGGCCACAACGGCAGCGGCAAATCCACCCTGGCCAAGCATATGAACGCCATTCTGCTGCCCACCGGCGGGGCGGTCTATGTGGACGGCATGGACACCAGGGACGAGGACAGGCTGCTGGACATCCGCCGCACGGTGGGCATGGTGTTCCAGAACCCGGACAACCAGATTGTGGCCAACGTGGTGGAGGAGGACGTGGCCTTCGCCCCGGAGAATTTGGGCGTTCCGCCGGAGGAGATCCGCCGGCGGGTGGACGACGCCCTGAAGGCCGTGGGCATGTATGAGTTTCGGGAGCACGCCCCCCACCTCCTCTCCGGCGGACAGAAGCAGCGGATAGCCATCGCCGGGGTCATCGCCATGGAGCCCCGGTGCATTGTGCTGGACGAGCCCACCGCTATGCTGGACCCCATCGGCCGCGCCGGCGTGCTGCGCACCATCAAAACCCTGAACCGGGAGCGGGGGGTCACGGTGGTCCTCATCACCCACCACATGGACGAGGCCGCCCAGGCCGGCCGCCTGGTGGTGATGGCCAAGGGCCAGGTGGTGGCCGACGGAACCCCCAAGGAGGTCTTCCAGGACGTGGAGGGCCTGAAGGCCGTGGGCCTCACCGTCCCCGACACCACGCAGCTGCTCTGGGAGCTGCGCCAGGAGGGCCTGGACGTCCCTCTGGACGCCCTCAGCGACGAGGAATGCGCCCAGGCGCTGAAGGAGCTGCTGGCCTAATGCCCTCCTCCCTGAGGGGGGGAAGGCTGGATTTACGGGCGCGACCCTAAGACGGGGCGCACACCACATTTGACAAAGGACGGAACACAACGGATGGAAGCGATTCTGGAGACAAAAAAACTCTCCCATATTTACAGCGCCGGGACGCCCTTCCAGCGCACGGCGCTGGACCAGGTGGACTTTTCCGTCTATCCCGGCGAGTATCTGGGCATTATCGGCCATACGGGCTCCGGGAAGTCCACGCTGATACAGCACCTGAACGGCCTGCTCAAGCCCACCGCCGGGCAGGTGCTCTTCCAGGGGAAGGACATCTGGTCCGACGGGAAGACCACCCGCCGCACCCGGTTTCAGGTGGGGCTGGTGTTCCAGTACCCGGAGTACCAGCTCTTTGAGGAGACGGTGTACAAGGACATCTCCTTCGGCCCCCGGAACATGGGGCTGGACGAGAAGGAGATTGACCGGCGTGTGCGCTCGGCAGCCTACTTTGTGGGCCTGCGGGACGACCAGCTGGACAAGTCGCCCTTTGACCTCTCCGGGGGACAGAAGCGCCGTGTGGCCATCGCCGGGGTCATCGCCATGGAGCCCCAGGTGCTGATTCTGGACGAGCCCACCGCCGGACTGGACCCGGTGGGGGTGGAGTCCATTCTGGGCAATATCCGGGACTATCACCGGGCGAAGCACGCCGCCATCGTCCTGGTCTCCCACTCCATGGAGGAGATGGCCCGGACGGTGGACCGGCTGGTGGTGGTCAACGACGGGAAAATCGCCCTGGAGGGCCAGCCCGGCCAGGTGTTCCGCCACGGCCCGGAGCTGGAGTCCATGGGCCTGGGCGTGCCCCAGATGACCCGTGTGTTCCACCGCCTGCGGGCCATGGGGGTGGACATCGACCCGTCGGTGTACACCATCGAACAGGCCAAGGCGGCGGTGCTGGCCGCGCTGGCCAGAAAATCGGGAAAGGGGGCGGTGTAAGTGGCGCTGAAGGACATCACCCTGGGGCAGTACTTCCCCGGCAGCTCCCTGGTCCACCGCCTGGACCCCCGGACCAAAATTCTGGCGGTTGTCATCTATATTGTGGCGCTGTTTCTGGCAAAATCCTTCGTCACCTACGGCATTGTGTTCCTGGTGCTGGCCCTGTCGGTGGGGGTGTCCACCGTGCCGGTGAAGTCCCTGGTGCGGGGCATGAAGCCGGTGGTGTTTATCCTCATTTTCACCGCCATTCTGAATCTGTTCTACACCCCCGGCGAGCATGTGCTCTTTCAGGTCTGGATTCTCACCGTCACCCTGGAGGGCGTGCAGAACGCCTTCTTCATGGTCATCCGGATTTTAATGCTCATTGCGGGGACCTTTCTGCTCACCTATACCACCTCTCCCATTCTGCTCACCGACGGGCTGGAGTCCCTGCTGAACCCGCTGAAGCGGGTGAAGGTCCCGGTGCACGAGCTGGCCATGATGATGTCCATTGCCCTGCGGTTTATCCCCACCCTTATTGAGGAGACGGACAAGATTATGTCCGCCCAGCGGGCGCGGGGCGCAGATTTTGAAAGCGGCAACCTGGTTCAGCGGGCCCGCGCCCTGATTCCCCTGCTGGTGCCCCTGTTTGTCTCCGCCTTCCGCCGGGCCGACGAGCTGGCGGTGGCCATGGAGTGCCGCTGCTACCACGGCGGCGAGGGCCGCACACGCCTGCGGCAGCTGAAGTATCGGGGCCGGGACTGGGCCGTGCTGGTCTTTTTCCTGGCTGTGGCCATTGGCGTGGGAGTTTTGGGCCATTTCGGCCTGTAACAGGGCCGTAGGGGCGCACATTGTACGCCCGCCTGCCGGGGCCAAACCGGCGGGCATATGTGTGGAACGCAATCCCCCGCCGCCTTCGGCGGCACCCCCTTTCAAAAGGGGGCAAATGGCGGACGTATCCGTGGGGCGCGACGACCCGGCGC
>CALXGC010000155.1 GCA_944387755.1 uncultured Oscillospiraceae bacterium | reverse complement strand
TGGGATGAACACGCCGCCGCCCGGGGCGGACTGCTCCACGACCTGTACCTGTACGATTCGCGGGACAAGTCCGCCCACCCCGGCCTGCAGTGCTTTGACCACCCCCGCGCCGCCGCCCGCAACGCGGCGGAACTCACCGCCCTCTCCGACAAGGAGAAGAACATCATCCTCTCCCACATGTGGCCCCTGGGCGGGCAGCTCCCCCGCTCCAGGGAGGCGTGGCTGGTGGACCTGGTGGACACTGTGTGCGCCAGCCTGGAGCTGTCCCATATCTATCACCCCGGCCGCCTGCGGGAGCGCCTGGGCGTGGAGCCTCTCCTGGAGGAGCCCGTCCCGGCCGCCTGCTGACGGACCTGCGACCGCCGTCTCAGCAAAACTGGGGCGGCGGTCCCCCTGTGTCACGGTAAATCTGCACAAAAATGGGGAGAAGGGAGAAAATTTTTGAAAATTTCTCTTGTCCGCGGGAAATTTCCCTGTTAATATGCTATAATGGCGTTGCCGCCGGGACGCCCTCCGGCCAAGGCGGCGGCCCGTTGTAATTTTGTTCAGGAGGTAATCCGTCTATGGAGGATTTTGCCGCGACGCGCAGGGCTCTGCTGGACGCCGGGGTGAAGATGATGGACCCGGAGACCGTCTATGTGGAGGCGGGCGTGGCCGTGGGACAGGGGACGCTGCTGCTCCCCGGCACCATTCTGCGGGGCAGGACCGTGGTGGGGAAAAACTGTGAGATCGGCCCCAACACCATGCTGACCGACTGCACCGTGGGGGACAACGTCACCATCAACTCCTCTCAGTGCAATGAGAGCGTCATTGACTCCGGCGCCCATGTGGGCCCCTTCGCCTATATCCGGCCCAACTGCCATGTGGGCGCGGAGGTGAAGGTGGGCGACTTTGTGGAGCTGAAGAACTCCGTCATCGGCGCCGGTACGAAAATTTCTCATCTCACCTATGTGGGGGACGCCGACGTGGGCCGGCAGGTAAACTTTGGCTGCGGCACCGTGCTGGTCAACTATGACGGCATGGAGAAGCACCGCTCCACCATCGGGGACCACTGCTTCATCGGCTGCAATACCAACCTGGTCTCCCCGGTCCATATTGGAGACGGGGCCTATACCGCCGCCGGCTCCACCATCACGCAGGATGTGGAACCGGACGCCCTGGCCATCGCCAGAGCCCGCCAGGTGGACAAGCCGGGCTGGGCGGCCGCCCGCCGGGCCAGAAAGGCCCTGAAGTGAGGCGTCACAGTACAGAAACGGGAGGCGTCCGGAGACCCGGATGGTTCTCACAATAAAGGAAGGAAGTTGAGTATGATTACACACGGGAAGAACATCAAGATTTTCACCGGCAACTCCAACCCGAACCTGGCCAAGGCCATCTGCCAGGAGCTGGGCGTCCCCCTGGGCAACGCGGAGGTGGGCTCCTTCGCCGACGGCGAGAACTTCGCCTCCATCTATGAGACGGTCCGCGGCGCGGATGTGTTCGTGGTCCAGTCTACCTGCTCCTTCGAGAAGGACGGCAAGCTCTACAGCGTCAACGACGCCCTGATGGAGCTGCTCATCATGATCGACGCCCTGCGCCGGGCCTCCGCCGGCCGGATCACCGCCGTCATGCCCTACTTCGGCTACGCCCGGCAGGACCGCAAGACCAAGCCCCGCGACCCCATCTCCGCCAAGCTGGTGGCCAACCTGATTACCCGCGCCGGTGCGGACCGGGTGCTGACCATGGACCTGCACGCCAACCAGATCCAGGGCTTCTTTGACATCCCCGTGGACAACCTGCTGGGCTCCCCGGTCTTTGTCAACGAGTTCTTCCGCAAGTACGCCGCCATCCAGGACGAGACCATGGTGGTCTCCCCCGACGTGGGCTCCGTGGCCCGCGCCCGCGCCTTCGCCCAGAAGCTGGGTATGTCTCTGGCCATCGTGGACAAGCGCCGCCAGAGAGCCAACTCCTCCGAGGTGATGAACATCATCGGCGACGTCACCGGCAAGCATGTGATTCTGCTGGACGACATGGTGGACACCGGCGGCTCCCTGTGCCACGCGGCCAAGGCCCTGGTGGACATCGGCAAGGCCAAGAGCGTCACCGCCTGCGCCACCCACGGCGTGCTCTCCGGCCCCGCCGTCCGCCGCATCAACGAGAGCGTCCTGGACGACGTGGTGTTCCTGGACACCATCCCGCCCAAGCCCGGCGCCGCCTCTGAGAAGATCCGCTACATCTCCGTGGCCCACATGTTCGCCGAGGCCATCAGCCACATCTATGAGGAGACCTCCGTCTCCCGGCTGTTCTCCTAAACAATTCTCGATTTTTGGGGCGGGCCCAGCGCCCGCCCCTGATTTTTGCCTGAACAGGGAGGACGACGATGTTCTTTCAAAAGAGTTCCGGGGCCGCCTGGCTTATTGTGGGCCTGGGCAACCCCGGAGAGAAGTATGAAAATACCCGCCACAACGTGGGCTTTCAGGTGGTGGACGAGCTGGCGGAGCGGCAGCACGCCCCCATCCAGAAGCTGAAGTTCAAGGCGCTGACCAACCTGCTCACCATCGCCGGGGAGAAGGTCCTGGTGATGAAGCCGGTGACGTATATGAACCTCTCCGGAGAGGCGGTGCGCCCGGCGGCGGACTTTTATAAAATCCCCCCGGAACGGATTTTGGTGATCTCCGACGACACCGCCCTGGACGCGGGGGCCCTGCGCATCCGCACAAAGGGGTCCGCCGGCGGCCACAATGGCCTGCAGAGCATCATTCAGCACCTGGGCACCGACCAGTTCCCCCGCGTCCGGGTGGGAGTGGGGCAGAAGCCCCATCCGGACTATGACCTGGCCGACTGGGTGCTGGGGAAGTTCCAGGGAGAGGACAAAAAGGCGATGGACGCGGCGGTGAAGCGGGCCGCCGACGCGGTGGAGTGCCTCCTGAGAGAGGGACCGGACCGGGCCATGAACCGCTTCAACGGGAAATAAGAAGGCAGAGGCACGCAGCCTCTGCCTTTTTTGTCCCTTCCGCCTCGCTTCGCCCGGCGCCTCCCCCGTTGTGTTTACCCCCTCCGCCTCGCTTCGCTCGGCACCTCCCCCAAGGGGGGAGGCTTTGGCGCGTACAACGTCTGTTGTTTGCGTAGGTGCGGCCTTTGGCCGCCCGCTGGTTTAACCCCCTCCGCCTCGCTTCGCTCGGCACCTCCCCCAAGGGGGAAGGCTTTTTTGGGGCACGCTCCCAGCGGCGGGCGCACAATGTGCGCCCCTACAGCCTCGCCCTATGGTACGGCCTGGACAATCTGCTCATAGAGCAGTACATAGCGCTTATCCATCATCCGGTTGTCGTGGTAATGCCCAAAGAACCAGTAGCGGAACTGGCAGTTTTTCCGGAGCTCCTCAAGATAGTCGGTGAGCCGGTCGTGGCGGTACATGCTCCCGCCCAGGGCGTCCTCAATGCCGGAGGGGGCGCAGTGGGTGACGATAAAGTCCACCTTCCGGCCGCAGGCGTTCAGATTCCGCTCCGCCTCCTGGTACTCCCCGTCGGAGGGCAGCTCCTCCTCCCACCAGGTCTTCCGGAGAATGCGGTAGGAGACCCGGCGGGCATCCAGATTCTTTTTTTTTCGGCGGAAGTCGGGGGCGGCGGGGTCGAGAATCCCGCCGTCAATGTCGTGGGAGGACGCGCCCCCCAGGGTGAAAATCCGCGTTCCGCCGATCTGAAACACCTGTCCCCGGGTCAGATGGAGGATGGAGGGCCGGACAGTCTGAATGATTCCGCCCCAGCGCTCCTCCTTCGGACAGGCGGCCAGCAGGTCGTAGTTTTCGTGGTTGCCGGAGACGAACAGAGTGGTGAAGGGCTTGTCCTCCAGCCAGTCCAGCCACCAGCGCTCCTGTTTGGAGCCGTCCCACAGCCCGCCGAAGTCCCCGCAGATGAGGACCATGTCCTCCTTGGTCATGGACTTCTGTTCCGGGAAGTTCTCCCGGCTGAAGCGGTTGAACTCCCCGTGGGTATCTCCCGTCACAAAAATCATGGCGCTCCCCCTCCTGGAGTGCTCAGCGGCACGTGTTGAAATAGAGCTCCAGAAGCTGCGCCTCCTCCATTCCGTCCAGATCCTCCGCAAGGGGGTGCTCCGTGAATCCGGCGGCCTCGTAGTACTGCAGCAGGGCCTCTTTGGCCGCCCCGCAGACAGAACAGTTCATCTCCGCCGCAAGCCGCTTCAGCTCCGCCAGAGTCTGTTCCATGGAAAGCTTCTTGTGGTCCATCTTCCACGTCCTCCTTTTTTCCTGTGAGATAAAAAAAGTATAGCATAAAAAATTTTTTGTTCAACATAAAAAGGGGAGAACCGGTCTCCCGGTTCCCCCTCAAAACGTGCCTGTGTATGCGGTTTTGATTAGCCGAAGTACCGCTTCAGCAGGCCCTCGAAAGCCTTGCCGTGACGGGCCTCGTCCCGGGCCATCTCGTGGACGGTGTCGTGGATGGCGTCCAGGTTGAGCTCCTTGGCCTTCTTGGCCAGCTGGAACTTGCCCTCGGTGGCGCCGTTTTCGGCGTCCACCCGCATCTCCAGGTTCTTCTTGGTGGAGTCGGTGATCACCTCGCCCAGCAGCTCGGCGAACTTGGCGGCGTGCTCGGCCTCCTCATAGGCGGCCTTCTCCCAGTACAGGCCGATTTCGGGGTAGCCCTCCCGGTGGGCCACGCGGGCCATGGCCAGGTACATGCCCACCTCGGAGCACTCGCCCTGGAAGTTCTCACGCAGGCCCTGGAGGATCTCCTCAGGAGCGCCCTGGGCCACGCCCACCACGTGCTCGGCGGCCCAGCTCTTCTCGCCGGCCTGCTCCACGAACTTCTCCTTGGGGGCCTTGCAGATGGGGCAGAAATCGGGCGCGGTCTCGCCCTCGTACACATAGCCGCAGACGGAACAGACAAACTTCTTCATGCCAAAATATCCTCCTCATTTTTTTCTGCCTGCATACAGGCTTGGCATTTGCCGTAAAAAGTGAGCTCGTGGCGGTCAACCTCGAACCCGTATTGCTCCCTGACGGCGCAGTTTAAGCTGGCATCCATCTTGATCCTGTGCAGATCAATCACTGCGCCGCAGGCGGTGCAAACAAAGTGGCTGTGCGGGGTGGTAACGCCGTCGAACCGCTCCTGTCCATGGATGATCCCCACACTCTGGATGGTCCCCTGCCGCTGAAAGAACAGCAGGTTCCGGTACACCGTGCCCAAGCTCAGGTCCGGGTGTTCCGGCTTCAGGGTCTGGTAGATCCACTCGGCGGAGGGGTGGGTGTCGGAGCTGCGGATGGCGGCCAGGATTGCTTCCCGCTTTTTGCTGTATCGAGTCGCACGCTCCACAGTTCGGCCTCCTAACAGTAGTAATTCTTGTTTGCGAGATGATAATACCACACCCCGCCCGGTTTGTAAAGGGGGGCGGGCAAAAATTTTTCAGATTTTTTTGCCGCGGCCCAGGCGGCGGAGCACCGCCTCCTCCACCCGGTCTCCATACTTGAGCCCCGCCAGAAAAAGGCCCAGTCCGCAGGCCCCCAGCAGGGCCATCGCCCACACGGGGAGCTTCAGGGACGCGCCCCCCAGGGCGCAGGCGGCCAGCAGCCCCCAGGGGCGGGCCAGCAGGACGATACAGGCAAACCGCCGCAGGGAAATGCCGGTCAGGCCGGCCAGAATGCACAGCACGTCGTCGGGAAAGAAGGGGAACAGGAAGGCCAGCGTCAGAAATACGCCGGTCTTGGTCTGGATGACCTCCCGGTACTTCTCAGAGAGCTTCCGGTCCACCAGGCGGCTCACCGGCTCCCGGCCCAGGCTCCGGGACAGGGCGAACACCAGCACCGAGCCCAGGGCCACCGCCCCGAAGGTAAGCCAGAAGGCGGGCCATGTGCCGAAGAGCACCCCGCCCGCCAGGGCGGTGAGGTTGCTGGGGATGGGGGCCAGAATGACCGAGAGAAGCTGAAGCAGAAAGAAGCACAGGTGGGAATAGGGGGAAAACTGCTGGATATACGCCCGCAGGGCCTCCTGAGAGGCGGCGGCGGTAAAAAAGCCGCTGCGCCACAGGAATATGCCGCCCCCCGCGCACAGGAGCACGGCGGCCAGCAGGGACACCAGCCGGAACAGTTTGGATTGCATAGGCGCCTCGCTGTCATTTTTTCTGTAGGATAACAGATTTTCTGCGTGAAATTTTGTCCTCTGCATGAACTTTTTATAAAATTTGTCCCAATTTTTTCGTGCCCTCCCGCCCCGCGGAGGGCGGGAGGGCCATTGCCTGCAAACGGACAGAAAACGGGCCCGCCGCAGAATTGAGAAATTCTGCGGCGGGCCGCATTTCGGCTCCGGTTACAGGAGGGTGACGCCCGCCTCACGGCAGACGGCCTGGGTCTCCTCGTCCCAGAGGGAGACCTGCACCTCGCCGATGTGGGCCTTGCCCAGCAGGAGCATGGACACGCGGGACTGGCCGACGCCGCCTCCCATGGTCAGGGGCAACTCTCCGTTGAGGAGCATTTTGTGGAAGGGCAGCTCCCGGCGGCTGTCGCACCCGGCCAGGGTGAGCTGGCGGTCCAGGGACTCCGGGCTGACCCGGATTCCCATGGAGGAGAGCTCCATCGCCTGCTGGTTGACGCTGTCCCAGCACAGCAGATCGCCGTTGAGGGCCCAGTCGTCATAGTCCGGGGCCCGGCCGTCGTGGGGCTTGCCCGACCTCAGCGCGCCGCCGATTCCCATGAGGAAGGCGGCGGGGTGGTCCTTCACAAAGGCGTTCTCCCGCTCCTTGGGGGTGAGGCCGGGGTACAGGTCCTCCAGCTCCTGGGTGGTGATAAACGCCACCTCCGCCGGAATCTCCGGCAGGGCGGTGAGCTGGGGGAACACCGAGCGCAGGAAGTGCTGGGTGTCCCGCAGGGCCCCCACAATGGCGCGCACCGTCTGCTTGAGATAGGCCTGCGTCCGGTCCTCCTCGGTGATAATCTTCTCCCAGTCCCACTGGTCCACATAGGCGGAGTGGAGGTTGTCCAGATCCTCGTCCCGGCGGATGGCGTTCATGTCGGTGTACAGGCCCTCGCCGGGGTGGAACTGATAGCGCTTCAGGGCCAGGCGCTTCCACTTGGCCAGGGAGTGGACCACCACCGCCGTGCGGTTGACCGCCCGGATCTCGAAGGACACGGGGCGCTCCACGCCGTTCAGGTCGTCGTTCAGGCCGGAGTCGGCGGCCACAAACAGGGGGGCGGACACCCGGTGGAGGTTCAGCGCCCCGCTGAGCCGGTCCTCAAACAGGCGGTGCAGCAGGCCGATGGCCTTCTGGGTCTCATAGATATTGAGCAGGGGCACGTACCCCTGGGGAATGCTCGATTTTGCCATAGAAATCACTCCTTATCTTTCCGGTTTTCACAACAGAGCTTATTATACTCAACTTTCCATCAAAAAGCAATGCGGCCGGGCAAAAATTGCGGAGAGGCGCTCTCCGCCCTTGTCAAGACGGGGAAACTCCTTTATAATAAGGCATCATCCCGCGGATTCGGAGGAAAAGCCATGAAATTCATATCCTGGAATGTAAACGGCCTGCGGGCCTGCCTGAAGAAGGGATTTTTGGACTTCTACCGCCGGGAGGCGCCGGACTTCTGCTGCCTGCAGGAGACCAAGATGGAGCGGGGCCAGGCGGACGTGGACCTGGGGGAGACGATTTTGGAGTTCTGGAACGCGGCGGAGAAGAAGGGCTACTCCGGAACCGCCGTCTTCACCCCCCACAGGCCCCTGGCCGCGGCCTGCGGCATGGATGTGGACCGGCACGACCACGAGGGGCGGCTTGTCACCCTGGAGTACGAGGACTTCTATCTGGTGTGCTGCTATACCCCCAACGCCCAGGACGGTTTAAAGCGCCTGGACTACCGGATGGAGTGGGAGGACGACTTCCGGGCGTATCTCGTCTCCCTGGACAGGCGCAAGCCGGTGGTCTGCTGCGGGGACCTCAACGTGGCCCACAGGGAGATCGACCTGAAGAACCCGAAGACCAACCGCATGAACGCCGGCTTTACCGACCAGGAGCGGGAGAAATTCACCGCCCTGCTGGGCGCCGGCTTCACCGACACCTTCCGCTTCCTCCACCCGGAGGAGACCGGGGCGTACTCCTGGTGGTCCTACCGGTTTCACGCCCGGCAGAACAACGCCGGATGGCGCATCGACTACTTCCTCGTCTCCCGCCGCCTCCAGGACCGCATCCGCCGGGCGGAGATTCTGTCCCAGGTGGAGGGCAGCGACCACTGCCCCGTCCTGCTGGAGCTGGACCTGTAAGCGCGGCCGGCAGGAGGGGGTTGCGAAACGGCGGGCGCGCCGGGCCGCCGCGCCCTACACACACGTCCGTTGTTGCCGTAGGGGCGGCATGTGGCCGCCCGTGAACTCCCCCGCCATTTGCCCCCTTTTGAAAGGGGGTGCCGCCCAACGGGCGGCGGGGGATTGCAAACCGGCGGGCGCGCCGGGTCGTCGCGCCCCACGCATGCGTTCGCCCGTGATTCTTCTGCTTTTACTCTGACAGGCGGGCGCACAATGTGCGCCCCTACGAAATGACATAAAAACAGGAAAGGAGCGTTTTATATGCGCAGAACTGACTTGGAAGTGACGGACCTGAACCAGCTGGAGGACATTCTCCGCTCCTGCGGCGTGGTCCGCGTCGCCGCCCAGGACGAGCAGGGGCTGTTCATCTTCCCCCTGAACTTCGGCTACGCTCTGGAGGGGGACCGGCTGACCCTGTATGTCCACTCCACCCCCAAGGGGCGGAAGGCGGCGGCCTTCCGCAAGGCCTGCCCCGCCGCCTTTGAGATGGACTGCGGCCACGCCCTGCGCACGGCGGACGCCGCCTGCGACCACAGCTTCACCTACCGGAGCATTATGGGCTCCGGCGTCATCCGCACCCTGGAGGACCGGGAGGAGAAGCGGGCCGCCCTCAACGCCATCGCCCGGCATATGACGGGCCGGACGTGGGATATGCCCGACCAAGCGGTGGACAACACTGCCGTCTTCGCCCTCCGGGCGGAGCAGTGGTCCGGCAAGCGCAACCAGCCCCGCTGACGGGACGGAGAGGCGCGCTATGCCGGAATTTGACCCCAGATACTACCCCTATCCCTCCCGGCGGAACGCGGTGTACGCCCGGCGGGCGATGGCCTGCACCTCCGTCCCCCAGGGGGCCCAGATCGGCCTGGACGTGATGAAGGCGGGGGGCAACGCGGTGGACGCGGCGGTGGCCATGGCCGCCGCCATGCCCCTGCTGGAGCCCACCAGCAACGGCGTGGGCTCCGACTGCTTCGCCCTGGTGTGGATGGAGGGGGAGAAGAAGCTCTACGGCCTCAACGCCAGCGGCACCGCTCCCGCCGCCCTCAGCGGAGAGAAGGTCCGGGCGCTGGGTTTTTCAGAGATGCCCAAAACCGGGTGGCTCCCCACCCTGGTCCCCGGCGCCCCCGCCGGCTGGGCGGCGCTGAACCGGCGGTTCGGTACAAAATCCCTGTCAGAGCTGTTCGCCCCGGCCATTGAGAACGCCCGCGCGGGCGTCCCCGTGGCCGTCAACCTGGAGGAGATGTGGGTCCGGGACAGCCGCCGCATCGGAGCGGCGCGGAAGCAGAAGCCCCGCCCCCACGCGTACTGGTGGGAGAAGTTCACCAAAGACGGGGAGCCCTACCGGGCGGGGGAGCTGTTCCGCTGGCCGGAGATGGCGGACACCCTGGAGGAGCTGGCCGCCACCGGCTGCGAGAGCTTCTACCGGGGGCCGCTGATGGAGAAAATCCTCTCCTTCAGCCGGGAGACCGGGGGCTATTTTGCCCAGGAGGACTTCCGGGCCTACCGGCCCCTGTGGGTGGAGCCCATCTCCGTGGACTACAGGGGCTATACCGTCTGTGAGATTCCCCCCAACGGCCACGGGATTACGGCGCTGATGGCCCTGAATCTGTTAAAGGGGCTGGGCCTGTCCCCGGAGCGGGAGCGGGGGGACACCTACCACAAGATTGTGGAGGCCATCAAGCTGGCCTTCGCGGATACCAGGACCTATGTGGCCGATCCCCGGTACATGAAGGTCTCTGTGGAGGACCTGCTGTCCGAGGGCTACGCCGCCCGCCGCCGGGCCCTCATCGGAGAGACGGCCCTCACCCCGGAGGCGGGGGACCCCTCCTGCGGCGGGACCGTCTATCTGTGCGCCGCCGATCAGTTTGGAAATATGGTCTCCTTCATCCAGAGCAACTACACCACCTTCGGGGCGGGAGTCGCCGTCCCCGGCACGGGGATCTCCCTTCAGAACCGGGGGGCCAACTTCTCCCTGGACCCGGACAGCTGCAACTGCCTGGCGGGGGGCAAGCGCTCCTACCACACCATCATCCCCGGATTTTTGATGAAGGACGGGGAGGCGGCGGGGCCCTTCGGCGTCATGGGGGCTTTTATGCAGCCCCAGGGCCACGTGCAGATAATTGTAAACACGGTGGACTACCATATGAACCCACAGGCCGCCCTGGACGCCCCCAGAATCCAGTGGATTGGCGGCAAACACATCCAGCTGGAGCGGGAGGTCGCCCCCCACATCGCCCAGGAGCTGGCCAGACGGGGCCACGAGGTGGAGATTGTCAACTCCAACCTGGACATGGGCCGGGGCCAGATTATCTGGAAGACGGACAACGGCCTGTACATCGGCGGGACGGAACCCCGGTGCGACGGGACGGCTGCGGCCTGGTGAGCGCCGGAGGGCGAGCTCCCCCTGTGCGGCGGCGGAGACAGGCCCCGCCCTGCTGTACATCCAATATGTTATCAAATTTCACCCAAGAAAGAAGGAATGCCCCATGAAAATCGCGGAACTGTTCGGAAAGGGCCGGACGGTCTTCTCCTGCGAGGTCTTCCCCCCCAAGAAGACCAGCCCGGTGGACAGCATTTATAAGACCCTGGACGGCCTGAAGGACATCAAACCCGACTTCATCAGCGTCACCTATGGGGCGGGGGGGTCCAGCAACGTGAACCAGTCCACCCAGGAGATTGCCGCCATCATCCAGAACCAGTACCATATCACCGCCATGGCCCATCTGACCTGCGTGGCCTGCGGGCGGGAGGAGGCCGCGGACATCCTCGCCGGGCTGAAGGAGCACGGGGTGGAGAACGTGCTGGCCCTGCGGGGGGACCGGAACCCGGACTATCCCCCCAGGGAGGATTTTCTCCACGCCAATGAGCTGGTGTCCTTTATCCGGGCGCGGGGGGACTTCGGCGTGTCCGCCGCCTGCTACCCGGAGGGCCACCCGGAGAGCCCTGACCTGATTACCGACGTGCGCTATCTGAAGCAGAAGGTGGACGCCGGGGCCCAGCACCTGGTGAGCCAGCTCTTCTTCGACAACGACGACTTCTTCCGCTTTCTGGAGCGCTGCCGCATCGCCGGCATTGAGGTCCCCATTGAGGCGGGCATTATGCCCGTGCTGAACAAGGCGTCCATCGAGCGAATGGTGTCCCTGTGCGGGGCCTCTCTGCCCCGGAAGCTCACCCGCATTCTGGCCCGGTACGGGGATCACCCCGCCGCCCTGCGGGAGGCCGGCCTGGCCTATGCCATCGACCAAATTTCCGACCTGGTGGCCGCTGGGGTGGACGGAATCCACCTGTACACCATGAACAACCCCGCCGTGGCCAAACAGATCAGCGAGAGCGTGGCCTCCATCCGGAGCGTGTAAGCGCCCAAAAGCCTGCCCCCCCCCGGGGGGAAGGTGGCCCGAAGGGCCGGATGAGGGGGCGGACGTGTGCGTGGGGCGCGGCGGCCCGGCGCGCCCGCCGGTTCGGAATCCCCCCGCCCCCTTCGGGGGCAAATAGCGGTTAGTTTACGGGCGGCCGAAAGGGCCGCCCCTACGGCAACGGACGTTGCTCCTCTACAGCCTCCCCCCTTGGGGGAGGTGCCGAGCGAAGCGAGGCGGAAGGGGCCAAACCAGCGGCCCGGCCCGCCCGCTGGTTCGGACCCCCCCCCGCCGCCTCCGGCGCCCCCCCTTGCATCAGGGGGGACGGGCCGGTCTTGGCCCCTCCCCTACGTCGACGGACGTTGTATGCTCCAAAGCCTCCCT
>CALXGC010000154.1 GCA_944387755.1 uncultured Oscillospiraceae bacterium | reverse complement strand
CGTTGCCGTAGGGGTCGATCTGGGCGCCGCCGATGAAGGCCACCAGGCGGTCCTCGTTGTGCAGCCACTCGTTGGCCTCAAAGCCGATGAAGCGCACGTTGGGCCACTGCACGGCGCAGTGGGCCATAAAGCGGTTGTCGCCCACGGAGCGGGGGACCTCCACGGGGGAGCAGTCCATCAGGCCGCTCTCCACGATGGGATGGCAGGAGGGGCACACCGCCCGCTTGGCCAGGGAGGCGCCGATGAGGGGCAGGCCGGTGCCCACGATGACGATCTGGTTCTCTTTGATGTTCTTGGCGATGGCGTACGCCTGCATCTCCTGCTTGGTGTACTTGGTATAGTCAGACATTTCCTGATACCTCCCTAACTTAGTGTCTGGTGGAGTAGCCCAGGTGGGGCTCGTTCTTCAGCTGCATCAGACGGGCGCCGCCCACCTTGTCCAGCAGGGCGTCGTGGTCCTTCACGCTGTAGACCCACTTGTCCAGATAGTCCTTGAAGGTCTCCGGGATGGCCGCGCCGCTCTTGGCGTCGTCGGCGGCCTTGCGGGCGCGGGCGGCGGCCTCGGCCAGCTTGGCGTCCTCCGGCTTGGCGGCGGCGGCCTTCTCGGCCTTGGCCGCGGCCTTCTCCAGCTGGGCCTTGGCGTCCTCGGCGTCCTGATACTTGGAGGCCTTGTCGTACTCCTTCAGGTTGTGAGAGTCGTTGTCATAGAAGCCGTAGCACTGGGAGGGCCAGGCGCCGTAGGGGGCGTGGACCACCGCGCTGACGCACTCGCCGAAGATTTTGTTCTTGGTGGGCTCCCGGCGGATGTACTCGTCGCTCACCAGGTCCTCGCAGGTGACGATGACCTTGCGGGCGGCCACGGCGATGTCCACGTCGTGGAACTCGTCGCCCTCAATGACGCAGGTGCCGTCGGGGGAGGCCATCTGCACGTGGATGATGGCGGTGTCCAGCTTGGGCACGGGGACGGCCACCACCTTCTCGCCGGGCTTGAAGGGGTTGTCCATCTCCACCAGCTTCAGGTCGTCCACCTTGTCCAGGGTCTTGCGGACCTCCTTGCTGATGCCCCAGTAGTCCACCAGGCCGGAGCCCTGCATCAGGCGCACCGGCAGGAAGGGCAGGCCCAGGGAGGCGGCGTGGAGCTGAAGCATGAGCACGTCCTGGGAGTAGTCCTCATAGGTGAGCTCGCCCTTTTCGATGGCGGCGCGGAAGCGGCGGGAGACGTTGGTGTAGCCGGAGTTGGCGGTGTAGCAGTTGATATACGCCTTCACCCGGCCCTCGCCGATGAGCATATCCCAGTCGCCGCCGGCAGGTCCGGCCCAGACGGTGAAGTCCTTCTGTCCCTGCCGGAGAATCTCAAACACGGCGGCGTAGGGCTTGCGGTTGGTGGTGAAGCCGCCGAAGGAGATGCAGTCCCCGTCCTCGACGAATTTTGCCACCGCGTCGTGCAAGGTGTATACTTTGTTCATAATAAAACCCCCATCACACAAAAGTTTCGGCTGTCCTGTGCCAACCTTGACGGGCCGCAGGGCGGCCGCTGGAACAATGCGCGGTTTATCATTGTCTAGTTTAGCACAAGCCGCGGAAGCGGTCTTTGACAAACTTATCGGAAAGTTTGCATATCTTCGCCTCCTGTGCTATAATATCACAGCCGACAAAATAGAGCAAGGCCTTTCCGCTTTTTTTGACAGGATTGTACAGTTTCGAAAGGGGGGCGCCAGTTGAACCAGATTGATTTTCACCTTCAGCTCAACCACAACGACACCTGGAGCATGAGCCGCCTCCACTTCCACGACTACTGCGAGCTGCTGCTCCCCCTCACCAGTCCGGGCAACATCTTTGTCAACGACCAGGTCTATCCCCTGAACCGGGGGACCCTCTATCTCATTGGGGAGAACACCCTCCACCGCACCATCGCCTCCGGCTTTCACGCCCGGTATGTGCTGCACATCGCCGCCAAAACCCTCTCCGCCATCTCCACCCCCCAGACGGACTTCTCCCGTATGGCCCAGGCGGTCTTTCTCCGGGCGGACCTGTCCAACCAGCAGATGATCGCCCTCATTGAGCGCTTTCAGGCCCTGGAGCGCAACAAAAACGACGGCAGCTTCGGCAGCGACCTCCACCAGACCATCGCCCTGATCAACCTTCTGATCGAGGCCGCCCCCATCCTCAGCGCGGCCACCGACGGGGGCGCCGTCCGCAGCAAGGACTTCCTCCGGGTGGCCCCCATTCTGGACTACATCCGGGACCACCTGTCCGAGCCCCTGACCCTGGACCGGATTGCCGGGACCTTTTTCCTCAGCAAGCACTACCTGTGCCGGATTTTCAAGACCGCCACCGGCTTCTCCGTCATGGAGTACATCATCTATTGCCGGGTGCTCCGGGCCCGCCAGCTCCTCAAGGAGGGCGCCAGCGTCCAGCGGGCCGGGGAGCTGTCGGGTTTTTCAGACAATTCTCACTTTATCCGCACCTTCGGCCACCTCACCGGCACGTCGCCGGGCCGGTATGCCAGGGAGCACCAGGGGACGGAGACCCCCCTGCTCCAGAGCTCCTGACCGCCGCCTCCAACTTTGTCAATATATGCAAAACAGGGCCGGAATTCTCCGGCCCTGTTTTTTGTCAGTCCGCCCGCTCCGGCGGGCCTTCCCCCTCTTTTTCCGCGCCCTCGTTCAGCCCTCTGTGCAGGCGGCGGTGGACGTCCTGCTTCAGCAGGGTGTAGGCCACCGACGCCGTGGGCACGCTGAGCAGCACTCCCAGCAGGCCGAACAGGCCGCCTCCCACCGTCACCGCCGCCAGCACCCAGATGCCGGGCAGGCCGATGGAGGTCCCCACCACCCTGGGGTAGATCACATTGCCCTCAATCTGCTGGAGAACGGCCAGGAAAATCAAAAACACCAGCGCCCGCACCGGGTCCACCATCACCAGCAGGAAGGCGGACAGCAGCGCGCCGATGTACGCGCCGGCCACCGGAATCAGGGCGGACACCCCCACAATCACCCCCACCAGGGCGGCGTAGTCCGCCTGGATGAAGAAGGTGCCCAGGGCGCACAGTCCGCCCAGAATGCAGGCCTCGATGAGCTGGCCGGAGACAAAGTTGGAAAAGGTCTCCGCCGTCAGCCGGATCACCCGGCTCACCGTGCGCGCCCACCGCCGGGGCAGATAGGCCCGCAGGAGCTGCCTGCCGTTGCGCAGCAGCTTTTCCTTCCCCGCCAGCATATACACAGAGAACACAATGGCCAGCACCAGAGTGACAAACATGGAGATAATGCTCCCCGTCACCGTCATCACATGGGAGGCCGCGTTGGACACCCCGTCCAGCACCCCGTAGAGGGCGTTGCGCAGGTACTGGCTCAGGCTGGTCAGGTCCAGATTCAGCGTCTCCCAGTCCAGGGCGTTGGCCGCCTGGTTCAGCAGCGCCTGCAGGTTGGCCAGGTACACCCCCACGCTCACCGCCAGCATACGCACGCTGTCCACCACTCTTGGGAGCACAAAGGAGAACAGCGCCACAATCACCGCAATCAGCGCCAGATAGGAGGTCAGCACCGCCAGAGGCCGCCCCAGCTTCTTCCACTTCTCCCCCAGGTTGCGCTCATAGTGGCGGCAGAAAAACGTGCAGGGCTGGTTCAGAATAAACGCGATGGCAAACCCCATAAACAGGGGCTGGCAGCCGTTGAGCACCTGTCCCAGCAGTCCAAAAATCCAGTCGCTGCGCATCAGCGCCAGCACCAGCAGCACCGTATAGGTGATAATCAGCAGAATGCTCCGCATCCAGTGCTTCGGCATACCGGTCCCTCCATTCTCTTTCTCTTACTTGAGCGCAGGCGCGGGCCCGTCCGCGCCTGTTACGAATATACCATACCCGCTTCCCGCCGTCAACATACCCTCAGCCGCCCATGCACGAGAAGGGAGATAACACGTTTCCCCATCAGCTTTTGAGCTTTGATTCAAAAACCGGTTCGCTATCTCTTCTTTAAGACCTCCAAAAGGGCCGTCCGGTCGTTGGGCAGGTCCCCGGCGGCCACCTGGTCCAGAATCCAGCTGAGGGTCCGGCCAATCTCCGGCCCGGACAGGCCGGCGGCCAGGGCGTCCCGGCCGTTCACCGCCAGCTCCTTCAGGGTGAGGCAGGGGTTTTGGGCCAGAATCTCCTCCGCCGTCTTCCGGAGCTGGGCGCAGCGGTCCGGCCCCTGGGCGGTCCCGCAGGCCAGCCTGTCCGCCTGCTGGAGCTCCAGCAGGTCAAAGAAGACCTCCGGGGTGAGCTTTTGCAGCCACCGGCGGACCGCCCTTGGCCCGGGGTCGGGAAGAAAGAGCCCGTGGCGGGCAACCAGCGCGGCCACCCGCTCCTGGGTGCGCCGGTCCAGGCGCAGCCGCCGCACAACGGCCTCCGCCAGCCGGGCGCTCTCCCTCTCGTGGCCATAGAAATGGCCCGTTCCCTGCCCGTCCAGAGAGAAGCAGGCGGGCTTTCCCACGTCGTGGAGGAGGGCCGCCAGGCGCAGGGCGGGCTCCGGCCGCACCTGGGACAGGGCCTTCACGCTGTGGGTATACACGTCGTAACAGTGGTGGGGATTTTTCTGGTCAAAGCCCACGGCCGGGCGGAGCTCCGGGACAACCTGGCACACCGTCTCCGGAAAGGCCAGCAAAATCCGCTCCGCGCCGGGGGAGCACAGCAGCCGGAAAAATTCCGCCTGAATCCGCTCCCAGGCCACATAGGACAGCAGGGGGGTGTTCCGCGCCAGGGCGGCGGCAGTTGCCTCCTCCAGGGCAAAGTCCAGCTGGGCGGCCAGCCGCAGCCCCCGGAGCACCCGCAGGGCGTCCTCCTGAAAGCGCCGGTCCGGCTCCCCCACGCAGCGGATGACCCCGGCGGCCAGGTCCCTTCGCCCTCCAAAGGGGTCCGTCAGCCCGGTTTTCGGGCTCCAGGCCATGGCGTTGACGGTAAAATCCCGCCGGGCCAGGTCCTCCTCCAGACTGGAGGTATAGCGTACTCCGTCCGGCCGGCGGTGGTCGGAGTAGGTCCCGTCCCGGCGGAAGGCGGTCACTTCCACCGGGAGGCCGCCGCTGACCACCGTCACCGTGCCGTGGGCCAGTCCGGTGGGAATGCAGCGGAACCTTTTTTCGCACGCCGCCAGAATCTCCTCCGGGGGGGCGGCGGCGGCGGCGTCATAGTCGTGGGGTTCCCTGCCCAGCAAAAAATCCCGGACGCAGCCCCCCACCAGCACGGCCTGAAAGCCCGCCTCCTCCAGCTCCGCCAGCACCGCCAGAGCCCGCGGCTCCCACGGCGTCCTCTCCACGGCCGTCACAGGTCCCGGAGGGCCCTGGACACCCGCCAGATGAGGTACAGGTCGCTGGCCCCGTCGTAAATCAGGGACAGGCCGATGAGAAACACCAGGGCCTCCATGGCGCCGAAGGGGTTCCACAGCACCACCGCCCCCAGGGCCACGGTGAACAGCGCCAGCAGCAGGTCCAGCCACCACCGGGGCAGCCTGGCCCGGAACAGCAGCCAGGCCCCCTGGAGGTCCACCACCCCGTGGAAAATCAGCACCACGGCAAAGCTGAACTGGATGAGCACCACCACAGACCCCGGACTGGTCAGCAGCCACAGCCCCAGGGCAATCAAAATCAGCCCCGGAATCAAAAACCAGGCGGGAAAGCCCGTCCGCCGCCGGGTCAGCCAGCTGAACAGATAGAACAGCCCCGTCACCAGCAGGGCGGTCCCCAGCAGCGCGCACAGAAACCGGATGGACCGGTTGGGGGCCAGCACCAGCAGCAGCCCCAGCAGCAGGGTAATCGCCGCCATCACCACGCTGCTGCGCCTGTGTTCCCAAAAGATATTCCCCATAAAAACACCCGCTTTCTTTTTCTCTCTCCGGACGCCGGAGAAGCGCGCCGTCACCGCCGCCAGACGGCGCGGCCAGCTCTGACGGTCTCCTCCACCCGGAGATTTTTTAATTGCTCCGGGGCCGTTCTCAGGGGGTCGCCGGACAAAAGCGCGAAATCCGCCCGCTTCCCCGGCCGCAGCGTCCCCAGCTCCCCCTCCAGTCCATACTGGAAGGCGGCGTTCTTCGTCACCGCCTCCAGGGCGGCCTTCACCGGAACGCGCTCCTCCGCCCCCAGCGCCCGGCCGGCCCCGGTCTTGCGGACGCAGGCGCACCAGAGGGTCTCCAGCATATCCGGCGGAAGCACCGGGGAGTCCTGGTGGAAGGTGAAGGGAATGCCCAGCTTCAAGGCGCTCCCCGCCGGGCTGATGGCTTCGGCCCGGTCCAGGCCGAAATTTTTCACATGGACCTCCCCCCAGTGGTACACGTGGGCCACAAAGAAGGAGGGGATAACCTCCAGGTCTCTGACCTGCTCCAGCTGGTCCCGTCCCAGGAGCTGGCCGTGAATCAGCACCGGCCGGCACAGCCTCCGCCCTGCCTCCCCCTCCGCGCGCGCCAGCAGGGCGAGATACTGGGCCGCGGCGGCGTCCCCGTTGCAGTGGGCCAGCAGCTGCGCCCCCCGGTCCAGCGCCCTCCGGAAGGCCTCCAGCACCTGGCCGTCCGTCATGGCGGGGGCTCCGGCGCCGCCCCCCGCATAGGGCTCCCGCATCCAGGCCGTGCGCCCCTGGGGAGAGCCGTCCAGAAAGATCTTCATCCCCGCCAGGCGAAACCGCCCCGGCCCCCGGTTCTCTGCCCCGGCGAATTTTTCCCGGAGGGCGTCAAACCCGCCGGGGGCGGCGTAGGCGTTTACATCCAGGCAGAGCAGCCCCCGGCGCAGAATTTCTTCATAGGCCGGGACCATGGCGGGCTGTAGGAACCCCTCCTGGGCCACGGTAATCCCGCGGGCGGCGTAGTCCTCCTGGGCCTCCCGGAAGGCGGACAGCACCTCCTCCAGGCCGTCCAGGGGAATTTTCTCCACCAGGGCCAGGAAGGGGTTCTCCTCCCCCCGGCCGGTGAGCCGCCCCTGTCCGTCCCGCTCCAGGCCGCAGTCCGGGTCCTCCAAAACCCCCAGCCGCGCCAGGGCCAGGGTGTTGAACGCCCCCGCGTGGCCGGAGGCGTGCTGAATCACCGCCGGGTTGTCCGGACAGGCCCGGTCCAGGGCGGCCCGGCCGGGGGCAATCCCCTCGGCCAGGGCGTTCTGGTCGTAGCCGGTCCCCTTCACCCACGCCCCCGGCGGCAGCCTCCCCTCCCGGACGCGGCGGGAGAGCCGCTCCGCAATCTCCCGCCAGCTTGCGCACTCCCCCAGAGGGACCTGGAGCTTGGCGTAGGCGCAGGCCAGCAGGTGGCTGTGGGCGTCCAGGAAGGCGGGCAGCAGGGCCCGGCCCTCCAGGTTCACCCGCCGGGGGTTGGGCCCGGCCAGGCGCTCCGCCTCCTCCCGTCCCCCCGCCCAGAGGATTCTCCCGCCCCGCTCCGCCAGGGCCTGGGCGTACAGGGGCTCCTCCAGGGTGACGATGGGTCCTCCGAAGTACAGCGTGGTCTCCATCCCGGCAGCTCCTCCATGTTTCATTTTGATTTTAGCACGGTTTTTCTCCCCGCACAAGGGCGGCCTCAGCGCTCCGGCGCCTCCCGCCGCAGCTCCATCTCCACGTGGGGAATGCCGTCCTCCAGGAAGGCCGGAGCGGCGGTGCGGCGAAAGCCCGCCCGCTCATAGAAGCCCTGGGCGTAGGTCTGGGCGTGGAGGACAATGCGCCGGGCGGGCGTCTTCTCCCAGGCGGTCTGAATCCCCCGCCGGAGCAGCTCGCCCCCCAGGCCGGTCCCCCGGCGCTCCGGCGCGGCCAGCACCCGGCCGATGGCGGCGTCCTCCCCCCGGACGAAGACCCGCAGGCAGGCGGCAATCCGCCCCGCCCCGTCCCGCGCAAAGACGTGCCACGCCCCCCGGTCCAGGCCGTCCGCCTCCTGATAGGGGCAGCGCTGCTCCACCACAAAGACCGCGGTCCGCGCCTGCAGCAGGTCATAGACCCCGTCCCTGTCCAGCTCCTCCCAGTGTTTGACATACCAGTCCATAGAATAGAGTGTCCCCCCGTCCTCTGTTATATTCCCGCCGTCCCCGGCCCGGTCAATCCAGCTCCATCTGCTCCATGGCCCGGCGCATGTGGATGGCCATGGCGTGCTCCGCCCCGACGCCGTCCCGCCGCTCCAGAAACTCCAGCAGCAGGGCGTGGTCCCGAAGGGTGTCCTCCGCCAGCTGTTCTCCCCGCCCGCCCTGTTCCACGGCGGTGGACACGGCCTGGTGGATGATGGGCAGCAGCCGGAGCAGGCATTCGTTGTGGGCGGCCCGGACGATGGCGGTGTGAAAGGCCTGGTCCGCCTGGGTGCGGTCCCGGCCGGCCCGGATACACCGCTCCACCGCCGCGCCCTTTTTCAGGATGTCCTCCAGCTCCTCCGGGGCGGCCCGGCGGCAGGCCAGGGCAGCGGCGGCGGGCTCAAAGATGGAGCGCAGCTCAAACAGGTCCCGGAGCCGCCCCCTCACCCGCTCCAGGCCGGAGAAATCCGGCCCGCTCCGCTCCGCCTGGGGGGAGACAAAGGTCCCCCGCCCCCGGCGGACCTCCAGCACCCCCTGGTCGGCCAGAGAGCGGATGGCCTCCCGCAGGGTGGCCCGGCTCACCCCCAGCTGCCGGGACAGCTCCACCTCGTTGGGCAGCTTCTCCCCCGGCCGGAACCGGCGCTCCGCCACAATGGCGGCGTACAGGCGCTGGGCCGTCTGTTGGGACAGAGTTTGTTTCGCCATGACGTTTTCTCCTTGACATTTTTTTCTCTATCTTATACTATATAGTCAGACAATGCAAGAGAAATCAGACAACTGATTCCGGCCGCCCGCTCAAAAGGGCGGAACAAAATCTGTGAGGAGGTCCTTTCCCATGCGTTCCGACGTCATCAAAAAGGGGGCGCCCGCCGCCCCCAACCGCTCTTTGCTCTACGCCCTGGGCTACACCAGGGAGGAGCTGGAGCGTCCCCTCATCGGCGTGGTCTGCTCCTACAATGAGATTGTCCCCGGCCACATGAACCTGGACAAAATTGCCGAAGCCGTCAAGGCCGGGATTCGGGCCGCCGGAGGCACGCCGGTGGAGTTCCCCGCCATCGCCGTGTGCGACGGCATCGCCATGGGCCATGTGGGCATGAAGTACTCCCTCGTGACCCGGGACCTCATCGCCGACTCCACCGAGGCCATGGCCCTGGCCCACCAGTTCGACGGCCTGGTGATGATTCCCAACTGCGACAAGAACGTCCCCGGCCTGCTGATGGCGGCGGCCCGGGTGAACATCCCCACCATCTTCGTCTCCGGCGGCCCCATGCTGGCCGGCACCATGAACGACGGCCGCCGCACCTGCCTGTCCCACATGTTCGAGGCGGTGGGGGCCTACTACGCCGGCAAGCTGGACGGGGACGGCCTGGAGGAGTATGAGAACAACGCCTGTCCCACCTGCGGCTCCTGCTCCGGCATGTACACCGCCAACTCCATGAACTGCCTCACCGAGGCCATCGGCATGGGCCTGCGGGGCAACGGCACCATCCCCGCCGTGTGGTCCGCCCGGCTGCGCCTGGCCAAGCACGCCGGTATGCAGATTATGGACCTGGTGGAGAAGGACATCCGCCCCAGAGACATCATGACCGAGGCCGCCTTCCACAATGCCGAGACCATCGACATGGCCCTGGGCTGCTCCACCAACACCATGCTCCACCTGCCCGCCATCGCCCACGAGTGCGGCATTGAGCTCAGCTTCGACATGGCCAACGAGATCAGCGAGAAGACCCCCAACCTGTGCCACCTGGCCCCCGCCGGGGACACCTTTATGGAGGACCTGGAGCGCTCCGGCGGGGTGTACGCCGTCATGGCCGAGCTGGCCCAGGCGGGATTGCTGGACACCAGCCTGATAACCTGCACCGGCAAGACCATCGCCGAGAACCTGGAGGGCGTGGTCAACCGCAATCCGGAGATTATCCGGCCCGTTGACAACCCCTACTCCAAAACCGGCGGCATCGCCGTGCTGAAGGGCAACCTGGCCCCCGACGGCTGCGTGGTGAAGCAGTCCGCCGTGGCCCCGGAGATGATGGTCCACCAGGGCCCCGCCCGCGTCTTTGACAGCGAGGAGGACGCCATCCAGGCCATCTACGCCGGCAAAATCGTGGCGGGCGACGTGGTGGTCATCCGCTATGAGGGCCCCAGGGGCGGCCCCGGCATGCGGGAAATGCTCAACCCCACCTCCGCCATCGCGGGCATGGGGCTGGACAAGGACGTGGCCCTCATCACCGACGGCCGCTTCTCCGGCGCCACCAGGGGCGCGTCCATCGGCCACGTCTCCCCGGAGGCGGCCTCCGGCGGGCCCATCGGCCTGGTGGAGGAGGGCGACCTTATCGCCATCGACATCCCCAGCCACACCATCACCCTGAAGGTCTCCGGCGAGGAGCTCGCCGCCCGGAAGGCCCGGTGGGTGTGCCCGGAGCCCAAAATCAAGACCGGCTACCTGGCCCGGTACGCCCGGCTGGTGTCCTCCGCCGACAAAGGCGCCATTCTGGAATAACGTCCTCCGGCGGGAGCGCAGGCCGCTCCCGCCGGCTTTTTCTCTGGAAGGAGCAAGTCTATGGAGCGTATCTTTGACCTGCACTGCGACACGCTGACGGCCCTTCTGACGGACCGCCCGGAAAATACCCTGGACAATCCCCAGTCGGCCTTCGCCCTGAGCCGCATTCCCCCCAACATCCGCTGGGCCCAGTGCTGCGCCGTCTTCCTCCCCGACGCGCTGCCGGAGGAGCAGGTATGGCCCTTCTTCCTCCGCTGGGCGGACAGCTTCCGGCGGCAGGGGGCGGCGTTCTCCAGCCGGGCGCGGCTGTGCGCCTCCGGCGCCGGCGTGGAGGCCGCCTGGAGGGCGGAAAAAACCGCTCTCCTCCTCACGGTGGAGAACGGAAACGTGCTGGGCCGGGACCTGGAGCGGGTGGAGGCCCTCGCCCAGGCCGGGGTGG
>CALXGC010000153.1 GCA_944387755.1 uncultured Oscillospiraceae bacterium | reverse complement strand
TCGATGAGATCCCCACACTGGATCGCTCCTCCGCCGAGTACCTGGGCGACCGCCAGATGGGCACACTCAGCGACATGGTGAGCCAGTTTGAGTACTCCAACGACTCCACCCAGATCAACTACCAGGGGCGCCCTGTGCGGGTGGCCCCCATCGCCTATGCCGACCTCATCAAGTGGTTTACCAACCGGGGGGACGGCCTGCCCGCCTATGTGATTGTGGACATGGTGACGCAGGAGGCCCAGGTGGTCCGCCTTCCGGAGGGGGAGGGGATGAAGTACTCCTTCTCCGAGCCCCTGAACCGGAATATCATGCGCCACCTGCGCTTCCAGTACCCCACCTTCATGTTTGACACCCCCCAGTTCGAGATTGACGAGGAGGGCCAGCCCTGGTGGATTGCCCCCAGAGTGGTGAAGACCATCGGCCTGTTCGGCGGCACCGACATCGACGGAGCCGTGCTGTGCAGCGCCATCACCGGCGAGAGCCAGTACTACGCCAAGGACGACGTGCCCACCTGGGTGGATAACGTGTATACCCCCAGCCTGATTATGGAGCAGTACGACTATCACGGCACCCTGATCAACGGCTTCATCAACTCCATTCTGGGCCAGCGGGACGTGACCATCACCACCCAGGGCTACAACTATATCGCCATGAACGACGACGTGTATGTGTACACCGGCGTCACCTCCGCCAACGCGGACCAGTCCAACCTGGGCTTCCTGCTCAGCAACCAGCGCACCAAGGAGACCAAGTTCTACGACGCCCCCGGCGCCACCGAGTACGCCGCCATGTCCTCCGCCCAGGGCGTGGTGCAGGACCTGGGCTATGCGGCCACCTTCCCCCTGCTGCTGAACATCTCCGGGGAGCCCACCTACTTTATTCCCCTGAAGGATCAGGCCAACCTGGTGAAGAGCTATGCCATGGTGAACGTGTCCCGGTACGACATCGTGGCCACCGGCAACACCGTCACCCAGTGTGAACAGGAGTATATCCGGATGCTGTCCGACCGCGGCGTCACCGTTGAGGAGCAGCTGCCCCAGACGGAGGCCTCCGGCGCTGTGGCGGAGATCCGCTCCGCCGTGCTGGAGGGCAACACCTACTATTTCGTCCGCCTGGAGGGGGAGGAGGTCTTCTACGCCCTCTCCGCCGCCAGCAACCCCCTGGCCGTTATTCTGAACGTGGGCGACCAGGTGACGGTCTCCCACGCCGTGGCCGACGGGACTCCCGCCATTCTGGACGGCTATACCCTCACTGTGGAGGGCCGCGCCCAGCCCCAGGTGACGCTGCCGGAGCCGGAGGAGACCCAGGACGAAACAGCCGGACAGCTCCCCGCCGGAACGGAGGGCTGATTGTCCGGAAACTGTCCGTTGCTGCCGTAGGGGCGGCCCGTGGCCGCCCGTGAACCAACCGCCATTTTTGCCCCCTTTTGAAAGGGGGTGCCGCCGAAGGCGGCGGGGGATTGCGTCCCAGCGGGCGCGCCGGGTCGTCGCGCCCCACACACCGTCCGTTGCTGCTGTAGGGGCGGCCCGTGGCCGCCCGTGAACCAACCGCCATTTGCCCCCTTTTGAAAGGGGGTGCCGCCGAAGGCGGCGGGGGATTGCGTCCCAGCGGGCGCGCCGGGTCGTCGCGCCCCACACACCGTCCGCTGCTGCCGTAGGGGCGGCCTGTGGCCGCCCGTGAACCAACCGCCATTTGCCCCCTTTTGAAAGGGGGTACCGCCGAAGGCGGCGGGGGATTGCGTCCCAGCGGGCGCGCCGGGTCGTCGCGCCCCACACACCGTCTGTTGCTGCCGTAGGGGCGGCCTGTGGCCGCCCGCCCTTGTGAAGAGGACAGGGGGATACCACCGTTTTGAAAATCTTGTTGTGATTTTTTACAAATTTAATTTTCTTTTTTCTTGATTTTATGCTATACTGGCGGCATGTGGGCGGAGCCTGAAGTCCGCCCCAACCAAAGAAAAGGCGGGATTTGCTTGACGGAGAAATTTGACGCCCTTGTGGTGGGCGCGGGCTTTGCCGGGGCGGTGGCGGCCAGGGAGCTGGCGGAGCGGGCCGGCCTGCGGGTGCTGGTGCTGGAGCGCCGGAACCACACAGGCGGAAACGCCTATGACTGCCTGGATGAAGCCGGCGTGCTCGTTCACCAGTACGGCCCCCACATCTTCCACACCAACAATAAGCGGGTATACGGCTATTTGTCCCGGTTCACCCAGTGGCGGGACTATCAGCACCGGGTGATTGCCAATATCCCCGGCGCGGACGGCGGCCGGATGACCTATCCTGTGCCCTTCAACCTCACCTCCCTGGAGACGGCCTTCGGCCTGGAGGAGGGGCGGCGGCTGGGCGGCAAGCTGCTGGACGCCTACGGCCCGGAGCGGAAAGTAACCATTCTGGAGCTGCGGCAGAGCGCCGACCCGGAAATTGCCGCCCTGGCGGACTATGTGTATGAGCATGTGTTTGTCCACTACACCATGAAGCAGTGGGGGCAGGCGCCGGAGGAGATGGACCCCAACACCGCCGCGCGGGTGCCGGTGTTCCTCTCCAGAGACGACCGGTACTTTCAGGACCAGTACCAGGGAATGCCCCTGGAGGGCTATACCGCCCTGTTTGAGAAGCTGCTGGACCATCCCAACGTCACCGTGGAGCTGGGGACGGACGCGCTGAAACGGCTGGACCTGTCCGGAGAGCGGCTGTGCGCGGACGGGGCGGCGTTCCAGGGCCCGGTTATCTACACCGGCCAGGCGGACGAGCTGTTCGGCTTCCGGTTCGGCCCGCTGCCCTACCGCACTTTGGACTTCCGCTTTGAGACCCTGCCCCAGGACGACTTCCAGGGCTATGGCACGGTGAACTATACGGTGGACGAGGCTTTCACCCGCATCACCGAGTTCAAGCACCTCACCGGCCAGGTGAAGCCCGGCGTCACCACCATCGTCCGGGAGTACTCCCGCGCCTATACCGGCGCGGCGGAGGAGACCCCCTACTACGCCGTCATCAACCCGGAGAACGACGCCCTCTACGCCAAATACAAGGCGGAGGCGGACAGGTTCCCCAACCTGCACCTGCTGGGCCGCCTGGCGGAGTACAAGTACTACAACATGGACGCCATCGTGGGCCGCGCATTGGAGCTGGCCGACCAGCTGGTGCAATAAGCGAAAATCTGTAGGGGCGGCCTTTGGCCGCCCGCCCGATCACAACGGGCGGCCAAAGGCCGCCCCTACCCGCGTGGGTCAAAATATTCCGGAACAAGAATCAAACGGAGAAAGAAAACATGGATAAATTGATTACCTTTGCCGTTCCCTGCTACAACTCGGCGGCCTATATGGAGCACTGCATTGACACGCTGCTCCAGGGCGGAGACGACATCGAGATCATTCTGGTGGACGACGGCTCCACCAAGGACGACACCCCCGCCATCTGCGACCGGTACGCGGAGCAGTACCCCGATATTGTGCGGGCCATCCACCAGGAAAACGGCGGCCACGGGGAGGGCGTCAACCAGGGCATCCGCAACGCCAGAGGAATCTACTATAAGGTGGTGGACTCCGACGACTGGGTGGACGTGCCCGCCCTGCACAAGGCCCTGGACAAGCTGCGCCAGTTCGTCCGGGACGAAAAGCTGGTGGACATGCTCATCTGCAACTATGTCTATGAGCACGTGGAGGACAACACCCAGCGGGTGATGCACTACCGGAACGTATTTCCCCGCAACCGGGTGTTTGGCTGGGAGCAGATCGGCCGCTTCCGTCCCTCCCAGTACCTGCTGATGCACTCGGTTATCTACCGCACGCAGCTTCTGCGGGACTGCGGCCTGGAGCTGCCCAAGCACACCTTCTATGTGGACAACATCTTTGTCTATCAGCCCCTGCCCTGGGTGAAAAACATGTACTATCTGGACGTGGACCTGTACCGCTATTTCATCGGGCGGGCGGACCAGTCCGTCAATGAGAAGGTCATGGTCAGCCGGGTGGACCAGCAGGTGCGGGTGACGTACCTGATGATTGACGCCCACGACCTGCGCCAGGTGTCCGCCGCGCACAAGAAGCTGGGCCGGTATATGTTTAACTACCTGGCCATGATGATGGCCATCTCCACCATCTTCCTGATTCTGGCCAACACGCCGGAGGCCCTGGGCAAGCGGACCCAGCTGTGGGAGTACCTGCGCACGGTGGACGCGGGGATCTACCACAAGATGAAGTACCGGGCCGTATCCGCCTTCACCAATTTCCCCGGCTATCAGGGGAGAAAGCTGTCTGTGGGCCTGTACCGCCTGGTGCGGAAGATCTACAAATTCAATTGACCGGATAGAGAAGGAGCCGGGCACGCGCTGTGCCCGGCTCCTGTATTTTTGCCCTCAGCGGGCGATGATGACCCGGATGCGGCCTCCCTCGCTCACCGGGCGGTCGTACCAGCCGGTGAGGGAGAGCCCCTTCTCCTGGACCAGGGCCAGGGTGGAGGGGATATACCGGCGGTCCCTGTACTCATAGACCTGGGCCTGTCCGGCAATGGGATAGCGCTTCCCGTCCGCCAGAAGGGCGTTCCCGCTGACGCTGCCCTCCACTTCCGTGAGGGGGAGCAGCCGGTCGGGGCTGGAGGGATCCCCCACGATGCGGATGGGACCGGCGGAGACCGGATAGCGGGTGGTGGAGGCGGGCAGGGTATAGGTGGTCCCGCCGGAGACATAGGTGTAAGAGTACAGGGCGGACATACCCTCCCCCAGGGACTCCATGCGGGTGAGCACGCCGTACCGGCCCGCGTCGCCGGTTGCGTCATTGAGAATCATGGAGCAGATATCCCCGCCGGCGTCCAGGGCGTAATAGACCACGTCCTCCCGGTCCAGGGTGACGCCGGCCAGGCGGCTGGGGAAGATTTTCATCGCGCTGCTTCCGGTGACGTCCAGAAGCTCCGCCCCGGCGGCGAAGGAGAGCTTCCCAATGCGGGAGCCGTCCTGGGACACCTGTCCGGAGAGGCCGGCGGAGTGCAGGCGCTTCAGAGTGACCGAGCCGTCGGAGGAGAAGCTGACGCCCACCGGGTCGCCGGCCTCCAGGCCGCCGCCGGACCACTGGTACTGATAGGTCTCTCCGTCCATGCCCAGCACCGTCACCGTGTCGGCCAGATAGGCGTCCCCGTGGCCGTCCGGATAGGAGGTCCGGCCGGTCTCTATCACCACGCCGGTCTCCTCCGCCGCCTCGCTGGGAGCGGCCACCGCCGCCACGCCGCCGCTGCGGCTGAGAAGGAGGGTGACGGCGTCGCCCTCCCGGTAGTAGCCCAGGTCGGACAGGGCGTAGGCGGCCTGGGCCGTCTCAATGGCATAGGTGCGGCCCAGAAGCTGCACCGTCTCCGGGTTGGCGGAGGAGGGCTCCAGGGCCTGAATGACCCCGGCGGCCTTTTTGGAGGACACCCACAGGGCGCGCATGTCCTCGTTCCAGTAGATCACGTCGTTCTCCTGAATGGCCTCCACGCTGGAGAGGCGGCCGTCCCGGTTTACCGTGACGCCGGTCAGGGAGAAGGGGAGCGCGCCGCGCCAGTCCCCGGCGGCCACCAGCGGGCCCTCCATGGACCCGTTGACCAGGGCCACCAGGTCCAGCTCTCCGGCGGCGTTGAGGGCGTATCCAAGCTGGTTGAGATAGGGGGTGCCGTCCCTGGCCGGGGCGGTCATCAGATTATAGAAGAGGTACATGGCGTCCCGGCGGGTGAGGACATCCTGGGCGCTCTGGACGTTTACCCCCCGGTCCAGCCCCAGACTGTGGTACAGCGCCATCTGGGGGGTGGGATAGGCCCCGGAGAAGTCCTCCTCAGTATAGCCCAGCAGGCGCAGGGCGATGGACGCGCCCTCCGCCAGGGTGATGGAGCTGCCGGGGCGGAAGGTGCCGTCCGAATAGCCGGAAATCAGCCCGGCGGCCACCCCGGCCTCCACATAGCCCGCCGCCCAGTGGGTATAGGGCACGTCCGGATAGGGGGAGGTGGAGGCGGTCCCCACCCGCTCCCCGCCGGGGGAGGCCTTCAGCGCCATGGTGACAAATTCCGCCCGCGTCACAGTGCGGGACAGGGCCAAATCGCCCCCGGCGTCCCCCGCCATGATGCCCAGGGCCGTGACGGCCTGGGCCGCCTCCTGCTCAGAGGGGACGGCCCCCGCCGCAGAGCCGGGCAGGGCCAGAGAGAGGGAGAGACAGCAGGCCAGCAGGCCGGTCAATATGCGTCGTTTCATAGTCCACAAAGCTCCTTTGTTTGATGGGGAAATTTTCATGGGGCGGGAGCCTGTCCCCGCCCCGCCCCTCAGTCGTACCGCAGCGCGTCGATGGGGTTCAGTTTCGCGGCCTTATTGGCGGGCAGATAGCCGAAGAGCACGCCGATGCCCACGGAGACGCCGAAGCTGATGGCCACGGCGCTCAGGGTGGGCGCCGCGGAGAAGGTGGCGCTGCCGCCCATCTCCGCGGCCAGCATTCCGCCGATGAGGGAGCCCACCCCCATGGCCAGCAGGCAGCCCAGGGCGATGCCCAGCAGGCCGCCGATGGCGGAGGTGGTCCCGGCCTCAATGACAAACTGGCTGCGGATGTCCCGGCGCTTGGCCCCCAGAGATTTTCGGATGCCAATCTCCCGGGTGCGCTCGGTGACGGAGACCAGCATAATATTCATAATGCCGATGCCGCCCACCAGCAGGGAGATGGCCGCAATGGCCACCAGCACCCCCATGACCACCCCCATCATGGCGTTGATGAGGTTGGCCTGCTCCTCCATGGTGGTGGTGTAGTAGGCGTCCTCGTCCCCCTGAAAGTATTCATAGAGCATACCGTCAACGATGGACTTGGCCTGGGCGGCGGTCTCTCCGGAGGTGCTGGTGAAGATGTACAGCGTCACACGCCGGGAGCCCATGATCTCCAGGGCGTTTTCGTAGGGGATATAAATCTGGTCGTCCGCGCCGCCCTCGGTCATGTCCGTGGCGCTGAGGCGCTCCAGCACCCCCACGACGGTGTAGACCGTCCCGTTGATGGACAGATTCTGTCCAAGTGCGTTCCCGCCGAACATCTCCTGCTCCAGATAGGCCCCCACGACGCACACCTTCTGCCGCCGCTCCACGTCCAGATAGGAGAGAAAGCGCCCGCTGGACAGCTTCTGTCCGCCGTCAATGGTAGACTGGGTCTGGCTGTTGAACATGACCTCGCTGACGCCGTAGAGCTGGGTTTTGCTGAACTTCTCGTCCCCCCGGCGGAGGGTGGCCTGAAAGGATACATAGGGGGACACGCCGGTGAGGACGCCGGGGTGCTCCTCCACCAGGGCGTACATGTCCTCCGGCGTCAGGTCCATGGTGGACCCGTCTCCCCGGCCCCACACCATGGTCTGCATCATGTTGATGCCCAGCTTGTCCACCTGCTCGTCAATCATACCCTGGACGCCGTTGCCCAGGGAGAGGATGACAATGACCGAGGCCACGCCGATGATGATGCCCAGCATGGTCAGCAGGGAGCGCATTTTGCTGGTGGTCAGGGATTTAATGGCCAGGCGGAAGGACTGTCCCGCGTTCATGCCCCCGCCTCCCCGTTTCCGCCGGCCTCGCCGGGCTGGACCACCGCGCTGGGGTCGTGGGCGTCCCCGTCATAGATGACCTTTCCGTCCTGAAGGCGGATGATCCGGTCGGCTTTGACGGCGATGGAGTTGTCGTGGGTGATGAGGACCACGGTGTTGCCCTCCCGGTTGAGCTGTTTGAGAAAGCCCAGCACCTCCCGGCCGGTGCGGGAGTCCAGGGCGCCGGTGGGCTCGTCAGCCAGAATCACCGGCGGGTCTCCGGCCAGGGCGCGGGCGATGGACACCCGCTGCTGCTGGCCGCCGGAGAGCTGGGAGGGCAGGTTTTTCTGCTTCCCCGCCAGGCCCACCCGCTCCAGGGCCCGTATGGAGCGCGCCTTCCGCTCCGCCGCCGGGACCCCGGCGTACAGCAGGGGGAGCTCCACATTCTCCAGCACGGTGAGCTTGGGAATGAGGTTGTACTGCTGAAAGATGAAGCCCAGCATTTTGTTGCGGATCTCCGCCTGCTGGTCGTCGTCCATGGTGGACACGTCCACACCCCCCAGCCGGTAGGTCCCGGCGGTGGGCACGTCCAGACAGCCGATGATGTTCATGGCGGTGGACTTGCCGGAGCCGGAGGAGCCCACAAGGGCCACAACTGCCCCCTGGCTGATGGCGATGGTGACGCCGTCCAGGGCGTGGACCGCCTCGTCCCCCATGGGATAGATTTTATATACGTCCCGCAGTTCAATGAGATGGTCCATCGTTATCCCTCCGGTCCGCCGCCCGCCGACTGGATGGGCAGGAGGACGGTCTCCCCCTCCTCCAGGCCGGATAGAATCTCCACAAACGACCCGTCGCTCCGGCCCAGCGTCACCGTCCGGGTGTGGAGCCTGGCGGCGTCGGCCACGGAGCCGTCGGGATTCAGCGCCCCCTCCTCCGCCGTGAGGACGGTCTGATCGCTGTTCACCGCCGGGGCGGGCACGCACAGGACGTGTTCCGCCCGGTCCACAATGACCTGCGCGGATACGTTCATGCCGGGGTTCAGGTCCCCGTACTCCGGCAGAAGGATGGTGACGGGGTAGGTGGTGAAGCCGTCGGCGGTGGAGCCGTTGATGTTCACCTTCTCCACCATGCCGGTGAAGATCTGGCCGGGGATGGCCTCGGCGGTGATCTCCACCGTCTGGCCCGTCTGAATGGCGCCGATGTCCAGCTCGCTGACGTCCATCTTCAGCTCCAGGGCGCTCAGGTCGAAGATCACCGCCATTGCCCCGGAGTCGCCCCCGTCCAGCTGGTCCCCGGCCTTGAGATTTTTCTCAATGACCGTGCCGGAGATGGGGGAGGTAATGGTGTAGTTCTCCAACGCCTCCTGGGCGCTCTGGAGGGAGAGGCGGGCGTTCTCCACCGCCAGGGCGGCGCCGGCCAGGGAGTCCTCCGCCGTCTCGCCGCCGAGGACGGCCAGCACGTCTCCCGCGGACACCCGGTCCCCGGCGGAGACGTTCAGCTGTACAATTTCGCCGCTGGAGGCGGCGGTGATGGTCTGGCTCAGCCGGGGGGCAAGGGTTCCGGCGGCGGCGCAGGCGAGATTTCCCACCCGCACGGTGGCCTGTGCGCCGGGGGCCAGGGCGCCGGGGTTGTCCAGGCGGACCTCCACCTGCCGCACCAGCGCGCCGCCGCTGCCCACCTGGGCGGCGGGGGCCACGCGCTCCACCACGCCGGGGAGGGTCTCCAGCGTGCCGGCCAGCGTCACCTGGGCGGCCTGGCCTGGGGAGATCTGCCCGGCGTCGGCGGACTGGAAGGGGACGGCGAGGGTCATCACGGAGGTGTCGGTGACGTCGGCCACGGCGGTTCCGGCGGCAACCAGGTCCCCCTGCCGGACGTGGAGGGTTTGCACCACCCCCGCCCCGGAGGCCTTCACCTGAAGGCCGGAGGCCAGGCTGTCATAGCTGAGCTGGGCCTGCTCCACGGCCAGCTGGGCCTGCTGGAGGGCGGTCTGGGCGCTGCCGGGGTCAATCCGGTAGAGCAGCTGCCCCTGGGCCACCTGGTCCCCGTCCTCAAAGGAGGCCTCCAGAATCTCGCCGGACACCAGGGCGGACACCTGGTAGGACTCGATGGGGGCGGCGGTCCCGGAGCCGGACACCGTGACGGTCAGGTCCCGGCGCTGGACGGAGGCGGTCTGATACTGCCCCAAAGAGACGGCGGGGCTGCCGAGCATGGGCCGGACCAGAGTCCAGAGGCCCAGCGCCAGTAAAATCAGGCCGGCAAGGAGAAATTTGGTTCTCCGGCGGCGCTTTTTCGGGCCCGTCCAAAGGGGGGCGCGCGTCTCCGGAGCCGCCGGAGAGACGGCGGGCTGTGAGGTTTCCATAGCGTTGACTCCTTATGTAGAGATTGCCGGCGGCCGGAGCCGCCTGTTTTTCGGTCCTATGTTACCGCCGGACCATTAGCTTTCCCCAAAGAAAACATGAATTTTTCATTAAATTTTCCCAGCCGTTCCCCGGCGGGGGCGGGATCACCCAGGAGAACGGGCGCAAAAATACACAGGTCCGGCGCTGAACAAAAGCGCCGGACCTGTGCCGCTCTGCCGCGGGCCGCCCCGCGCGCTCGATTTTCTTTATTTCAGGTCAAAGATCTGCTTAATCTGGGCCACGGCGTGGGCGCCGATGTCCCGGAAGGTGTCCACCGTCTGGGCGCCCAGGTGGGGGGTGACGATAAAGTTGTCGCACTCAAAGAGGGGGGAGTCGCAGGCGGTGCTGCCGTCCAGGCTGCTGGTGGACAGCTCGTTGGCCATCACGTCGGCGGCGTAGCCGCCCAGACGGCCCTCCTTCAGGGCCTCGTACATGTCCTGCTCGTTGACGATGCCGCCCCGGCTCATGTTCAGGACCACGGCGTCGGGCTTCATAATGGCGATGGAGCGGGCGTTGAACAGGTTTTGCGTCTCCGGCGTCAGGGGCATGTGGATGGAGACGAAGTCGGAGACCCGCAGGACGTCCCGGATGCTCAGACTCTGGGCGTGCTGCTCCTCGAACACGTGGGCGGGGAGGTAGGGGTCATAGGCCACCACGTTCATGCGGAAGGCGCGGCCCAGCTCGCCCACCCGCTGGCCGATGCGGCCGAAGCCCAGAATGCCCAGGGTCTTGTCCCGGAGCTCCCGGCCCAGGAATTTGTATTTGTTCCACTGCTTATATACCTTGACGTCCCGGTTGGCCGGCATGGTGTGGCGGGAGAGGTCCAGCATCTTGGAGAAGGTGAGCTCGGCCACGGCGTTGCAGCTCAGACCTGGGGCGTTGATGACCTGGATGCCCTTCTCCTTGGCGGCCTCCAGGTCGATGTGGTTCAGACCCACGGAGCACACGCTGATGACCCGCAGCTTCTTCGCCGCCTCCAGCACCTGGCGGGTAATGGCGGGATTCACCCGCATCACCAGAATCTCATAGTCGCCGATGAGGTCGGTGAGCTCCTCCTGGGTGGGCAGGATATGGGTATCCACCTGCATGTATTTGCTCAGCTCTTCGCGGATGGAGTGGTGCACCACGTCAATAATCAGGCATTTCATGAGGTTGATCTTCCTTTCTCTTCAATTCTCTTCAAAATCACACAATTTCCAGGGGACTTTTTTACAAAATCCGTTGGGAATGCTTTTACTGTCCCGCATTCCGCCGGCCGTCTCTCCGCGTATTGGTTAAATTTTTATCAAGGAAACGGCCGCTTTCTTTCCACTCAATCTCATTTTAACACCATTAAAGCATAAAAATTCCTGTCCGGCCAGCAGATTTTTACTGAGGGTTGCCACAGCTTTTTCCTTGTGGTATACTGTATTTGTCCCAACAAAAAATGAAGGATCTCGTGCAAAAACTGGAAGGGAAGCCTATGAATTTTCTCCATTTGAAGTATTTCCTGCTTGTGGCGGAGGAGCTGAACATCACCCGCGCCGCCGAGCGGCTGTACATCTCCCAGCAGTCCCTGAGCAATCACATCAGCAACATGGAGAAGGAGCTGGACGTGAAGCTGTTCACCCGCTCCCCCAAGCTGTCCCTCACCTATGCGGGGGACCTGCTGGTGGAGACGGCCCGGCAGATTCTGGACCTGCACAGCCAGTATCTGGCCAAGGTGGGGGACATCAACCGGCACTATATGGGGGTGCTGCGGGTGGGGATCTCCCACACCTGCGGCCTGGCCCTGCTGCCGGAGATTCTGCCCCAGTTTCAGGCGGAGTTCCCCATGGTGGAGTTCTCCCTGTACGAGGGCAACTCCACCCACCTGGAGGACGAGCTGGCCCACGGCCGGGTGGACCTGATTGTCTGCTTCCAGCCCATTATGATGGAGGACGTGGAGGTGGTCTCCCTCACAGAGGAGCCCCTGATGCTGGTGGTTCCCAAGCCCTTCACCGACCAGCTCTTCGGCCAGCGGGCGGATGAGATTCGGGCGCAGTTTGCCGGCGGGGCGGACATCGGCGCCTTTCAGCACATGCCCTTTATCCTCATTAAGCGGGGCAACCGCACCCGCAGCATGGTGGACCAGTACTTCAGCCGCCACTTCTTCAAGCCCAAGCTGATTCTGGAGACGGAGAACACCATCACCACCCTGGCGATGGCGGAGGCGGGCATCGGCCTGACCATCTGCCCGGAGCTGTTTTTACGCTCCATCCATATCACCTCGCCCCAGACCGCCGGCCGGACCCTGGACCTCTTCCCTCTCACCGACCCGTCCACCATCGGCAAGCTGGTGGTGGGCTACCGCCGGGACCGGTACCTGTCCCACTTCGGCGAGCGGTTCATCCAGCTCACCCGGAGGGCCCTGAACGTGGACGGTTCCCCTGCGGACGGATAAAAAACAGAAAATGAAAAAATGAAGGTGTCTGTCATGTCCCTGACCGTATATTATCCCCCCCTGGAGTCCCCGGAGGGGCGGCGCCTGGACCGGGTGCTGGAGCGGGCTCTGGCCGGACGGGAGGTGCAGCTTCTCCGCCGGGCGGAGGAGCTGTCCCAGCGCCGGCACAGCAGGGTGCTGTTCGCCCTGCCCCTGGACGGAGCGGGGCAGAATCTGGAGTATTTCCGTATGCTGGGCCGGCTGCGCCGGGAGCCGGACCTGCTGGCGGGCTGCACCGGCGGCCTGATTGTGGACGGGCCGGGGGAGCTGTACACCAAGTCCACAGCGGCGGAGCTGACCCTGGCCATGAACCTAGCGGGGTGCGCACTGGTGGGCCGTCCTCTGGTGGAGGCTACCGGCTCCCTGGCCAATTTTCAGATTCAGGCCCAAAATCTGGGGGCCGGCAGGCTGGAGGCCTATGAGGCCGCCGCCGGGGAGCTGGCGGAGCGGACGGAGGGGGAGCGGTTCCCCCGGCGGGAGCGGCCCCGGCTGCTGGCGCTCCACGCCTCCAGCCACCACACCTCCAACACCATGGCCCTGTGGGCCGGCGTGCGGGAGCGCCTGTCCCCCCGCTGGCAGGTGGAGGAGATTGGCCTGCGCAACGGCACCCTGTCCGACTGCTCCGGCTGCCCCTATACCGTGTGCCTCCACTTCGGGGAGCGGGGGCGGTGCTTCTACGGCGGCGTCATGTCCGAGGCGGTCTACCCCGCCGTCCGCCGGGCGGACGCCCTTATCCTCATGTGCCCCAACTACAACGACGCCCTCTCCGCCAACCTCACCGCCTTCATCAACCGCCTCACCGCCCTGTTCCGGCAGACCAGGTTCTATGACAAGGCGGTCTTCGCCCTGATTGTCTCCGGCTACTCCGGCGGCGACACCCTGGCCCGGCAGGTGATCTCCGCTATGAATATGAACAAGTCCTTCTACCTGCCCCCCAAATTCGCCCTGCTGGAGACGGCCAACGCCCCCGGCGAAGCCCTGGCCGCCCCCGGCGTGGAGGGGCGTCTGGACGCCTTCGTCCGGCGGATGGAGGACCTCTTCTGAAAAAACCACAGGCGGCCCCTTCCGGGACCGCCTGTGGTTTTTATTCCTCGTCCAGCTTGAGCACCGCCATAAAGGCCTCGGTGGGGAGCTGAACCGTCCCCAGGGTGCGCATTTTCTTTTTGCCCTCCTTCTGCTTCTCCAGCAGCTTCTTCTTCCGGGTGATGTCGCCGCCGTAGCACTTGGCCAGCACGTCCTTGCGCATGGCCTTGACGGTCTCCCGGGCGATGATCTTGCCGCCGATGGCCGCCTGGATGG
>CALXGC010000152.1 GCA_944387755.1 uncultured Oscillospiraceae bacterium | reverse complement strand
TCAAAGGACCGGGTCTCCAGCCCCTCCACCGTGATGGTCACTTGGGCCTCCGTCACGCCGTCGGCGTTCTCCAGGGTGGGAGACAGCTCGATGGGCATGGTGCGGGTGTCGGTGCCGATGACCTGGGACAGGTCCGCGCTGCCCAGGGAGATCTCCGTCAGGCCGGCCAGCTCCGCCTCGGTTCCCACCACCGTGACTGTCCGGGGCTCGATGTCCACGGCGGCGTTGTCCTCCGTGGCGCCGCCGCCGGGGAGCAGGTTGACGGTCAGGGGGACCTCCTTCACCACGCCCACGGTCATGGTGACATAGGCGGTGTCCTGGCTGAGGGTGAGGCTGCTGCCGGTGACTTCATTGCCCTCGGCGTCCAGCAGGACCAGGGGCAGGCTGCCCGCAAAGGACTGGTCCAGATTTTCCGCCTCCAGAATGGCCGCCACCCGGCGCACCTGGACCACCTGGTCCGGCGTGCCGCTGATTGTCACCGTCTCCGGGTCCACCACCGGCGTGCCCGCCTGATAGCCCTCGGCCACGCTGCCCTCCAGGCGCACCTCTACGTTCATGGTCTCGGTGGTCAGGGTGTCCACCGTCACGGTGATGATCTGGGTGGGCTGGTCGGCGGGGAAATAGGCGTCCGTGGTGTCCACATTGGTGGGCAGGCGGGGGACGCAGCTGAGCTCATAGACCCCCGGCTCGGTGATGGAGGACACGTCCACCGACACGGTGACGTTGTTGTTGTTCAGGTTGTTCCGCACGCTGAGGGGGGCGTTGACCACCACGCGCACCGTCTCCTGGGACAGGTCCGCCACGGTCAGCCCCCGCTCGTTGAGCACGCGGGCGTTGGTAATCTGTACCGGGACGTTGTAAATGGAGGAGTTGCTGACGATATTCTGGGAATTCCGGACATACATCCAGAACACCACGGCCAGCAGGACGGAGACCAGCACATACACCCAGCGGCACTCCCGCAGACGCTCCATCATTCCTCTTCCTCCTTCCTTCCCCGGAACAGGCTGAGGAACAGGCTGCCCAGGTTCAGGCTCTTCTCCTCTTCCTCCTGCTCGCTGAGCAGCTCGTTGCGCAGCAGGCGCTCCAGGGTCTCCGGGGCCAGGTGCCGCTTGAGCATTCCCCCTGTGGCGGCGGAGATGGAGCCCGTCTCCTCAGAGACGATGACCACCACCGCGTCGGAGTGCTCGCTCATGCCGATGCCCGCCCGGTGGCGCATCCCCAGGTCCCGGCTGAGATTCACATTGCCCGACAGGGGGAGCATACAGCCCGCTCCCACAATGCGGCCCTCCCGCACAATGACTGCGCCGTCGTGGAGGGGGGCTTTGTTCCAAAACAGATTCTTCAGCAGCTCGCTGGACACAGAGCAGTCCAGGGGCGTGCCGGTTTTAATCACGTCGTCCAGCAGGTTCCGCCGCTCGAAGACCATGAGGGCCCCCACCTTGTCCTTGGACATGGAGGTATAGGCCTCCACCGTCTCGCGGATGGCGGTCTCCACGTCGTGGGGGGAGGCGGGGCGCTGGCTGGTGAACATACTGGACAGCTTCCCGCTGCCCAGGCGCTCCAGGGCACGGCGGAGCTCCGGCTGAAAGAGGATCACCAGCACCAGAATGCCCCACTCCACCACCCAGTTCAGCACCCAGCTGGTGGCGGTGAGCTGCATCCAGTCGGCCACGCCCATGGCCACGAGCAGCACCAAAACGCCCTTGATCACCCGGCCGGAGCTGCTCTTGCGCATGATCCACAGCAGCTGGTAGATGACAAAGGACAAGATTGCGATGTCCAGCAGGTCGAAGATCCGAATGGTGGCCATAAACGGAATCTCTTCCTGGATAAAACTCATAACCGTCTCCAACAATGGGGGCCCCTTCCTTCCTGCGGCAGTCCGCCGGCCGGCAGAGCCTGTCCGCCGCCGGAGAGACAATAGGTCTATCTTCGTTATTATACGATATTCCTTCCGGGATAGCAACATGAATTCCCAGGCCAACCATGAAAAATTCATGAATTTTCCGGCGGCGGGGCTTCATGCCCGCCGCGCCCTCCGGCCGGAAAAAAGCGGGAGGCGTCCGGCCTCCCGCCCGTCAAATCTCCCCCGCGCCGGTCCGCCGCCGCCCCAGAAGGGCCCGGAACAGGCGCAGAAACGCCTCGATCTCCTCCGGCGTGGTGAAGGCGGACACGCTGGCCCGCACGGTGCCGGTCTCCAGAGTGCCCGCCGTCCGGTGGGCCAGGGGGGCGCAGTGGAGCCCCACCCGGACGGCCGCGCCCCGGCGTCCCAGGGCCTCCCCCAGCGTCTCGCAGTCCCAGTCCTCCATCCGGAAGGAGAGCACCCCCGCCTGGGCGCAGGAGCCCTCCGGAGCCAGAAACACCTCCGCCCCCGGCAGGCGGGCCAGTTCTCCGCCCAGCCGCCGGATCAGCCGCGCCTCCCGGCGGGCGATGTTCTCCACCCCCTCCCGCCGGAGAAAGCGCAGCCCCTCCAGCAGTCCGGCGATTCCCGCGATGTTGTGGGTGCCCGCCTCCAGCCGGTCCGGGAGAAAGTCCGGCATCTCCTGCAGCTTGGATATGCTCCCGGTGCCCCCCTCCAGCAGAGGGTCCGCCTCCCTTCCGCACAGCAGCAGGCCGGTGCCCTGGGGGCCGTAGAGGCCCTTGTGCCCCGGCATGGCCACGAAAGCCGCCCCCAACTCCGAGAAGTTCAGCGGCAGGCAGCCGGCGGACTGGGAGGCGTCAATCACCAGCGGCACGCCTCTCCGGCGGCACAGGGCGGCGATGGCCTCCACCGGCAGCACAAAGCCGAACACATTGGACACATGGGTGCAGACCGCCGCGTCCACCTCCTCCGTCAGCGCCGCCTCAAAGGCCTCCAGCGCTCCCTGGCGGTCAAACAGTCCGGAGGCGGCTGCCTTCACCTTCACGTCCGGAATGGCCCGGAGGGGACGGGTGACGGCGTTGTGCTCATAGCCGGAGATGACCACGGTGCTCCCCGGCTTTACCAGCGTTTTCAGGGCGATATTCAGCCCGTGTGTGGCGTTGAAGGTAAAGACCACCCGCTCCGGCTCCGGCACGTGGAAGAGGGCGGCGGCCTCCTCCCGGCAGGCGAAGGCGGTCTCCGCCGCCGCCATAGCGGGCCGGTGGCCGCCCCGGCCCGGACTGGCCAGGTGGCCGATGGCGTAGGCGCTGGCTCTGGCCACGGACGGGGGCTTTTGCAGCGTGGTGGCCGCGCTGTCCAGATAGATCACAGCTCCACCTCCCGATAGCTTCCGTCGCCGGCGGTGATGAAGATGCGCTTTGGCT
>CALXGC010000151.1 GCA_944387755.1 uncultured Oscillospiraceae bacterium | reverse complement strand
TGGGGAAGGAGCCGGTCAAAGTGGCCCACCCCATGGAGATGGAGCCAGAGGACCTGGCGCGCTGGCAGAAGTACTTCACCTCCCACGGCCTGAAGCAGCCCTTCGAGCAGGTGTGGGAGCCGGTGGTGAATTTTGACGCGGTGCGGGAGGACCGGTACCAGGGCTGGACCCTGCTGGCCAACCGGCTGCGGAGCCAGGACAAGCACGGCATCTACTTCCGCTATGACAACGGAAGCTCCGAGCTGGAAACCAGTTTTGCCGGTTTGGACCTGGAGTGCGATTTCACGGAATCCCAGCGCCACTGGATGGACCAGGACGCCGCGGTGGTCTTTGGAAAGCTCAGGGTGAGGGAGGCCAGCCGTGCGGCAAACCACGTCCTGGCCCGGCTGGACAGGTGGCTGGCGGCGGAGCGGGTGAAAAAGGACGACGCCGCGGTGGCGGACATGCTGGACAGCTTCACCCTGGCCCAGGTGACGGAGCTGCTGAACCTGGCCATTGAGAACCAGCGCGTGAACTGCACCGCCGCCCTGCTGGAGTACAAAAACAAGAAATTCCCGGACTTCGACCCCATGGACGTCTTTACCCTGGAGTGACGCCCAGCAGCAGAAAAAGCGCGGACGTTTGAGGCGTCCGCGCTTTATTTATGTGTTCTGGTCCTCTTTTGGGAGGTGATAGCCGATTCCCCGGCACTCCAGCAGGAACACCGTGGAGTGGAACAGGACGATGACCACCCAGCCCAGCCCGGTGGAGAGAGCCACCGCGTCCAGCCCCAGGGTCCCCACCAGGGCGTAGGTGAAGACGACCCGGACGATAATCTGAAGGGTGGTGCCCCAGAAGGTGACGTTCATCCGGCCAATGCCCCGGTAATGTCCCACATAGGCGTGTCCAATGAAGGACAGGAAGTAGAACATGCCCATCCAGTGCAGGTAGGAGGCGGCCAGGGAGATGCTCTCCGTCTCCCCGTTCAGGAAGGGAGCGGCCAGAGGACCGCCGGCCAGAGCCAGCAGCAAAGAGAACAGCAGGCCGATTCCCACAACGATGGCCCCGCCCCGGAGGAAGCCGTTGAGCGCCCGGCGGTATTTCTTGGCGCCCTGATTCTGGGCCACAAAGATGGCGATGGCCTCGCAGCCGCTGATGCCGAAGGCCTGGCTGAAGTTCTCAATCCGGGTGGTGGCGGTGAAGGCGGAGATGGCGGAGGTGCTGATGCCGTTGACGGCGCTCTGCACCATGAGCTTGCCCAGATAGAGGCTGGACTGCTGGAGGGCGGCCACCGCGCCGTAGCTGGTGGTCAGCCGCATCAGCGTGGGGTCCATGCGCATATCCGCCCGGCGGATGGAGAGAAAGGGGAGCTTTTTCCGGATATAGAGCAGGCACAGCAGGGCGGAGAGCAGCTGGGCGCTGGAGGTGGCCAGGGCGGTGCCCTGAATGCCCAGGTTCATATGGGCCACCAGCACCCAGGCCGCCGCCAGGTTATAGCCCAGAGAGACCAGCAGGAAAAACAGCGCCGCCTGGGTGTTTCCGATGGCGCGGAGGGTTGCGGCCAGGTAGTTATAGGCGAAGGTGAACACCATGCCCACCAGAATAATCCGCAGGTAGTCGGTGACGTGGCCCATCAGCTCCGGCGGCGTCTGAATCAGCAGCAGCAGAGGGTGCAGAAAGATCAGCGTGAGGACCACCGCCGCCAGCACCGCCCCGCCGATGAGCACGCCGGAGATAAAGAGCTGCTGCCGCAGGCGGGGGAAGTTCTCCTCGCCGAAGAAGCGGGCCACCAGCACAGAGGAGCCCATACAGGCCCCGGTAATCACATAGATGAACAGGTTCATCACGCTCTCCGCCACACCCAGAGCGGCGAAGGCGTCCCCGCCGATGTAATAGGTGACAACCAGGGAGTTGATGATGTTGTAGAGCTGCTGGAGCACGTTGGCCGCCAGCAGAGGGAGACACAGCCGGATGAGCTGGCCGGTGATGGGGCCGGAGGTGAGGTGTACTTGCCTGGACACAAAAAAGCCTCCTTACGACGGGTTTCACATCAATCTTTCTTTATCATACCGCAAAAGAGCGCGTTTGTAAAACGTTTTCGTCTCTGACAGGAAACAGCCGAATTTGACGGGGGGCCTGTCCTATAATGGCGGCAGTCGGAAAACGGTTTCTCCGCCGGAGCGGCGGAGGGCGGAGAGGGGAGGAATGTGACGTGGCCGTCACCTGTATGGAGGAGAACCGCTGTCTCACTGCGGCGGTGTCCGGAGAGCTGGACCACCACCGGGCCAGAGAGATTATGGAGGAGCTGGACCGGCAGATAGACGCCGCCCTGCCCAGAAAGCTGACCCTGGACCTGTCCGGGCTGACGTTCACAGACAGCTCCGGCATTGCGGTGGTGCTGCGCACCTACCGGAGGATGCGCCAGCTCCAGGGGAGCATGGCGGTGGTGCATACGCCGGAGCAGGCCATGCGAGTGTTCCGGGCCGCCGGCCTGGAGAAGCTGGTCACGTTCCAATAGAGCCGACAGGAGGTTTTACATATGAACGCGGAAAATTACGCCGTTTTGGAGTTCCCCAGCCGCTCCGCCAACGAGGGCTTCGCCCGGACGGCGGCGGCCTGCTTCGCCGCCCAGCTGGACCCCACGCTGGAGGAGGTCAACGACATCAAAACCGCCGTCAGCGAGGCGGTGACAAACGCGATTATTCATGGCTATCCGGACCGCATCGGAAAGATTGTCCTGAAAATGCGCCGCCGGGAGGACCGCACGCTGGAGATTGTGGTGCGGGACTGGGGAGTGGGCATTGCCGACGTGGAGCAGGCCAGGACCCCGCTGTTTACCACCGGCGGCCAGGAGCGCTCCGGCATGGGATTCACCATTATGGAGAGCTTTATGGACTCCCTGAAGGTGCGCTCCGCGCCGGGGAAGGGGACCACTGTGATTCTGCGGCGGCAGATTTCCCGCCGCATGTCCGGATGAACGGGACGCCCTCCGCCCCGGAGCTGCTGGAGGCCGCCCGCGGCGGGGATAACCGGGCCTGCGAACAGGTTCTGGAGGAGAACAACGGCCTCATCTGGGCGGTGGTGCGCCGGTACTACGGCCGGGGGGTGGAGCCGGACGACCTGTATCAGCTGGGGTGCCTCGGCTTTTTAAAGGCGGTGCGGGGCTTTGACCCCAACTATGGCACGCAGTTTTCCACCTATGCGGTGCCCAAAATTGCCGGGGAGATCCGGCGGTTTCTCCGGGACGACGGGGCGGTGAAGGTGAGCCGCGGGCTGAAAGAACAGGCCGTTCTGGTGCGGGCGGCGCGGGCCAGGCTGCGGGGGGAGCTGGGCCGGGAGCCCGTCCTGTCGGAGCTGTCGGCGGCCGCCGGACTGTCCCCGGAGGAGATTGCCGCGGCGGAGATGGCCGCGGATCCGGTTATCTCCCTTCAGACGGAGACGGGGGAGGACGGCCTGACCCTGGAGGGAATGCTCACCAGCGGCGGCATGGAGGAGGGGCTGGTGGAGCGCCTGGATCTGCGCGCCGCCCTGGAGTCCCTCCCGGAGCGGGAGCGGGAGACTCTGATTCTGCGGTACTACCGGGGGCTCACCCAGACCCAGGCCGCCAGGGTGCTGAAGGTGTCCCAGGTGCAGGTCTCCCGCCTGGAGCGCCGGGCGGTGGAGCGCCTGCGGCAGCTTCTGACCGGGAGGGGATAAAAAAGGACCGCCTCCCCTTGGCGGAGGGGAGGCGGTACGACATGTATGGCGTGGGGGATTCCCGCAGCCAGGAGAGAGAAGGCCGCAGGCAGGCACGCCCCAGGGACCGTCAGCCGGGCAGCTTTCAGTCCCTGCAGAGCCGGCACAGCCAGGCTCCGCCCTCTATTGTAGCAGGCTCCGGCTTAATGGAACATAAATGGGACGCGCCCCAACGTTAAAGTAACGTTAATCCCCCTGGCCGGAGAGGCGGAAATACGCTCTGGTCTGCTGGGCGTTGCGGCGGATCTCCTCGGACAGGGCCTGGAGGGAGGGAAATTTCCGCTCTCCCCGGATGCGGTGGTAGAACTCCATCCGCAGCTCCTGGCCGTAGAGGTCCCCGTGGAAGTCCAGAATAAAGCCCTCCACGGTGACGCGGCCGTCGTTGTCCTGTACGGTGGGGCGCACGCCGACGTTGGTGACGGCGGCATAGCGGCGGCCCTCCGCCAGCACCTGGGTGGCGTAGACCCCGTAGGCGGGGACGATGACCGGAGGAGGGACCTGGAGATTCACCGTAGGGAAGCCCAGAGAGGAGCTGCCAATCCGCTTGCCGTGGGTCACTTGGTTGGTGAGCACGTGGGGATGGCCCAGAAACTCCACCGCCCGGTCCATATCCCCCTGGGCAATCAGCGTGCGGATATAGGTGGAGGAGACCGTCACCCCCTCCAGGTCCACCCGGCCGATGATGTCGCAGCCCACGCCCAGAGCGGCGCAGGTCTCCTGAAGGCGCTGGGGGTTTCCCTTGCCCTGGTAGCCGAAGTGGAAGTCGTGGCCGGCCACCACGTGGACGACGCCCAGCTCCCGGACCAGGTACTGGGTGATGAAATCCCGCCAGTCCATCTTCATCATGCGGTCAAAGCTGGCCACAATGACGTCCTCAATGCCATAGCAGGTGCGCATCAGCCACGCCCGGTCCTCCACGGAGCTGAGCAGGGGGACAGGCCGCCCGGTGAGGACGGCGGCGGGGCTGCGGTCGAAGGTGAAGGCGGCGGCGGCCGCTCCCAGCTCTCCGGCCCGCCGGGTCACAGTCTGGAGCAGCGCTCCGTGTCCCCGATGCACTCCGTCAAAGAAGCCCAGGGCGATGACGCGTTTTGTCTGATTCACAGGTGGTCTCTCTCCTTTGCCGTCTGGGCGCGGACGCTCAGACCTCGAAAAAGCTCTTAATGGTTGTCAGTTTTCCCGCCTCCGCCCGGCTCAGGGCCAGAAAGGCTCCGGAGGCGCCATAGACGCGGTACTCCCCCTCCGGCACGCCGGGAAGGGGGATGGACATGCCGTTGCGCACCTTTTTCTCCCCCTCCGCCGGGAGGGCGAGGGCCGGCCGGTCCGCGAAATAGGCGTCCACCGGCAGCAGCAGGGAGGCGGGCTCCGGGTGGCTCAGCACCTCCTCCAGAGGGCGGGCCTGGTCCAGGGAGAACCCGGCGGCCATGGTCCGCCGCAGGGAGAACATTGTGCCGCCGCAACCCAGCGCCCGGCCGATGTCGTGGCACAGCGTGCGCATATAGGACCCCTTGGAGCAGCGCACCCGCAGAATATAGTCGCTCTCGCTGCGCTGCTCCTCCACCGTCAGGGCGCGGATGGTGATGGTTCTGGGGGGGCGCTCTACCTCCTTACCCTTCCGGGCCAGCTCATAGAGCTTTTTCCCCTGGATTTTGATGGCGGAGTACATGGGGGGCACCTGCTTGATGGTCCCCCGGAAGGCGTCCAGAGCGGCCTCCAGCTCCTCCCGGCCCACAGAGACCGGATGGGTCTCCAGCACAGCGCCAGTGACGTCCTGGGTGTCGGTGACGGTCCCCAGCCGCAGGCCGGCGAGATATTCCTTGTCTCCCTCGCCGGCAAACTCCACGGCCCGGGTGGCCCGGCCCACAAACACTGGAAGCACTCCCGTGGCCATGGGGTCCAGCGTCCCGGCGTGGCCGATGCGCCGCTCCCCCAGGCAGCGGCGCAGCCGGGCGCACACGTCCATGCTGGTCCAGTCCTGGGGCTTGTCAATGACGAGGATTCCGTTCGCCATAGAACCTCCCGCCTATTGGGCCTGGCTCCGGACCGTCCGGATGGCCTGAAGCAGGGCGGACTTGGCGCGGGCCAGATCCCCCTTCACGGTGGCTCCGGCGGCGGCGGCGTGGCCGCCGCCCCCCAGCAGCGCGCACACCGCGCTGGCGTTCAGGTTGGCGGGCTCGGTGCGCAGGGAGATCTTGCAGGAGCCGCCGCCCAGCTCCCGGATGGTGGCGCCGGTTTTGACGCCCTCCACCTGGCCCACAAAGGCGGCGATGTCCTCCAGGTCCCGCTCCTCCGCGTGGAGCTCCTCCAGCATAGACGGGCGGATGAAGATAAAGGCGGTCTCGCCGCCCTCATAGAACTCCATGGACTCCGTCAGCATACTCTCCAGGCGCAGGCGCTGGAAGCGCTTGGTGCGGAAGTGGCGCTTGTTCAGCTCGGCCAGGGGAATACCCGTGTCAATCAGGGCGGCGGCAGTCCGGTGGGTGGCGGCGGAGGTGTTCCCGTACTGGAAGCAGCCGCAGTCGGTGGACACGGCCACATACAGGGGGACGGCAATTTCCGGAGTGATGGGGACGATGGCCCGGAGGATATCGTACATCAGCTCCCCACAGGCGGCCCGCTCCGCGTCCAGACAGGTATTTTGGGCAAAAAACTCCTGGGAGGGGTGGTGGTCAATGGCCAGATCCACCCGCGGCAGGTATTTTTGGGCGTTTTCCGGGAACAGCCCTCTGGCGGCCATGTCCACCGACACCACCGTCTCCGGTACAAAATCCTCCGGGGAGAGCAGGCCCTCCAGATAGGGGGAGAAGAGGGAGGTGGTCTCCGGATTGGGGAGGACCCAGGCCGTCTTGCCCAGGTTGCGCAGGCCCAGGCACAAAGCGGCGGCGCAGCCCACCGTGTCCCCGTCGGGGCGCACATGGGTGAGAATCAGATAGCCGTTGTGGGTTTGCAGAAACTCCGCCGTCTGCTGGATGGTCAGATTCATAGGTCCTCCTCCTGGTCCTCGCCGTAGTGGTTGTCCGGATTGGCGGGCTTGACCACCTCCGGGTCCCGGAGCATGGACAGAATCCGGGCTCCGTGGTCGATGGAGTCGTCAGGGACAAAGGAGAGCTCCGGGGTGACGCGCAGGTTCAGGGTGCGGCCCAGCTCCCGGCGCAGATAGCCCCCGGCGGACTTCAGTCCCTTGAGAACCTGGGCCTCCTGGCTCTTGTCCAGCACGCTCACATAAATTTTGGCGTATTTTAAATCCGACGTGGTGTTTACCGACGTCACGGAGATCATTCCGGTCACTCTGGGGTCCTTCACCGTGGGAATCAGCGCGGACAGCTCCCGCTGAATCTCCTCGTTGATACGGTCGATGCGGTTGCTTGGCATGATAAATTCTCCTTTCTCTGCGGCGCGGTCCGGCGAGGGACCGGCCCAGGCAAAAAGAAAGCAGGACGGGCGAAGCTGCCCGCCCTGCTGTTGAAATTGAATCAGACCTCAATCTGCTCCATGAGATAGGCCTCGATGATGTCGCCCTCTTTGATGTCCTGGAACTTCTCGAAGGTGATGCCGCACTCATACCCGGCGGCAACCTCTTTGACGGAGTCCTTGAACCGCTGGAGGGAGGCGATGGCGCCGTCGTAGATGACGATGTTGTCCCGGAGCAGGCGCATCTGCGCGCCCCGCTGCATTTTGCCGTCCAGCACATAGCAGCCGGCCACCATACCCACGCCGGTGATGCGGAACACGTTGCGCACCTCGGCCCGGCCCAGGTCCACCTCTTTGAACTTGGGGGCCAGCATACCCTTCATAGCCGCCTCAATCTCGTTGATGGCGTCGTAGATGACCCGGTACATGCGCATATCCACATGGTTCCGGGCGGCGTTCTCCTTGGCGTTGGCGTCGGGCCGGACATTGAAGCCCACGATGATGGCCCCGGAGGTGGCGGCCAGCATCACATCGGACTCGTTGATGGCGCCCACGGCGCAGTGGATGACCCGCACCCGGACCTCCTCGTTGGACAGCTTCTCCAGGGAGGCCTTCACCGCCTCGGCGGAGCCCTGCACGTCGGCCTTAACGATGACGTTGAGGTTCTTCATCTCGCCGGCCTGAATCTGGCTGAACAGGTCCTCCAGCGTTACCTTGCCCACGCTGCTGTTCAGGGCGCTCTTCTGCTCGGCCTTGCGCTGCTCGGCCAGCTCGCGGGCCATGCGCTCGTCAGCCACGGCGTGGAAGTCGTCGCCGGCCTCGGGCACCTCGCCCATGCCGATAATCTCCACGGGGACGGAGGGACCGGCCTCCTCCACCTTCTGCCCCTTGTCGTTGGTCATGGCCCGGACGCGGCCCACGGCCGTACCGGCGATGATCACGTCGCCCTGCTTCAGCGTGCCGTTCTGCACCAGCAGGGTGGCCACGGGGCCGCGGCCCCGGTCCAGGCGGGCCTCGATGACCGCGCCGTGGGCGGAGCGGTTGGGGTTGGCCTTCAGCTCCCGCATCTCGGCGGTGAGGACCACCATGTCCAGCAGGTTGTCAATGCCCTCGCCGGTCTTGGCGGAGATGGGGCAGATGATGGTGTCGCCGCCCCACTCCTCCGGTACCAGGCTGTACTCGGTGAGCTGCTGCTTGATGCGGTCGGGGTTGGCGGTGGGCTTATCCATCTTATTGATGGCCACGATGATGGGGATCTCCGCGGCCTTGGCGTGGTTGATGGACTCCACGGTCTGGGGCATGATGCCGTCGTCGGCGGCCACCACCAGGATGGCGATGTCCGTCACCATGGCGCCCCGGGCCCGCATGGCGGTGAAGGCCTCGTGGCCGGGGGTGTCCAGGAAGGTGACGGGCTTGCCGTTCACGTCCACCTGATAGGCGCCGATGTGCTGGGTGATGCCGCCGGCCTCGCCGGAGACTACGTTGGCGTGGCGGATATAGTCCAGCAGAGAGGTCTTGCCGTGGTCCACGTGGCCCATGACCACCACCACGGGGGCGCGGGGAATCAGGTCCTCCTCCTTGTCCTCGGTGGTGTCGATGAGCTTCTCCTCGATGGTGACGACCACTTCCTTCTCCACCTTACAGCCCAGCTCCATGGCCACCAGGGCGGCGGTGTCGTAGTCGATAATCTCGCTGAGGGAGGCCATAACGCCCATTTTCATCAGGGTCTTGACCACCTCGGCGCCGGTCTTCTTCATGCGGGAGGCCAGCTCGCCCACGCCGATCTCGTCGGGGATCATCACCTTCACCGGGGCCTTCTTGGCGATCTCAAGCTGAAGGCGGCGCAGCTTCTCGGCCTCCTCCTGGCGGCGCTTGTTGCCGGAGCCCTGCTGCTTGCCCCGCTGGCGCTGGGCGTTGCGGCCCTGGAACTTCTGCTTGCCGCCGCCCTGCTGCTGGCGCTCGGAGGTGAAGGACTCCAGACGCTCGTCGTATTTGTCCAGATTCACCGCGCTGCCGCCGCCCCGGGTGTCCACCACCTTCTTGGCGGGGATGCGGGAGGACTTCTCCGGCGCGGGAGCCGCCTTCTGGGCCGGCCGCTGCTGGGGCTGCGCCCCGCCCTTGGGGGCGGGCTGGTGCTGGGGCTTGGAGGCCTGCTGTCCGCCGTGGGGGGCGGGCTTGCCCGGCTGGCTGGCCGCCGGCCGGGCCGCGGGAGCGGCAGACCTGCCGGACTCTTTGGCCGGGGCGGGCTCGCGGGGGGCGTCGGCGTAGACGGACTCGATGGAGTCCACCTGATTGTGCTGGGTGAGGTATTCAAAGACGATGGACAGCTCCTGGTCGCTCAGGGGCTGCATGTGGTTCTTGGGGGGGTGTCCGTACTGGGTCAGGATGTCCATAATCTCCTTGGAGGGGACCTCCTTGGAACCCCGCTTAAAATCCTTGGCAACCTTGTGAATGGGATATTTTATCATCATATGGGGAGCCACCTCGTTTCTTAGGGATGATGCCGGAACTTACCGGACAGCTTGCGGCCGCCTGGGCCGGGTTTTCGGGGCGCGCCTGACGGGGCGCTGGTCTGTGCGCCGTTCTTCCGTCCGGCGCGGGAAGCGGGGGCCGCCCCGCCGGCGGGGCGGGACTTGGCCGGGACCGCCCAGGGCTTCTTTTTGCCCTCCCGCAGGTTCTTCTCGTGCCGGCGCTGTTCCCGCTGGCGCTGGAGGGCGCGGTCCGCCTTGATCCTCAGCTGTCCGGCGGCGGGGCCGTATCTGGCCGGGTCGCGGACGGACAGCTTCTGCACCAGGGAGGCGGCGAAGCCCACGTCGGTGAGGGCCAGCATGGCGCAGCTCCCCCGGCCCAGGGCCAGCCCCAGCTCCGCCTTAGTGAAGGGGAGGGTGAGCCAGAGGACGTCTCCGGCCTCGCCGAAGTGGGCGGCCCGGCGGCAGGTGTTGGCGGCGGCGTCGGCGGCCAGCAGCACCAGCCTGGCCTGTCTGGCCCGGCAGGCGGCCCCAACCGGCTCCTCGCCCAGCTCCAGGCGGCCCGCCTTGCGGGCCAGCCCCAGCAGATGGAGAATGGGATCATTGGACATCGGGGGACGCCTCCTTCATCTGGGCCTCCAGGGCCTCCCAGACCTCTGGGGGAAGGGGGGCGGAGAAGGCGCGTTCCAGGGCCCTGGACTTCCGGGCCTTGGCCAGACAGGCCGGATTGGGACACACATAGGCGCCCCGGCCGGGGAGCTTGCCCCGGAAGTCCAGAGAGACCGCCCCCTCCGGGGAGCGGACCACCCGGATCAGCTCCCGCTTGGGCTTCATCTCCCGGCAGCCGACGCACTGGCGCATAGGTATTTTCTTTGGCACAGTTCCGCACCACCCTTTTTCGTTCTAATAGAGGCCGGCCTGCGCGCCGGCGCTGTTCTGCGGGGCGCATACGCAGCCGCGCCCCTGTGCAGGTTTGGTCAAATTTCGGGATTTTCCTCTGCCCCGGCGGTTTCCTCCGCAGAGGGTTCAGCCTCGCTGGGGGTCTCTCCGCGCAGCTCCTCCTGAGACTCCTCCTGGATCTCCTCCTGGATCTCCTCCTGGGACTCCTCAAGGGGCTCCAGAGGGGCGGAGGCGGGCTTGATGTCGATTTTCCAGCCGGTGAGCCGGGCGGCCAGGCGGGCGTTCTGGCCCTCCTTGCCGATGGCCAGAGAGAGCTGGTCGTCGGGGACCACCACCCGGCAGCTCTTGCTGTCGGACAGGGGCTCCACGCTGATGACGGAGGCGGGGGCGAGGGCGGCGGCGATGTACTCGGCGGGGTCCTCAGAGTACTTGATAATGTCCATCTTCTCCCCCCGGAGCTCCTCCACGATGGCGTTCACCCGCTGGCCCCGGGGGCCCACGCAGGCGCCGATGGGGTCCACGTTGGGGTCGGAGGACCAGACGGCCAGCTTCGTGCGGGAGCCGGGCTCGCGGGCCACGGACTTAATCTCCACCGTGCCGTCAAAGATCTCAGGCACCTCCAGCTCAAACAGACGCTTGACCAGGCCGGGGTGGGTGCGGGAGATGACGAACTGCATGCCGCCCTTGTTGCCCTTGCGGGGCTCGATGGTCATATAGACCTTCAGACGCTGGCCCTCTGTGTACTGCTCCCCCTGAATCTGCTCCAGGGGGGCGTCCACAAACTCAGAGCCGGAGCGGATGCGCACAATGGCCTTTCCGCTGCGGGGGTCGATGCGCGTGACCTCGCCGGTGAAGAGCTCGTGCTCCTTGGAGGAGAACTCGTTGTAGACCATGCCCTGCTCCGCCTCCCGGATGCCCTGGGTGATGACCTGGCGGGCGGTCTGGGCGGCGATATAGCCCAGATTCCGGGGCTTAATCTCGATGCTGACGATGTCCCCCAGCTGGGCCTGGGGCAGGGCCTCCCGCGCCTTTGCCAGGCTGATCTCCGTGTCCGGCTTGCTGACCGTCTCCACCACCTCTTTTTTGATGAAGATGCGCACGGTGCGGGTCTCCGGGTTGGCGTCCACCACCAGGTTGTTCTCCACGCCCTCGTGGTTCTTCCGGTAGGCGGAAATCAGCGCCTGGGTGATTTTTTCAATCATGTACCCCGGCTTAATGCCCTTTTCCTCTTCAATCTGAGCGATGGCGGCGAAAAACTCAGGACCGTCCAGCTCGTTGTTGACTTTCTTGGTCGTCTTCTTAGCCACGAAACTTTCCTCCTAAAATGCCTCAGAAGCGGGGGTAGAGCCGCACCTGGGCGATTTCCTGTTTTGTAAAGACCATGGGGGCTCCGCCCACTTCCAAAGTCACGTCTCCGTCCTGCCAGGCCTGGAGCAGGCCCACATAGTCCTTCCGGCCCTCCCTGGCCCGGTACAGGCGGACCTCCACCTCGGCCCCCTGGAACTGGGCGAAGTGCTCCGGCTTTTTCAGCGCCCGGTCCGCTCCGGCGGAGGACACCTCGAAGGTGTAGCTGCCCTCGATGGGGTCGGTCTCGTCCAGCTTGTCGGACAGGGGGCGGGAGACCGCCTCGCAGTCGTCAATGGACACGCCGCCCTCCTTGTCAATATAGACCCGGAGAAACCACTCTCCGGCCTCTTTCACATACTCCACGTCCCAGAGGGTGCAGCCCGCCGCCTCCACATAGGGGCGGGCCAGCTCCGCCGCGATTTCCGTCACCTTCGCCATAATGCCTCCTGCGCCGGACCGGAAGCGTCAGGTCCAGCTCGTTTAATCAAGTAAAAAGAGCGGAGCCGAAACCCCACTCTAGTTAATACTACCATAATTTACTTTCCTACTATACCATAGCCAAAACCAGATTGCAAGGGGGATTTGGAGATATTTTTTCCTCTTTCTCCCCCTCCATGTATTTTGCCCGAAAAAGGGGTGGAAAACAGGGGGGCAATCCTGTAAAATGGAGCCAAAGCAACGGACAGAGGGGAACGCATATGATTTACTTTACTTCGGACCTCCACTTTTATCACGGCAACGTTATCAGCTTTGCCGGACGGCCCTTTCAGGACGCGGAGGAGATGAACCGGGCGCTGATTCAGAACTGGAACGCGGCGGTGCAGCCTGAGGACGAGGTCTATATTCTGGGAGACGTGACCATGCGGGGGCCGGAGAAGGCGATGGAAGTTCTCCGGCAGCTGAAGGGGCGGAAGTATCTGATCCGGGGCAACCACGACAGGTTTGCGGACCGGAGCAGCTTCGACGCCTCTCTCTTCGAGTGGGTGCGGGATTACTGTGAGCTCTCCTGGCAGAAGCAGGACTTCGTTTTGTTCCACTACCCCATCCTGGAGTGGAACGGCCAGCTTTACGGCTCGGTTCACCTCCACGGCCACCAGCACAACCGCCGGGACTACAATCTCTGGAACCAGGCCCACGGCATCCGGAAGTACGACGTGGGGGTGGATGCCAACGGCATGCGGCCGGTGAGCCTTTCGTACATCTGGGACTTCTTCGCCCTGGGGCGGGGGGACGGGAGCTCCGTCAGCCCTCCGGCAGCGTCCGCAGAGGGGGCCCATCCAGAAAGATGACCTGGTCGGCCAGTGTGCGGGTCAGCGCCTCGTGGCTGGACAGCAGCACGGGGGCATTCAGCCCCTTCAGGGCGGCCATCAGCTTCCGGATGCGCGCCCCGTCCACCCCGGTGAAGGGCTCGTCCAGCAGATAGAGCCTGCCTCCCAGGGCCAGAGCCCGCGCCAGGGCCAGGCGGCGCTTCATGCCGCCGGACAGGGCGGAGGGATAGGCGTTTTTTTCCCCCTCCAGCCCGGCGAGAGCCAGCCAGCGGTCCGCCTCTCCACGGCGGGATTTGGGGAGCACGTCCAGAATGTGCTGTTCCGCCGTCCGTCAGGGGAACAGCCGGTCCTCCTGAAACAGGAAGGCGGTCTCTCTGGGGGAGGGGCCGGAGATGGTCCCCTCCGCGGGCCGCTCCAGCCCGGCCATGCACCGCATGAGGGTGGTCTTGCCGCAGCCCGACGGGCCGGACAGCACGGTGACGCCCTCCGGAAGGGTCAGAGAAAACCGGTCCAGCACCCGCTTGTCTCCAAAGGACAGGCTGAGATTGGAAATTTGAATCACGGGACTTCTCCTCTCTTTCGCAGCAGCCGGGTGAGGCCGTACTCCATCAGCAGGCTCAGCAGAATGACCACCGCCGTCCAGGCGAACAAATCCGCCGTCTCAAAGGCCTGCTTGGAGCGGTTAATTTCCGTGCCGATGCCCGGCCTGGGGAGGCAGAGTACCTCGGCCGCCACCCCCGACTTCCAGGCCAGGCCTGTGGCGGTGGTGAGGGCGGAGCGCAGATAGGGCTTCAGGCTGGGCAGATACACCAATCGAAGGGTCTTGCGCCGGGAGAACCGGTAGGCTCTGGCCAGCTCCAGAAGCTGCCGGTCGGCGGCCCGTATGCCCTGACTGAGATTTTCCCACACCACAGGGAGCACCATCAGTCCCGCAATCACCGCCGGGACCTGGTTCCGGCCGGTCCAGAGCAGCACCAGGAGGATAAAAGAGGCCACCGGCGTGGCCCGGACGATGCGGATGACGGGGGCGAACAGCCGGTCCAGCCAGGGGCTCCAGCAGGTGAGGGCGGACAGCGCTCCACCTGCAAGCGCCCCCGCCGCCGCCCCTGCCGCAATGCGCGCCAAGGAGGTCAGCGCCGTCCCCCAGAAGGCCGGATTTTGCGCCAGCACGGCCAGGGCGGAGAGCACTGTGGCCGGGTAGGGGAGGAGCAGCTCGTTGCCCCGGCCCTCCACGTGGAGCTCCACCAAAAATGCCCCAAGCTGCCAAGCCCCCAGCCAGAAGGCCGGGGGCAGCAGCATTTTTATGGCGTTTTGCAGAAGCTTATGCCGCGCCATAGTAGAAGGCGTCTTCGGGGAGCGCTCCGCCAATGGAGGCGGGATCGGCGTCCAGAAGCACCTGATAATAGGACTCCAGCACTTCCTTCATCTCATCCCCGGCCAGATAGGTCAGGTTGCACTGGGGGATGGCCGCCTTGGCGATGGCGGCGTTGGCGGTGATGCCGTACTGGGCCACCAGCTCCGCCGCCTCGTCCAGATTGTCCGGGTTGGACATATATTCGATGGATTCCTCATAGGCGCGCAGGAAGTTCTCCACCCCCAGGGGGTTCTCCTCAATATAGCCGGTGCGGGCCACGATGCAGCCCATGGCCAGCTGGCCGTCGCTCACCTTGGACCACTCGTCGGTGAGGGACAGGGCCTGCCGCACGCCGGCGTCCTGAATCATCAGGGCGGTTGCGGCGGGGACGGGGAGCATACAGATGCCGCTCTCCGAGGAGGCCATCTGGGCGGAGGCCTCCTGGGCGGTCAGCCACTGGATGTCCACAGAGGCCGGGTCCACCCCGTTCTCGGTGAGCAGGTAGTT
>CALXGC010000150.1 GCA_944387755.1 uncultured Oscillospiraceae bacterium | reverse complement strand
TGAAGGCCGCCCTGTCCGGCGTGCCCGCCGAGAAGATGCGCCACGTGGTCATCGCCTATGAGCCCATCTGGGCCATCGGCACCGGCAAGACCGCCACCGCCGAGCAGGCCGGCGAGGTGTGCGAGGCCATCCGCACTGTGATCCGCAAGCTGTACGGCGCCCGGGTGGCCCGCAGCGTCACCATCCAGTACGGCGGCTCCATGAACGCCAAGAACGCCAATGAGCTTCTGGCCCAGCCCGACGTGGACGGCGGCCTCATTGGCGGCGCGTCTCTGAAGGCCCCCGATTTTGTGGAGATCGTCAACGCCGCCAACCAGGAGTGAGAAGCGCGGCGCGTGACAGTGAGAAGCGCGGAGCCGTCGGGGGCGTGCCCCCGCAAAACGGACTTTGCGGCGACGAGTTCGCCCGCCTTGTGTGCAAGAGAAGTTTAGATTCGAGGTTATTATGAGTAAGACACCGACTACCCTGATCATTATGGACGGCTTCGGCCTGTCTGACGAGCGGAAGGGCAACGCCATTGCCGCCGCCAGCAAGCCAAACCTGGACAAGATTTTTGCCGAGAACCCCGGCTGCAGGCTGTCCGCCTCCGGGCTGGACGTGGGCCTGCCCGAGGGCCAGATGGGCAACTCCGAGGTGGGGCACACCAACATCGGCGCCGGCCGGGTGGTGTTCCAGGATCTGCCCCGCATCAGCCGTGCCATCGAGGACGGCAGCTTTTTTGACAACGACGCCTATGTGGAGGCCATGGACGACTGCAAGGAGCGGGACGGTTCCCTCCACCTGATGGGCCTGCTGTCCGACGGCGGCGTCCACAGTCACATCACCCACCTGTTCGCGCTTTTGAAGATGGCCAAAGAGCAGGGACTTCAGAAAGTCTACGTCCACTGCTTCTTGGACGGCCGGGACGTGCCCCCCAGTTCGGGCAAGGGCTATGTGGAACAGCTCCAGACCAAGCTAAACGAATTGGGCGTGGGGCAGATTGCCACTGTGATGGGCCGCTATTATGCCATGGACCGGGACAAGCGCTGGGACCGGGTGCAGCGTGCCTATGACGCCATTGCCTGCGGCGAGGCTCCGTTTGAAGCGGACCCGGCTTTGGCGGTCCAAAAGTCCTATGACGCCGGCGTCACCGACGAGTTTGTGGAGCCGGTGGTGTGCGTCAAGAACGCCCAGGTCCAGGACAACGACTCCATCATTTTCTTCAATTTCCGTCCTGACCGGGCCAGGGAGATCACTCGCTGTTTTGTGGATGAAGATTTTACTGATGTAAAACGTAAAACCGGATTTTTGTCCGTGGACTTCATCTGTACCACTGAGTATGACGCCACCATGCCCAATGTGACAGTCGCCTATCCCCACCAGAAGCTGGTAAACACCTTTGGGGAGTATATCAGCAATTTGGGATTGACTCAGTTGCGGATCGCCGAGACGGAGAAGTACGCCCACGTCACCTTCTTTTTCAATGGCGGCGTGGAGCAGGTCTTCCCCGGCGAGGACCGTTGCCTGATTCCCTCCCCACAAGTAGCCACTTATGACTTGCAGCCCGAGATGTCCGCGTACGCCGTCACAGAGGAGGCGGTGAAGCGCATTGAGAGCGGCGCTTACGATGTAATCATCCTGAACTTTGCCAACTGCGACATGGTGGGCCACACCGGCGTGTACGAGGCCGCCTGCAAGGCGGTCTCCACGGTGGACGAGTGCGTCAACCGGGTGGTGGAGGCCACCTCCAAGATGGGAGGCGTATCCCTCATCACCGCCGACCACGGCAACGCCGAGCGGATGATCGACGAGGACGGCGAACCCTTCACCGCCCACACCACCAACCTGGTGCCCTTCTATATCGTGGGCGCCAGCGCCCAGCTCCGGGACGGCCGCCTGGCCGACATCGCCCCCACGATGCTGGACCTGATGGGACTCGAAAAACCCGCCGAAATGGACGGACAGACCCTGATCGTGAACTGAGCGGAACCGGAGGGGGCGTCCTCCTCAGTCAGCCTTTGGCTGACAGCTCCCCCGCGAGGGGGAACTCGGTTTCCATATCCCCGTGTTCTTGCGCGGTCCCGCAGGCGCGCACCGCGCTGGATCATAAAAAAATTCCCCGAGACCCGGCGGAGGATTCCGCCTGAACTTTGAAAGGAGATTGATTCCCATGAAGCAGCCTATCGAAATTGTCGACGTCATCGGCCGCGAGATTCTGGACAGCCGCGGCAACCCCACCGTAGAGGTGGAGGTCTACCTGGAGGACGGCTCCATGGGCCGCGCCGCGGTTCCCTCCGGCGCGTCCACCGGCATCTATGAGGCCTGCGAGCTGCGGGACGGCGACAAGAGCCGCTACAACGGCAAGGGTGTGGAGAAGGCCGTGGCCAGCGTGAACACCGAGATCGCCGAGGCCCTCATCGGCACCAACGTGCTGGACCAGGTGGCCATTGACAAGATGCTTATCGACCTGGACGGCACCCCCAACAAAGAGCGTCTGGGCGCCAACGCCATTCTGGGCGCTTCCCTGGCCTGTGCCAAGGCCGCGGCCGAGAGCCTGGGCGTCTCCCTCTACAACTATATCGGCGGCGTCAACGCCAAGACCCTGCCTGTGCCCATGATGAACATCCTCAACGGCGGCGCTCACGCCACCAACAACGTGGAGATCCAGGAGTTCATGATCATGCCTGTGGGCGCTCCCTCCTTCCGGGAGGCGCTGCGGATGTGCGCCGAGGTGTTCCACCAGCTGAAGACCACCCTGAAGGAGAACGGCACTCCCGCCGCCGGCGTGGGCGACGAGGGCGGCTACGCCCCCAACCTGAAGAAGGATGAGGACGCCCTGAAGGTGATCGTCCAGGCCATCAGCGAGGCCGGCTACAAGCCCGGCGAGGACTTCAAGATCGCCATTGACGCCGCCTCCTCCGAGTGGTGGGATGAGGAGCAGAAGCTCTATATCCAGCCCAAGTCCGGCAAGAAGCTGACCCAGCAGCAGCTGGTGAACATGTGGAAGAAGTTCGCCGA
>CALXGC010000149.1 GCA_944387755.1 uncultured Oscillospiraceae bacterium | reverse complement strand
CAGAAACCCAAAATAAACCTCGCGAAAAAGTTGCAGAAAACAAAAATAATCCGCTGGAATCACATGATTCCAGCGGATTTCTGGTTGCGGGAGGAGGACTTGAACCTCCGACCTCCGGGTTATGAGCCCGACGAGCTGCCAACTGCTCTATCCCGCGATATATGGTGCCGGAGACCGGGATCGAACCGGCACGGGATTTCTCCCACGGGATTTTAAGTCCCGGGCGTCTGCCAATTTCGCCACTCCGGCACGAGAGCGGCGCCGGTCTCGTTTAAGCGCTCTATTATCTTACCATGGGGTGCGGGCTCTGTCAAGGCTTTTTTCAAAAAAATTTCCGCTGCAAAGACGGGCCGCGGGGAAGTCCCTGCGGCCCGTCTTCTGTGCGGAGAAGAGAGAGGGAAATCAGAATTAGAAGATGCCCTGAGCCATCATGGCGTCGGCCACCTTCTGGAAGCCCACGATGTTGGCGCCGGCCACCAGGTCATAGCCCAGGCCGTAGCGCTCCGCGACCTCCACGGAGGAGTGGTAGATGTTCTTCATGATGCCCTGCAGCTTGGCGTCCACCTCTTCGGCGGTCCAGTACAGGCGCTCGGCGTTCTGGGCCATCTCCAGCTCGGAGACGGACACGCCGCCGGCGTTGACGGCCTTGGAGGGGGCGACGACCATGTGCTTCTGGCCCTTCAGGAACTCCAGGGCGTCGTTGGTGGTGGGCATATTGGCCACTTCGATGTAGTACTTGACGCCGGACTCGGCAATCTTCTTGGCCCAATCCAGGTTCACGTCGTTCTGGGTGGCGGAGGGCATATAGACGTCCACGTCCTTCACGCCCCAGCACTTCTGACCGGGGACGAACTCGCAGTCAAAGCGCTCGGCATAGGGCTGGCAGTGCATGGAGTCCTTGGCGCGCATCTCCAGGATGAAGTTGAGCTTCTCGTCGGTGTCGATGCCGTCGGGATCGTGGACATAGCCGTCGGGGCCGGCCATATAGGTGACTTTGGCGCCCAGCTCGGCGGCCTTCTTCATGATGCCCCAGGCCACGTTGCCGAAGCCGGAGATGGCCAGACGCTTGCCCTTGATGTCCTCGCCGTCGTGCTTGAGGACCTCCACCAGATAGTACACCGCGCCGTAGCCGGTGGCCTCGGGACGGAGGATGGAGCCGCCGGTGGTGACGGCCTTGCCGGACAGAGCGCCCATCTCAGCGGCGCCCACGATGCGGCGGTACTGGCCGTACATATAGCCGATCTCGCGGCCGCCGCAGCCCAGGTCGCCGGCGGGGCAGTCGATGTCCTGGCCGATGTGGCGGTACAGCTCAGTGATAAAGGCCTGGCAGAAGCGCATGATCTCGGCGTCGCTGCGGCCGCGGGGATCGAAGTCCGCGCCGCCCTTGGCGCCGCCGATGGGCAGGCCGGTCATGGCGTCTTTGAACACCTGCTCAAAGCCCAGGAACTTGATGATGGAGAGGTTCACGGAGGGGTCAAAGCGAATGCCGCCCTTGTAGGGGCCCAGGGCCGCGTTGTACTGCACGCGGTAGCCGCGGTTGACGTGCCAGACGTGGTTGTCGTCCTCCCAGGTGACGCGGAACTCGATGGCGCGCTCCGGCTCCACCATGCGCTCCAGCAGAGCGGCCTTCTCATATTCGGGATGGGCGTCGATCACGGGCTCCAGGGAGCTGAGCACTTCCTCCACGGTCTGCAGGAACTCCGGCTCGTTGGCGTTCTTCGCCTTGGTGTCCGCCAGAACTCTCTCGATGTACTTGTTCATGATGACATTCCTCCTACACTGTGTTTTTTGTGACGGCTTTCCAGAAAAATGACAGAACACTTTCATTTCGCTCCGGCGCTGTCTTTGGAAAGCGGTCAAAATGGGCTCTACCTCTCGTCCTTATGTATAGCATAACATAAAGAGTCAAGAAGTGAAGCAATTTTTTTGTGTATGTTCCCACAATGAAAAGGCTGTGGTAAGCCGAAGTTTTTGATTTTTCCCACAGAAAGAGAGACAATTTTTTGTAGAAAAACACAAAAAGAACCGGAACTTCGTGTGAAATTCCGGTTCTTTTTTCTTCACAATGCAGGAAATCAGTCAAAAGCGAGGCCCAGGTAGGCGGTGGAGGACCAGTCCCAGGCCGCGTCCCGGAGGGGGTCCAGCCACTTGAGCATACCGAAGGGGACGCCGCCCCAGGGTGTGCGGTAGATCCCGGACCAGCCGGGCAGCAGGTCGGGCAGGCGGGCGAGGACCCAGTCCAGGTCCTCCCGGACGCACAGCAGCTCCTTGACCAGCAGCGTCCCGTCCTCCATGCCCTCAGCGCACAGGACGGCCGCGCCCCGGGGGGCCTCCAGGGCGTACAGTCCGCCGCCGGGGGTGAGGGCGCAGGCCCCCGCCTGATAGGCGGCGGCCTCCGCCGGGAGGACGATGTGTGCCGTCTCCGCCAGGCGGGCCTCCCGCAGGCCGGCGTAGACGGCGGGGGGGATGGGCTCCAGCCTGGGAAGCGCCTCCGGGACAGGCCCGGCCGTCTCCGCCTGGAACTGTCCGTGGACGAAGCACTCCCGGAAGCCGTTCCGGCCGAAGAACCGGTGCAGGGAGGGCTCCGCCGGGACGGTCGTCACCGCCGGGATGTTCCACGCCCGGAAAAATTGGTCCGCGCCGGCCAGCAGCTCTCCGGCCAGTCCCCGGCCTCTGGCCGCCGGGTGGGTGGCCACGGCGTACAGATAGGCGGCCCTGGCCGGCTCCCGGCCCGGTACGGACAGGGCGGTGTCAAACCAGGCGGTCATGGCCTGGACCTGGCCGTCCTCCTCCAGCACCAGCATACGCTCCGGCCGGTAATAAGTATTGTAAAAATTGTCCACATAGGCCCCTGCGTCGCCAAAGGCCAGCTGCCAGAGCTCCCGCTGGCGGGGGACGTCGTCCGGGGCAGACAGGCGTATGTGCAGCATGACAAGTTCCTCCTTAAATTTTTCTTTATTTTACAGCAGTTTGACTTGACGTATCCGGCGCTGTCCGCTATAATAAAACTCCAAATCCTGACAGAGAGGAGGCCATCTCTATGGCCACAGTGGAAATGGTGCGCAGCGCGGTCCACGCAATGTTTCGGGACCAGGAGTGGAAGTACAGCTTTGACGAGGAAGACGGGCTTTTCCAGGCGAGCTTCGGCCTGGGCACCGCCAAATTGGACAAGGTGCAGGTCCTTATGGACGTGTGCGGCCCCCGCAGAAGCGAGGACCCCAACGACGAGTGCCGTTTTGTCATCGCCTTCGGCAAGTGCGGCGTCCGGGCGGACGAGAACTGCATGGCCCAGGTGGCGGAGTATCTCACCCGCGCCAACTTCGGCCTGAGCAACGGCAACTTTGAGCTGGACTACCGGGACGGCGAGATCCGGTATAAGGTCTTTATCAGCTGCCGGGATATGCTGCCCAGCGCGGCGGTGCTGCGGGAGGCGGTGATTCTGCCGGTGGATATGTTCGACCGCTATGGCAACGGCCTGCTGGCCGTGCTGCTGGGGGTGCGGACGCCGGAGGAGGCCATCCGGGAGGCCGAGAACTGATGAGAAAAAATGGACGCCGTAAGGCGTCCATTTTTTAGTATCCGGGGTACACGTCGCTCTTTTTGGGGATGACCAGGGCGCAGATGAGATAGGCCCAGAAGCCCATACCGGCGCACAAAATGAGGACGGCCCACAGCACCCGGATAATGGTGGGGTCGATGTCAAAGTACTCCCCAATGCCGCCGCACACGCCGGCCAGCATTTTATAGGGGGCCTCCGTCCGGTAGAGTCTCTTTCCGTTCATACGCTACACTCCAATCTGAATGGTTGTTCCCGCCGCCTCCGGCGGGCCCGTCCTCTGGGGGCGGGGGCCGGCGCGCCGGGACATGGCGCTGTGAAAACAATCATAGAGTACGGGCATAAAAATACCGGGGAAAGCGGATTAAAAACAGGTGAAAAAAGGGTTATCCCACCGGCTCCAGGCCCCGCTCCCCCAGGCGCACGGGCCGGATGTCGCTGCCGGTGTTTTTCCGGATGTCGTCCAGGCGGATGCCCTCGGTGATGTTGGACACCAGGGAGTAGGCGGCCCCGTGGCGGCGGGCCCGGCCGGTGCGGCCGATGCGGTGGATGTAGTACTCGTTCTCGTCGGGCACGTCATAGTTGAAAACCGCGTCCACGTCGTCGATGTCAAGGCCCCGGGCGGCCACGTCGGTGGCGGCCAGCACCCGGAGCTGCCCCTCCCGGAATTTCTGGAGGGTCTTCTCCCGGACCCGCTGCTGGATGTCCCCGTGGATGGCCTCGCAGGAGACGCCCCGCATCTGCAGCAGGCCGGCCAGGCGGTCGGCCATATTTTTTGTGTTGCAGAAGGCGATGACCCGGTCATAGCCCTCCAGCTCCAGAATGCGGACCAGGGCGTCCACCTTCTGGTTCCGGTCCACGTCCAGGCGGTACTGGGTGATGTCCGGCTTGTTCTGCCGGTCGGCCCGGACGGTGATCTCCACCGGGTCCCGCTGGTACACCCAGGAGATGTCCATGACCTCCCGTGAAATGGTCGCGGAGAAGAGCCCCAGGTTTTTCCGCTGGGGCATCAGGTCCAGAATCCGGGTGACGTCCTTAATAAAGCCCATGTCCAGCATCCGGTCGGCCTCGTCCAGCACCACCGTCTCCACCTTGTCCAGGCGGAGGGTGCGGCGCTTCACGTGGTCCATCAGGCGGCCGGGGGTGGCCACCACAATCTGGGGCTTTTTCTTCAGCTGGGTGATCTGCTTGTCGATGGGCTGTCCGCCGTAGAGGCACACGGTGCGCACGCCCTCCCGGAAGGCGCACAGGTCCCGCAGCTCGTCCCGGATCTGGATGGCCAGCTCCCGGGTGGGGGCCAGCACCAGCCCCAGCACGTCGCTGGAGGCCGGGTCGATGTGCTCCACCATGGGGATTCCGAAGGCAAAGGTCTTGCCCGTGCCGGTGGGCGCCTTGGCGATGACGTCCCGGTAGTCCATAAAGTAGGGGATGGCGCCCCCCTGGACGGGGGTTGCCTGTTCATAGCCCTTCTGCTCCAGGGCCTTCATAATGGGGTCCGACAGATTCAGCTCCGCATAGCGGACGTTCTCCCGGACAATTTCGCCGTTGATTTCCATGTCTTTCTCCTTCTGCTTCCAGCGGTGTGGCGATCCAAGGCCTCCCACCCGTCACAGAAGCTGTGCAGAACGCCGTCGGCCCGGCGCGGCCCCGAATCTTGCGCACGGCGCAAAAAATTTTCCGTGCCCGCCCCTCTATTATATAAGGTTTCCCCATTTTTGTCCAGCCTTCCCCGGTTTTCGGTGAAAAAATCAGTTGCCAAGGGGAGAGAATTATAGTAAAATAGTTCCCAGTCTGAAGCCCGCCGAAGGCGGAGCAAGGATTCCGCCTTCGGCGGAAAGCAAGGCCGCACTAGTTGGGGAGATAGCGGTGCCCTGTACCTGCAATCCGCTGCAGCAGGGATGAATTCCGGCCCCCGGACGAGTGATGTGCCGTCTGACCTGGATAAGCAGCGATGATAGGCCGGTCCCGCGCAACGCGGCTCCGTGAACCGTGTCAGGCGGGGAACCGAGCAGCACTAAGCGGCCCGCCGCGTGTGCCGCGGGGTTAC
>CALXGC010000148.1 GCA_944387755.1 uncultured Oscillospiraceae bacterium | reverse complement strand
GGTTGGCGGCGGTAAAGTCCGCCTCATCCAGCAGGCTGGCCCCATTGGCGGCGTAGCCGCCGCCGGCCACCCGGCTCTGGATGAGCTTCAGGGTCTCCCCGGTGCCGTAGGACAGCTTCCCATAGTGCTCGGTGCAGTAGTCCACCACAGCCTTCACCGCCTCCACCGCGCCGGCCTCCTCCATGACGGCCTGATGCTTGCGGCCGTAGTAGAACTGGATGGTCATGCCGCCGGCCTGGATGTCCTCCCGGATATAGTCCCCGGCGTAGAGAATGCCGCCGGCGCCGTTTTGTTCATACCGCCATGTTCTGGTGCCGTCCCCGTGCTCCGCGACGACCTCCGCCTCGCTGGAGCCGAAGGGAATGGCAATCATGGAATCCGGCAGAGTGATTTCAATTTCAGCAGGATAGCCGGCTTCCCCAGGCAGCACATTCATCACACGGGGCGAGAGAGCAGAATTCTCCAGGCAGAGGTATTCCCGGCTCAGCTCCTTGCCGCCCTGCATGGTAGGCATACTCTCCTGGGGAAAGCCGCTGTACTCCATGGTCAGCTCCACCTCTTTCTGGGCGGGAATGGTGACTTCCAGCCGGGCCTCGTTGTACTCCTGGTAGCCGCTCACCGTGAAGGGAACGTCAGCGCCGTTGGCTTTCACATTGGAGATGGCGTAGCCCGGGTTGATGCCGAAGGAGACGCTCTGCTCCTGGCCGGAGGTATTCTGGAACTGGTAGGAGGCCCGGCCCGTCACCGTACCGGCAACCGTGTCCGGAAACACCTGGGCGGTGCGGCGGATAAAAGTGACGCCTTCGGCATAGGGAATGTCATAGAGGGACATCGCCGTTGGGTCCGGGTTGCTGTGGTCGATAAAGGGCTGGGCGGCGTAAGCAGCGCCGGAACAGGCCAGCAGCGCCAAGGCAATCACCGGGCGGTAGATCCGCCGGGCGCTCCGGGCCAGGGAGCCGAACACGCCCTTCCCATACTGCCGGATGCAGAGATAGGAGACTGTCCAAACCCCGGTCAGTGTAAGAAACCAGGTGAGGCGCATCCAGGCCACCGACCGGAACACACGGAGATTGGAGAAGTCGTCGGACAAAGCCCACACGCAGGGGTTGAGCCAGCACAGATGCCACTCCCCCGCCCACACCGTCAGGCTCAGGGCGCAGAAGGCGATGAACAGGACGATGGACAGATCCGCCCGGCGGGTGAACTGGTAGGCTGCGGCCGCCGCCAGGATACCCAGGGGCAGCGCCAGCCCCATCAGCAGCAGATAGGCCAGCACATAGTTTGCGCCGGTGAACACAGTGCCGATCAGCCCCGCGCTGATGGGCAGCCAGACCAGCATGGTGAGGCCCACCGTCAGCGCCGCGGCCGTCAGCAGGGCCAGCAGGTGGGTCAGGGCTGTGGACAAAGGAGATACCACCGCGTCGGTGAGGATGTCCACCCGGCTGCGGGAGGCCCGGTCCAGCTCAAAGATGGCCAGCAGGCCGAAGAGAATGGCGCCGGCCACGCCCCCTGCAATGGCGGGATTGGCCAAATACATGGAGAGCATGGTGGTGGACGTGGCGGGCTTATAGAGCACCAGCCCCAGCACCGGGGAGAGAACCGTCAAGGCCATTACCAGCCAGGTCAGGCGGCTTTGCAGCAGCCGCTTTAGTTCCAGGGGAAAGAGCCGCACCGTCTTCATTGTACCGCCTCCCTGGAAATCAGATAGAGGTAAGCGTCCTCCAAAGAGGGCTCCTCCGCCTGGGCATAGGACGGCAGCTGGTCCGCCACGGCCCGACATCGGACGCCCCGGCTGGTGTTTACCCGGGCGGTGATGTGGAGGCCCGCCTCCTGCCCGGCCTCCCGCTCGTAGAACACCCCCACATGGCCGGCAGCCGACTGGATCAACTGCTCCGGCGTACCGGTGAACAGGATGGTCCCGTGGTGGATGACCACGATTTGGCCGCACACCGACTGCACGTCCTCAATGATGTGGGTAGAGAGCAGCACCAACCGCTCCTGGGCGGTGCGGGAGAATAGGTTGCGGAAGTGGATACGCTCCTCCGGGTCCAGTCCCACGGTGGGCTCGTCAAAGATCAGGAAGGGGGGATTCCCCAGCAGAGCCTGGGCGATGCCCACCCGCTGGCGCTGGCCGCCGGAGAGGGTGCGGATTTTGGATTTTGCCTTTTCTTCCAGATTGACCGCCTGAATGGTTTTCTGAATCGCGGCCTTGGGGTTCGCAATCCCCTTGAGGGCGGCCATGTAGTCTAAAAACTGGGTGACAGTCAGCTCATCGAACAAACCGAAGTCCTGGGGCAGATAGCCGAGACTGGCCTTCAGATGGCTCTCAGCCTTAGCCAGCGGCGTTCCGTTCACCAGGATGTTCCCCTCGGTGGGCATCAGGGCCGCCGCCAACAGCTTCATCAGAGTGGATTTGCCCGCCCCGTTGGGGCCCAGCAGGCCGATGAGGCTGGGGGATTTTAACTCCAGGTTCAGCCCCTTCAGGGCCCGCTTCCCGCTGGGGTAGGTCATACTGACATTTTGAATCTTGATTTCCATATTGTCGGATTCCTTTCTGCTTGGGATGAGGAAAGAATACCAGGGCAATATGGAGGAAAGATGGAGGAAATGTGTGATTTGTGTGGAGAAAAGAAAAAGCGGGGCAGGCCAACGGCCTGCCCAAAATCATTTGGAATATAAGTGATAGAATTGGTTCAGCCGCTCCGCCAGTGCCCTGGGATTTTCCTCGTTCACCACATGCCCGATGTTCTCAAGAACCTGTAACTCCGCCCCCGGAATGTGTTGAGCCAGGAAATGGGCCGATTTCAGGTTCGCGCTGTCCTTTTCCCCGCAGAGGATGAGGGTGGGGCACCGGAGCTCACCCAGCCGGCCGCTGAAATCCAGGTTCTTCATGGAGTGCCCCAGGGCGAAGGTGTCCCTCTTGTCAAAGGCCATAGACGCGAAGGCGGATTTGGGCAGAAACCGGAACACCACATTCTGGAGGGCAAAAGCGAACTTGGGGACCTTGTGGGGCGTACCGATGAGCGCCAGGGTCTTGACGTTCTCCGGGTGGTCCAGGGCATAGTCCAGGGCCAGGATGCCCCCCAGGGAGAGGCCGCACAGGTGGACCGGCCCGCCGGTCTGGGCGCAGTATTGGGCGAAGGCGGCGCGCAGATTGGGGAAGCTGGCCTCCCGCCCGTTTAAGATGGCGGACAGCTCCGGGCACAGGATGTCCTCCCGGCGGTCCAGGTGCGAGACGGTCTCTCTCCAGCTGCTCGCCTTGTGGCCGGAGCCGTGAATCAAAATCGTCTTTTCCATGGGCGTCCCCCCTAATTGCCGGATTCCCGTTTATCCTACCATATCCCCGGCGGGAAGTCCAGGGACGGCGCCCACCTCAAACCGCACTGTGGCCCGCACCCCGTCTTCTGTATTCTCGATGGTACAGTCCGCCCCGTGACGGTCCAGAATCATCTTTACCAGATACAGCCCCAGGCCGCTGCCGCCGGTAGCACGGTTCCGGGAGCCCTCCTCCCGGTAGAAGGCCTCGAACAGATGGGGCAGGGCCTCCTCGCTGATGTGAGCCCCGGTGTTCTCCACCGTCAGGGCCGGGCGGCCGTCCAGCAGGCCGCACCACACCCGCACCTCCGCGCCCTCCGGGGAGTAGAAGGCGGCGTTGGACAGCAGGTTCCCCACCGCCTTCCCCAGCAGGGAATCGTCCCCGGTGACGGTAATCCCCGGCGTCAGGCCCTGCACCAGCCGCTGGCCCCGCTGCTCCAGAAGGGGCGCGTCCAGGGCCAACTGGCGCTCCAGGAGGACGGACAACTCCACCGCTTCCCGCTTCACAGCCCCGGAGCCGCCCTCCATGCGGGAGATGGCCAGCATCTCCTGCGCCAGATTTTCCATCCGCCCCGCCACCTGGAGGGAACGCAGCAGGCACTTGTCCCGGTCCCGGTAGACCCCCACCCCCTCCAGCATCCCGGAGAGCTGCCCCTTCAGAATGGTCACGGGGGTCTTCAGCTCGTGGGAGGCGGCGTTGAAAAAGGCCATCCGCTGCCGGTCCAGCTCCCGCTCCCGCTCCACCTCCCCCCGGAGGGCCCGGTTGGCCCGCTCCAGGTCGGTGAG